>CAYXGV010000074.1:0-1503 GCA_964464685.1 uncultured Gammaproteobacteria bacterium | reverse complement strand
ATTTGTGGGTATTGACAAAACTTTAAAAATGTGTTATAATATATTTATATAAAGTAGCTTAATAGGCTACTTTCTTTTTTAAATAATATTCCGGTTGTTATTCCGACCCCTGGTGGGGGCTAATAAACCAATTAACTAATTAACCAATAAACAAATTTATGTCAGAAATAACAAAAGCCATCCAGTTTATCTGTGATGAAAAGGGTTTGGAATTTAGTGAGGTATTAGATGCGATTCAGTCTGCGTTGGCGGCAGCCTATCGTAAAGATTTTGGTAATCGTCAGCAAAATATTCAGGTGATTTATGATCCAGAAACAACGGATATGAAAGTGTGGGATGAAAAAGAAGTAGTGGAAGATATTGAGGAAGAAAAATTGGAAGCTGATCAAGAAGAATTGTCTCGTCGTCGTGAAGAGGCAATGAAGGAAGATCGCGAATTGACCGAAGAAGAAATTGAAGATTTGGTAAAGTTTAATCCAAAAACACAAATCATGTTGACCGAGGCCAAAGAGCATGATAAAAAAGCCAAGGTTGGTCAAATTTTAAAAATCATTTTAGAAGTGCCTGGAGATTTCGGCCGAATGGCTGCCCAGACTGCCAAGCAGGTAGTTATTCAACGTTTACGTGAGGCCGAACGCAACACTGTTTACGATGAATTAAAAGAACAAGTTGGCGAACTAATTCATGGGGTAGTACAACGTCGTGATCGTAGTGGGGCATTTATAATTGATTTGGGTAAAGTGACTGCCATGCTTCCGGCTAGTGAACAAATTCGTGGTGAACAATACCGGACTGGTTCTCGTATGCGTTTTTTTATCAAACAAGTTGAGATGGGAGTTCGTGGTTTGGAAATTGTTTTGTCTCGGGCTAGTAAAAAAATGGTGGAAGCAATTTTTACTGAAGAAATTCCTGAAATTAATGCTGAATCTGTTGTAATAAAAGGTATTGCTCGTGATCCGGGCTACCGTTCCAAAGTAGCTGTCTTTACTGATGAAGATACGATTGATCCGATTGGTTCTTGTATTGGTCAACGTGGATCTCGTATCACCACTATTATTGAAGAATTGGGTGGAGAAAAAATTGATATAATTCAATACAATGATAATGCTGAAACTTATATTAAAAATGCTTTGTCTCCCGCCAAAATTAGTTCAGTAGAATTGAATGAAGAAGAAAAAGAGGCTACAGTAAACGTACCAAATGATCAATTTTCTTTGGCAATTGGTCGCGGTGGTCAAAATGTCCGTTTAGCATCAGAATTGACTGGTTGGAAAATTAATGTGGTGCAAGAAGGTGGTACAGAGACGAGTGAAAACACGGAAAACACGGAAGTTGGCGAGGAGAGCACGGAAGTGAGTGAAGCGAGTGAGGTGGTTGAAGAGAAGGAAGAAAAATAATTCAGTAATTCAGTAATTAAGTATTTAAAAATCGCTCCAAAAATGGGGCGGTTTTTTTGTTTGAAAAAAATAGGGGAAGATGTTATTATAATAATAACAGACGAAG
>CAYXGV010000073.1:0-1758 GCA_964464685.1 uncultured Gammaproteobacteria bacterium | reverse complement strand
GTATCTATACAGTGATTGAAGTGTTTACCAAGCACTTACTCGAGAGAGTCCCATTAGAGCTAAGCTGTAGGACAATTTGATGAGTAAAATAACGGGTGGAACCGTCTCTGAAATATATAAAAATATTTGGGACCCCAGTTTGTGACTCCATTTTTTTTTTGGAGTTTTATGCCGGGGTTTTTTAATTTGTAATTTTCAATTTGAAATTTTAAAATTAATTTAAAATTCTAAATTTCAAATTAAAAATTAATCACAATATTATGGAAAACGAAAAACTTTATGCCATGCGACATTCATGTGAGCACGTACTGACTATGGCCATGTTGCGTTTATGGTCAGGGAAAATAAAAGCCGCTATGGGTCCAGCAACTGACGAGGGTTTTTATTTTGATTTTGATTCCGACATTAAGATCTCTGAAGATGATTTTAAGCAGATCGAAAAAGAAATGGCTAAAATAATTAAAGAAGACCTGCCAATTAATAAAGATGAGATGACAGTAGTAGAGGCTAGAGAATTTTTTAACAGTAATGTTTATAAAGGAAATGAATATAAACATGAGTGGTTGGATCAAATAGAATCACGGGATGAAAAAGTTAGTATTTACTGGATGGGTGAGAAAGGGAAAGATATTCCGGAAACTTTTGTAGATATTTGTGCTGGCCCACATGTTGATTCCACCAGTAAGATTGGCGTTTTTAAATTATTGAAAATTGCCGGCGCCTATTGGCATGGTGATGAAAAAAATAAAATGCTGACTAGAATTTATGGTACTTGTTTTGAAACCAAGGATCAACTAAGTGAATATTTGAAAATGATGGAAGAAGCTGAGAAGCGAGATCATAGAAAATTGGGCAAGGATCTTGATATCTATAGTTTTGATGATGAAGTTGGCCCGGGGCTTCCATTATGGCATCCAAACGGAACAATTATAATTGAAGAGATAGAAAAATTAGCCAAAGAAATGGAACGTAAATATGGATATCAACGAGTTCAAACCCCCCATATTGCCAAAGAAGAATTATATTTGCGTTCCGGTCATTTGCCGTATTACAAAGATAGTATGTTTCCACCAATGAAGTTGGAAAATGAAACTTATTATCTAAAAGCCATGAATTGTCCGCATCATCACAAGATTTTTGGGTTTCACAAGCGTAGTTATCGCGAGATGCCGGTTCGTTTGGCTGAATATGGTCATTGTTATCGATATGAAGATTCCGGTTCTCTATTTGGTCTTATGCGGGTGAGGTCTATGAATATGAATGATGCTCATATTTATTGTAGTGAAGAACAATTTGAAGAGGAATTTATTAAGGTTTTGGAAATGTACAAATATTATTTTGAATTGTTTGGTATAGAAAAATATCAAATGCGTTTATCCAAGCATGACAAAGAAGGTCTGGGTAAAAAATATGTTGATAATGAGGCTTTGTGGATAAAGACTGAAGAACAAGTAAGAAATGCTCTTGAAAAATCAGGTATGCCATTTGTAGAAGTGGAAAACGAGGCAGCTTTTTATGGACCAAAAATTGATGTAGAGATTTGGTCAGTTATCGGACGTGAATTTACTCTGGCCACCAATCAACTAGATTTTGCTGTGCCAGAGAGATTTAATTTGACCTACATTGATAAAGACGGCAAAGATAAAACACCAATTTGTATCCACCGTGCTCCGCTGTCTACCCACGAGCGTTTAATTGGTTTTTTGATAGAACATTATGCTGGTGCATTTCCAATTTGGTTGGCACCAATTCAAGTTC
>CAYXGV010000072.1:0-1786 GCA_964464685.1 uncultured Gammaproteobacteria bacterium | reverse complement strand
CCACAACTCCAGTACCAGCAAACAAATCGCAAAAAACATCGCAGTTTTTATCAACCACCTTATTTACAGATTTCTCCAAAAATTGTAAAAGCGATTTTTTTGATCCAATATAATTCATAGCTTCAATGATTTATTATTCGTTTGGATATAGTTTCTTGAAAACATTGTCTACGGCTTTCTTTGCCGATAGTTCGCTTATATTTTTTACAAGAACTTTTCTATACTCAACAGGATCATATTGATAACACCCCCTACATCCCAATTCTTCGGAGTAATTTTCATCCCCTATATAAAAATCATATGGATTACCTTTTATATTTTTTGCACTCCAGCGCTTGTTAGTTTCCTTACATTTTTTGCAAATTTGTCTTTTCACATCATTAGCAGCCTTAGAAAGTGGTTGGAAGTCTGATAATATTTGACTTTGAAGGTTTGAAATTCTGTGGTCATTTTTTCTTCCATCTTTGTGATCAATTTCAATTTTTGTATTTTCAGAATTACCATTAATACCTAACATTACGCAATTTTGTATTTTGTAAAAATCCTTAATGTCTTTTCTAATGTTTTGGTTGAAGTTTTTTTCAATATTTAACCCTACTAATCTAATCCTGTCTATGGAATTTCCTGATGTTATGCTTTTGTCAAATTCAATTTGATATTCTTTTGCCAAGCTGGAATTAGCTCTACACCAGCTCCCACCATTTCCAAGTCGAAGCTCTTTGTATTTACTAATGAACTCTAATATTGAAACCCAACGACTCATACCCCCTTGACTAGGCATTGCGAGTTCCAAAAATAATTCTTTTTTTGTCATATTAAAATTTATTTTTTAAAAATTAAAATATACTCATGTTTAAAAATATAATAATCGCTCGATAATGCCCTATATTTCCAAATTGCTTCTTTGCTTTGCTTTGCCCTATTACCCGCCATATTCTTAACTACAATACTTTTTAATGTGAGCCCTAATTTTTGAGCTTCATTCATACAATAAAATCCTAAAGGAACCCATTGCCCAGCAGTATATTTATCGCCAATCACAATTGCCAAATAACGCCCCTTTTCTAAAATGGACATTGTATTTTTTATGACCAAACTAAAACCAAACAGAAATTCTTTTAAAGACTTTGCATTTGATAAGTCTTTCTCGTGATTGCTAAATTTAATTATATTAGCATATGGTGGATGTAAAATTGCTAATTGTACATTTTCCCTTTTCTTTATGCTTAAAATATCAATAACGCTAGAAAAAGTATCTTTGTCTGTACTATCACCCGCGATAAGCTCTGCAAAATAATTTTTATTGTCCACCTTGCTTTTAATATGTTCTACAAGTTCCGCTTGAATGTCAATGCCCATAAAATGTCTCTCTAATCTTTCTGCTTCATACGCAGTTGTTCCACTCCCCACAAACGGATCAAAAATAATATCATCCTTTTTGGTATATCGCAAAATTAACTGTCGTGGAATTTGAGGAACAAAATTGCCATGATAAAAACCGCTATGTTTCCCTGTTTTATCTCTTTCAGGAATGATCCATAGGCTATCTGTCCAAATTTCTGACTCTTTCCAGTTGTCTAAGTTTAAATCATTGAAAACTGGCATACTTTATTATTTAATTTTAACACTTCACAACCGAAACAAAAAGCCTCCGTTGAAACAGAGGCTTTTTGTTGTTTGAGGTTAAGCTTTTATCTCTCTCTGATTTTCGTTTATGAATTTAAACTTTAAAAAATGGGTTTGGGTGGGCAATAATTTTTTAATTTTTTCTGGCCATTCAACAACC
>CAYXGV010000071.1:0-1964 GCA_964464685.1 uncultured Gammaproteobacteria bacterium | reverse complement strand
AGCCTGCCCCAGTTATACGCTCACAGGTAAAATCTGGTAATCCACCATCACACCCGGTACCACCACCATCTTGGTAGGCCCAACACAAAGATGTGTCGCCTAAAAAACCTTTGTAGTATGAAAAACCCAATTTTCCTGTACTATCAAAATCTAAATTGATTGGTGTGGTTAAACCCCCTGTATAATCTGCAATAGAGGCATCATCCACATAATAACAATTCCAATCAGCATCTCCACCATAATCTACGCAGCTTCCCGAACCACTACCATTTCTAATTGCATATTTTACCCTCATTGATTCCCCACCTCCAGCTTTAGAATAAAAAATAACTGGCGTGCCATCGGCTGTAAAACCAACATCGTTTTGGCCACCAACCACTTCATCAGCTGGACTGGCCTCTATTAATTCATAGGACCAACTAGAAGAAACCGTGCAATTGGAGTTACAACCTAAATAATGAAAATCCGTATTAGCTGTACTATGAAAAACTATAGCGTTATTATTACCCCTCACTGCAGAGTTCAGAGCCGTGACATGGTTAATTGGCCCAGTATAAATTAAATAGCGATTCCAATCTGGATCAGCAGCATTACCAGCACCAGCACCATTTCTAAGTGAATACCAAATTTGATCATTTAAATAAGAAGCTGTTGCTTCAACATAAACAACCACTGGAATATTATCTCCATTTAGACCTATATCACTGCTCTTAAAATTACTAGTTATATTATTTCTATTAGTATCAATATATTCCATTTCTTGCCAAACTCCATTTAATAATTGTTTGTATCTAACTCTCCTATTGTTATTAGCATCTGTATAAACAGCATGAATATTGTTAGAATCTTGTACTGACATGGACATGGACATACCAACATCGTAGTCAGTACCAATATCTTCAAAGACTTTTACTGTCCACGACAAAGCATCAGCCCAAACACTAGAATTATACAAAAACACCACTCCCCAAACACTCACAAATAACAAAACTCCGCCTAATACAAAACCGGCGACATATCTGGATATTTCTTGCAAAAACTTGAATCTATTCATAAATAATTATGAATAAATTATATCATAAAAATAACAAAAAAAGAAGCTAAATTAGCTTCTTTTTTTATAAAAACTGTTGATAAGTTTTAAGCATTTTTATTTCACCAAATCTGATCCGGTTTCATATACTTCACTATCCCCTACCACCACAATTCTATCCCATCTAAAATTGAGAGAATTGAAAGCATTTTCATCAACGATCCAACGTTTAACTTGCTTGGTTGTGTCTGTATTATTGGGTTCAAGACGATAAACTTTGGCATCATTTCCATACTTGATTAAAGTATAATTAGGATGATGATCAGTGTAGGTGATTTCTGAGCCAGTGGTATATTTATCTAATAATCTGGAATCAATATCCTCTATCCAATTCCAAGCATATTTGAGAGCGTTGAAGACTACTTCTGAGGTAATCCAATATTTTTCTGTGCCAAGTAATAAATATACTTTTGGATCGGTGACAATTTTAACTAGGGCGCCATATTTTGGATCATAATTTGGTCCCCAAGGCATAAAGCCGAGAGTGTCGTTGGTAATAGAATTTAGTAAAGTTTGAGTCGTAATTTTTACATCACTCCAAGAAGTAAAATATGTAAAAAACACATCTGATCGTTTAAAAGCACGTTTAGTACAATCAGTAGTGATGTAATATACTGATGAAACATTGGTTAGTTTATAAGCTGAACCGATTGTTAGCGGACATTCACTTGGTTCAATTGGTACAACAGTTTGTTCAATTGATTGGTCTGTTAAAATAATGGCATCAGAAACAGTTTTTATTCCACCCCTAGCAGTACGAAATTTCACATAAACAGTCTTTGTTCCATTGCCTTCAGTTAGTGTCCAAGTTTTAGTTTTAGTATAAGTTTCAAAACTAGGATTAGGTATTTTACAATTCAAAAACAAAAAA
>CAYXGV010000070.1:0-1977 GCA_964464685.1 uncultured Gammaproteobacteria bacterium | reverse complement strand
GCTCGCAACCAGGATTGTTTTTTTGTTTTTCATAGTTTTTGTTTTTATTTAATTATGTTTATTCTTATTTATTATTTTTAAGGAGAAATTCCGAATGGATAAATAAATCCTGGACCACGATACTCTTGAAATCTATCGTTATTTTCAGATTGTCTGGTACTTAAATAACTTTCATTAAGCTTGTATAGATAATCAGAATCAATCATTTTTGCTTTTTGCTCAGCTTCTTGAAGCATTTCTTTAAGTCTTAGTTGCTCAATCCTTATTTTCTCATTTTGCTCAACCTCGGAAGAATTTAATTGATTATTATTTATTATCGGTCTAGCGCCCTCGTCAATTATCACACGCTTCTTGCAGCCCTGGGTTACTGTATCTTCTTCATATCCACTATCGCAAAAACATTTTTCTTCATTTCCCTGTGACGGCATCCCTGGCGATGAATTAGGCGGGCATTTTTTAATACATTTAGTTTTATTTAAATTCCACTGATAACCGTCTAAACAATAGCAGCTACTAACATCAACTTTTCCATCAACGCTTTTTGTCCCATAAACATTATCACCATAGGTTGCTTTGCAACTATCAGTGTGTGATATGCAACTGTAATTAGAAAAGTAGTAGCCTTCATCGCATACGCATATACCATTTTCTACATGAAAATTTTTAGCACACCAATTTGTTGTTAGAACTTTACTTTGATCAATGCTTGTTTGATCGCCCACTTTTGTTGTGCTTTGGAGAGTAGCAACACTTTCCACAATACCTTTCTCCTTGTTAATAGTTTTTACTTCTTCGATTACGGCAGCCGGATTATAATCTCCTGTATTTTTAATAGAATCACCTTCTACGTAATTCATAAAAAATACATCCGGAACATCATCTATTTTTTTATTCCAATCATCGCCGTATAATTCCTTCGCGATCTCTTCGTTTTCAATCCATCTTAGCTTTCCACCCTTGTCCACGGCATATACTTTAGGGTTGGTTTTTATTTTTACCATTCTGACTCCTGGCCGATAAGTAACATTGCCCCTTAGAGGAATTTTTGCTAGTTCATCGTTGGAAACCGTAACAACATTTTTAAAATCGCTAAACCAGCTGCCAAAAGTCTTATCGTCGGGAAATACATATCTAAAGCCATCGGATGCGTAGTAGTAGATAACAGAATTAGTACCCTTAATAAGTGAATCGGGTTTTGCCGTTGCTGATTCCGCTTTAGAGGTGCCGGCCAATATAATAAATAGGTATAAAACCAAAAGAATGATAATTCTTTTCATAGATTTTTTTGTTTAGCCTTTGCGTTTATGCTATTGTCGTTCGTCGTTAATTCAAAACACAAAGATGCGATTATCCCCAAATCGAACGGAATTATTTTTGTCATAGCAACAGCTCTTGAGATAGATTTATTATGTGTTATATTCATACTTATCCTATACCAAGCAACCATATAAAAAATTTGGTAGACTATCAACATTAACAACCCTAGGGACCATGCAAATAAACTCACCAAGAAAGAATAGTATATTATATTTGGCACTGCAGTTGGCATTTTAGCAATCTTGAATATTAAAATATTATTAGTAACCGGGAAAAACATCCAACCGTTAAAGAACATCCAACCTTTACTGATATTAAAATCCGAAAATTTTTTCTTAAATATAATTAGTGGCATTATTGAAAATAAATAATTTAAAAAATAAAATTCAATAATAGCAATACCCATATACATAGATAAAGTCATAGAAAAAATCATAAAATTAAATTTAATAATTAACTAAAACAAAAACGGACACCCGACCTGCGAAACAGTAAAAGGTATCCGTGAGGAATTCCAATTACGTTTTGGTCGGAGTGCCCGATTTTGGACGCAATTGGAAAATGCCAAATATAATTTGGCTGATCCTCACATATTAACTTTTACTGTTTCGCATTTTAAATATAGCAAAAATCTTAGCATAAATCAAATAACGTAGGCGA
>CAYXGV010000069.1:0-2515 GCA_964464685.1 uncultured Gammaproteobacteria bacterium | reverse complement strand
GTTGAAGAAGAAAGGATGGCTGCTTGAATCAATTTATTCCAAAAACAACCCAAAAAGGTTGTTTTTGTTTTGTCTGCCTTTATGTTTTTGACCGGTTTGTGGTATAATGAATATAATTCTAATAATCCAATTAAAGTTTTGTAATATGTCGGATTTAAAAAATTTTAAAAAGGCCTATGTGATTGCAGTAGATATGGGTTATGGACATCAGCGGGCAGCTTATCCGTTGCGTGAAATTGCCACTTGTCCAGAATTTATGGGCGGAGATAATGATGTAATCAATGCCAATCGTTATGCTGGTATTCCTCATTCTGATATTTTAAAATGGGAAAGTGGACGAAAAGTTTATGAAAAAATTTCTCGAATGAAACATTTGCCAATAATAGGTGAGTGGATTTTTGCTTTACTTAATTATATGCAGAGGATTGATGATT
This sequence comes from uncultured Gammaproteobacteria bacterium, assembly GCA_964464685.1. Taxonomy (GTDB): domain Bacteria; phylum Patescibacteriota; class Patescibacteriia; order Magasanikbacterales; family UBA922; genus JABIBU01. The sequence goes on along the minus strand of CAYXGV010000069.1, from coordinate 2,081 downwards.
TTTATCCGCGTCGAGATTTGTCAAAAACGACTTTGCAACTTAGACAAATTTATCGTTGGATAAAAAAAGGGTGGGGGCAAGATTTAATTGAAAAATTGAATCGGGAACCATTGCCACTTATATCAACATTTTTTACCCCAGCTTTTTTTGCCGAAGAGCATGGATTTAAAGGTGATATTTATTGCGTTTGTACAGATACTGATGTTAGTCGAGCTTGGGCACCACTTTATCCTGCCAAAACTAGAATTAATTATTTAGCACCCAATCGTCGAGTCAAAGAAAGATTGATTCAATATGGTGTACCAGAAAAACAAATTTCGGTGACTGGCTTTCCTTTGCCAAAAGAAAATATTGGTGGCAAAGATTTAAAAATTTTAAAACAAAGTATTGGTGCGAGAATTATTAATCTTGATCCGCATCTGAGATATCGTAAAAAATATTCTAAGACAGTTGAAGGGTTTTTGGGTAATGAATATTGTGACAAGAGTTGTCCAGCTGGTCATCCACTTACTGTCACTTTTGCAGTTGGTGGAGCGGGTGTTCAGAGAGAATTGGGTGTAGAAATTCTGAACAGTTTACGTGATGAAATTGACAAGGGAAAGATAAGATTAAATTTGGTGGCTGGTACTCATAATAATGTTTATTTGTATTACCAAAAGCATATTAAAGCTTTGGGTCTATTAAAAAAACAAAATGGTTATGTTAATATTTTGTATGCCGACAACAAGACTGAATATTTTAAAAATTTTAATAAAATATTATTGACCACAGATATTTTGTGGACCAAACCTAGCGAATTGTCTTTTTATGCTGGTTTGGGTATGCCAATTATTATGGCACCGCCAGTTGGTGCTCAGGAAGATTACAATCGTAAATGGTTACTTTCAATTGGGGCTGGTTTTGATCAGGAAAATCCAAAATATACCAATGAATGGTTGTTTGATTGGTTGAAATCTGGTTGGTTGGCAGAGGCAGCGATGGAAGGATTTTTGGATGCCCCAAGAAATGGTGCTTTTCACGTGGAAGAGATAGTGTTGAAAGGAAAGAGAAGTGAGATAGAGGATGTGCATTTACTTTAGTTGAAAGTCTGTAAAGTCCATAAAGTTAAAAGTACTTTATGAACTTTATAACTTTTTACTTTATAAACTAATTTATGTGGTTTTTAATTACAATTATTGGCTATATACTTTTAGCGGTTGTTTTTATCCTCGACAAAGTCGTGGTTAGTCAATCGCGAGTAAAGCCGGTGGTATATACTTTTTATTCCACGATTTTTATGTTTGCGGTAATTTTGTTAATACCTTTTTTTGGTTGGGGATTATTAAGCGGGCTGGATTGGTGGTGGGCGGTTGTGTCTGGTGTCGCTTTTGGTTTGGCTTTATGGACATTTTATAAGGCAATGGAAAATGGAGAAGTTAGTCACCTTGGTCCGTTTAACGGCGCAATTATTACTGTTTTTTTATATATTATAGGTTATTATTTTTTAGTCGAGAAATTAGCACCAATTCAAATTGTCGGTATTGCGGTTTTGGTGTTTGCGTCGCTTTTGTTGTCATTTGAAAAATCAAGAAAACACAATGGGTTTCATATTGGTTTTGTCTGGGCAATTTTGTCTGCTTTGTTATTTGCTGTTTCACATGCATCGGCCAAATATTTGTATGGCATTTATCCGTTTGAAATAGCATTTATTTGGACTAGGACTACAACTGGTTTAGTTGGTTTAATTGCACTTTTATTTCCAGTGGTGAGAAAAACTTTTAAAAAGAAAGAAAATACTAAAAAAACTTATGCTGGTCGGCATGCGATTGGTATTGTGGTGTCTGATAAAGTTTTGAGTGTATCATCAATTATTTGTCTCCAGTATGCGATGTCTTTGGGTAGCCCGACATTAGTTCAGGCTCTGTCTGGTTTGCAGTTTGTATTAATGTTTGTCTTTATTTATATTTTAACAAAATTATTACCACGAGTTTTTAAAGAATATTTTACCAAGAAAGAATTACGAATGGAGTTTATAGCGATTATATTTGTGTTGGTGGGGTCGGCGTTGTTGGTTTTGTGATTTTTTCAGCATGCTCTCCCCC
>CAYXGV010000068.1:0-2705 GCA_964464685.1 uncultured Gammaproteobacteria bacterium | reverse complement strand
CTCTAGTTCTTCGGGGGTGTGGATGAAGTATTTTGGTTGGTCGGGCATATAAATTTAGGTTTTAATTCTTCTTGGATTTAATTTTTTGAACTCCTCAGTAACATCTTGTACCAAAATATTCGGCAGTTGGGAAAAAGACAACAAAGGCGGAGCCGCATCAGCGCTTTTTGACTCACCGCCAATGCAATAACTGCGAATAACTGCACCTTTTTCTTTTAAACTTTCATGTCGCGCCTCTGTTTCGTCAAAATCATCTGGGGTGCCGTCGGAAATTTCCACTACATAATGAATCGGTAATTTGTCTGCTGATATTTGATCTTTCTTTAATTGTTCTTGTTCTTTAACCATGTCTTTTTCAATAAGATCCAATGTCTCGTGCGTTGGTGTACCTCCACTTGCCAATTTTATCAAAGATGAATAAACTTTCCATTGTTCTGCCGGCTCCCAGCGGTCTGTAAGGTGTAAAACTGGTTGCCCGTTGGTTGAAGCCAAAGTTGCCATAATTTTAATCGGCAATAATTCCGATGGATCTCCGGATTGACGAGAAATATATGAACACTGCATCAAGCTATCTATAAACAACAAAGCTACGTCGCGCTGAACATCACTTTTTTTTCTGCCGGTTGAACCATCGTTCCAAGCCATTGAACCAGATAAATCAAAAGAAAAATAAATATTGATTCCGCCAAAATCCATTTTAATTTTTTCCTTTTTTTTCAGTTTTTCAAACCCTGTCGGATTAAATTCTTTGGACATTATATCTATCTTGGCACTAACAGGATCTTCCAAAATATCACCTTCATCCATCCTAACCGGACCGCGATAATCCATATTTTCAATTTTTCTAGCAATGACAATTTTTTTCCATTCATCTTTTAGCAAATCAGAAATAGCTACTCCTTGTTCATTTTTAATCATCCGCACCCGATCTAAAGCCCGCAAAAACTCGCCTGCTTGTTCGGGTGTACAACCTGCTTTTTCCGAAAAATCAGATGCTCTCTTGTCTTCTTCGCCAACTTCTTTATTCTTTCTCTTTTTTTTACCACCTCCCGATCCACCTTCTTTTTTTAATTCTTCAATTTTTTCTTCTACTTTTTTTTCAGACATTATCTCATCATCTTCGCCAAAATCGCCTTCACCCGAATCACCATTCAAATCCTTTTCTTGCTCTTCCTCATCTACATTTGGATCTCCTTTTGGTGTGGCATCTAGACGAACCCAATGGTGTCCAATTTCATCCCAAACCTCCAACCAAGCATGACCGCTTCCGGAATGTAAAACCGCTTGATTTTTATCATTTTTTCCCTTTATATAATGTCCGGCCACAAATCGACATAATATACCAGCTTCTTTTAGTAAACGAATAGCCACGGTATTGGCAGTAAAACAATCCGCTTCTTTATTTTGCCAAACATTTTCAAAAAATTTATTAATATTAGAAGTATATTTTTTCCACGCCTCTGGATTATTTGAATATTCAAGACGGGCTCGGACGGCCTTAACAATTGCTTTGGCCTGTTTCATTTTGGCCGGATTTTCTAATTGAATTTTTTGCAACATTTCACTTGCTTCAAGCGGAATATTACCAGTAATATCCATTTCATCTGACTCATTTTCTTCTTCCAACATTTGCTGTGGAGCAATTTTTAGATCATAATCAAATACACCTGATTCATCAATTTGCAAATACCATAATCCATTTTCATCGCGCAAAATTTTTGCCGATTCAGCCGAACAATCCAGAGAATCAATTTCAACACCCCAATTGTATGGTAAAGGTAAAGCTAGTGGCTTGCCACCACCACGAACTTTACCAAAAATAACTCGGGTGCGCAAATTATCCAAAGATACGAGAGCAACCTTTTCTAATTTTTTATCTTTTTTTACCACCCACCTGCCGGAACTATTAAATTTGTCTAAAATTTTCTGACGATAATACCCGCCAAAAAATGGTGCGACCGTAAATTTGGCAGTTGGTTCGCCTTCGCCTTTTTCCGCACCTGATTCCATAGAAGAAACAGCTTCATCACTTTGATCCGGCAAGTCAGATGTGTCCGGACTTTTTTCGCCTTGATTTTCCTCACCATCATCTTTTGATTCATCTGTTGCTGGCAATTTTGCATCTTTTATTGCTTTTTCCAAATCCTTTTTAGCCAACCATTCCAGTGCCGGCTTGATTTGCAAATCATACAATTTTTGACGCAAAGACCAAGATGTGTCTTTGTCAGCCATAACGCGAAAAACATTAACAACACCGCCTGTCACAGTTTTTACATTTTCCAATGGCTTGAGCATATTTAGCACCCGATTGTCAATTTCTGAATCTTGAGACAAATCGCCGGATAACATTGCTTTTCTAAATTCGCTAATATACTGTCCAACCAAAGGCAAAGAATCTTTATCCGGCTTTTCCGGTAAACCAAGCATTACTCCTTCTATGATGCTACGCAAATTATTCGGAACCATCTTTTTCCACGCCAAATATTCCTCGGCTGTCGTCAAGTCATCAATTTTCAATTTTAAATCAGCTTTTTCGGTTTTTTCTTTTATCTCAGTTTTTTCTACTATCTCGGGGGGTCTATTTCTATTTTCCGAATTTTTTGATGGCATAATTATATTTTTATTTTACTAATGTATCAAAACTGATAATATACAATCACGATTGAAAATTAAAAATAAAAGTAAAAAAAAGAAACAAAATACAA
>CAYXGV010000067.1:0-2713 GCA_964464685.1 uncultured Gammaproteobacteria bacterium | reverse complement strand
ACCTTCAACAACCTCCCCACCTTCTCTGGAAATTGATCTATAATTTTATTTTTTGTTTCTTCACTCGCCCCAAACACTTCATCTTCTCTAACTACATCTTCTAAACCTGTCACTTGGCAAGTTTCTTCTACGCCATCAGTATCAACTTCATTTAACATTTCTACATAATCAAAAACAACCGATAATTGTTCGGCATACATTTCTTTTTCTTTCGCACTTAGCTCCAAACGAGCTAATTTTGCAATATTTTCTATTTCTTGGGGGGTTAGTTTCATAATATATATATTTTACTATATCTAAACAAAAACAGCAACCCTATTGTTCTCGAATAGACTGTGTGATAAAATATATTTTAGTTATAGACTAACGTGGAATACTTTATAAAAATAATAGTTAAATTTACATTTATGAGAGTCAAAAATAAAGAAATAATCTTAGACAAACATAAAGTTGAAATACAAATTGCCTATCTCGACAAAACTGATGGAAAAGAGTTTAAAAGACTATTCGATCTTTGGAAAAAATTAAATTTGGGTCTAAAAAAATACGGCAGAGGTGTTAATATACCAGAGGTTATTTCAGAAGGTATGTTTTGTGTCTTTAGTGGTTCAGTTAGATACATAAAAAAAATCAAAGGAGTGGGTAAGGTTTCCTTTGATACAATTAATATAGATGAATCACGCAGAGAACAAATTAAAGCGACAAGTATAGACAATGACTTAACATCTTTTGGGCCACGCACCGAATGGGATGATTTATATTTTATAGATTTTTACAATAATGGAAAACTAGATGGAACTTTCAATGTGTATCTGATACCAAATGACGTGATTTATTCAAATCAAGTTAACAGCGGTCAAACTATGAGACAACAACAGGAAGAAAAAAGGCGTCCAAGAATGAGTATAAAAGAAATAATTAAAAATAAAAAAATAAAGCCAATTGCAAAGAATGTGAAAGTTTGGTGATTGATTTTTTTATTTTATAGCCTTCTTAATCTGATTAGCCACAGCTCTAACTACCGGAACACTCACAGAATTACCAAACTGTTTATACAAGGCAGAATCAGAAATATTTTTTGGTAGTTTGTAATTCATTGGGAAGCCTTGAATTCTAGCGCATTCAAGAGGAGTCAGTTTTCTGATTCCTTTTTTGTCTCTAATAATTGGCACATTATGCCCACCCATTCCCATATTTGCTGTCAAAGTGGGACAAACACCCTTTTTATTCTCACGCACGTATTTTCTACGCCACTGATAAACAGTATTTGGATTCACAACATCATCTTTTAATTTTTCATAAAGTGGTTTGCCATTATAATAATATTTTTCATCAACATTTTCTTCAAGTAAATCTGTAATTTTCTTTGTAAGTCTCACTGTACTTGGAAAACTAAATTTTTCATAGTATTTTTTATCCCGAAAACCAACAATATATATTCTCTCTCTATTTTGAGGTACATTACCATATTCCATACTATTCAACACCTTTGACTTTATATAATAACCCAAAGATTCTAGTGTATCGATTATAATTTTAAAAGTTTTTCCCTGATCGTGCACTTTTAAATTTTTTACGTTTTCAAGCATAAAGCCCATCGGCTTTTTTTCTTTCAAAATTCGTGCCACATCGTAAAACAAATTCCCCCGCCCTTTTTCGTCATCAAATCCCTTTCTGTAACCGGCAATTGAAAAGGCCTGACAAGGAAAACCTCCCAAAAGAAAATCGAAGTCTGGTAATTTCTTTTCATTTATTTTTTGTATATCTTCAACAAATAATTTTGTTCCATCAAAATTCAAATCATAAGTATCTTTACATTGTGATTCAAAATCATTTGCAAAAACAGTTTCAAATCCAGCTTTCTCAAAACCCAATCTAATGCCACCAACTCCAGCAAACAAATCTATTGTTTTAAATTGTTTTGTCTGTTGTGGTTCACTATTAAAATTTCTAATTATTTTTATGACAATCCCCCTCACTTCCACTTGGGTGCGGAATATAGGAAGAAGATTTTGATTTGCTGGTTGCAATCTAAATTTATTTTTCTCGCGGTATATTTTTTTCAACGTAGCTTCATTTTCATCAATAATAGCAACTACAGTCTGGCCGTTATCAGCAGTTTCCTGTTTTTTTAACACTACGGTATCACCATCAAAAATTCCATCTTCAATCATACTGTCACCAACAACTCTTAAAGCATAAAGCTGTTCAGGATCAAAATATGTATCACGAGCAATTGTAATAGTCTCGCCTCGGGTTTCTATAGCTTCAATTGGCTGACCTGCAGTAATAGTGCCAACGAGCGGTATTTCAACAGTATCAATTTTACCAGGTTTTCTTATTCCCAGCCCCCTAGTTGCATTTTCGTCCCTAGTAATATAACCTTTATCTATAAGGGTATTCACATGTTGATAAATGCCAGACAATGCTTTTAATTTAAAAAATTTCTTTATCTCTTCAAAAGTAGGTGAATAACCCTTCTTATCAATAAAATTCTTAATAAAATCAAAAATCTGTTTTTGTTTTTGGGTTAATGTGGGCATATTACACTTGACATTTTATATTATTTAACGATATAATATCATTATACCGAAAATTAACAGAATTTAAAAGCTACTTTATCCACAGATAATATAAATTATGTCAAAAAAACAAACTCTCACCAGGTTTGTTTTTTAATCTATATTTTCAGCCCACCACCCAAGGCGGTCTT
>CAYXGV010000066.1:0-2956 GCA_964464685.1 uncultured Gammaproteobacteria bacterium | reverse complement strand
GACTACATCATGGATTTTCCAGATAGTTTTAAGAATCATATTTTGCCAGATCAGATTCATATTTTGAATGTCTGTTTTATGGTGGATAATCTTAATAAGAATTTGGGTGGTTGTGCGGGTAACATTGCCTATACCATGAAGTTGTTGGGTACAGATCCGATTATTTTTGCACCAATTGGAAAAGATGGAGAAGAATATTTGAATTTTTTAAAAAAAGCAGGAATTAAAACTGATTATATTCAAGTTAGTGAAGATAAAAACACTTCTTCAGCTCATATTACAACTGATAAGGATGATAATCAAATTATTGCTTATTATAATGGCGCTGGTGATGAGGCAATTAATTTGAATATTGCTGATGTGAAAGAAGAAATTAAATTAGCCATGATAACCCCAACCAAAAAAGAAGCCATGATCAAGCACGCCAAAGAATGTTATGATAAAAAAATTCCATTTGTGTTTGATCCTTCTCATCAATTAACCGCTTTTACCCCTCAAGAACTTATGATGGTGATAGGTCAAGCCAAATTTTATATTGCCAATGATTATGAAATGAAATTAACCGAAGAAAAAACTGGTTGGGATAAAAATGAATTGTTAAATCATGTGGAAGTTTTGATTACTACTTTGGGAGACAAGGGTTCTGTTATTGCTACCAAAGATAAAGTTTTTGAAATTGGTATTTGTCCAGCAATTTCTGTAGATGATCCAACTGGAGCTGGTGATGCCTATCGGGCTGGTTTTTTTACAGCCTATATGCAAGGGCATGACTATCAAACTTGTGGACAAGTTGGAGCGGTGGCTTCTACTTATGCTATAGAAAATTATGGTACAGTCAATCATTATTTTACCAAAGAAGAATTCAAAAAGAGATATGAAGATGCTTTTGGTGAGGTGATCGGGTTGGAATTTTAACATTCTAATAATAAATGCGACATAGAATTTTGTCCCCTCCCCTCTTAGGGGAGGGTAGGGAGGGGTAGAGTGTCGAAGAATTTAATTTATTTTTTAATAAAACAATAGTTGCTTGCTTCTAAGTATCAACCCCCACCTAGCCTCCCCCTACGAGGGGGAGGGATTTAATTTTATGTGTTATGTCGCGTTTGATATTAGAAAGAACATATTCTTGATTTTATTATTAAAACCGGCTATAATAAGTCTGTTTTATTTATTTAATCTATTAATTTAAGAAAGCTTTATGCTTATACCTATTTTATTGTTAGCCGTAGGGTTAGTTATGTTACTATTTGGCGGAGAGATCTTTATTCGTGGTTCAGCCTCTTTGGCCCGTCGTCTTAAGGTTTCGCCAATTGTGATTGGGCTGACGGTGGTTGCCTTTGGTACTTCGGCCGCGGAATTAGTTGTCAATATTCTGGCAGCTTTGCACGGTTCACCAGATATCGCGATTGGTAATATTTTGGGTAGTAATATATCTAATATTTTATTAGTTTTGGGTATTTCAGCTATGATTTATCCAATTTCAGTTAAGGGTGGTACAATTTGGAAAGAAATACCGTTTGGTATTTTGGCTACGGTTATTTTATTTATTTTAAGTGCTGATTTGTATTTTGGTAATGGCATTGAAAATGTTTTGACCCGAGGTGATGGTTTGATTTTGATGGGTTTTTTTATTATATTTTTGTATTATACTTTTGGTTTGAGCAAGGTGAAGGCTGACGAAACTGAAAAAGTAAAAGTCTATTCTAGGGCGATGACTTTGTTTTACGTTTTGGCTGGTTTGTTAAGTTTGGTGTTGGGTGGAAAATTGTTAGTTGATAATGGTGTAATTTTGGCACGCATGTGGGGGATGTCAGAATTATTTATTGGTTTGACAATCGTAGCCGTGGGTACATCTTTACCAGAATTAGCTGCTTCGGCGATTGCGGCTTATCATCATCATGATGACTTGGCGATTGGTAATGTAGTTGGGTCAAATATTTTTAATGTGTTGTGGGTTTTGGGTCTCACTCCAATAATAACGCCAATTAATTTTAATCATGATGCTAATACCGATGTGATAATTGCCATTGGTGTTGCTTCGCTTTTGTTTGTGTTTATGTTCCTGGGTAAAAAAGGTAATCGGTATAAATTAAAACGTTGGCAAGGTGCAATATTTATTATGTTATATATTTCTTATATATTATTTATTACCACTCGCGGTTAAGATTAAAAATTATGGATTATAAAATAAAAGACCTGTCGCTCGCTGATTGGGGGAGAAAAGAAATAACAATTGCCGAAAAAGAAATGGTAGGACTTATGGCAATTCGAGAAAAATATAGTAAGGAGCAACCATTGAAAGGGGTAAATATCACGGGAAGTCTCCACATGACCATTCAAACGGCAGTTTTGATTGAAACTTTAAAAGCTCTTGGCGCAAATGTTCGTTGGGCATCATGTAATATTTTTTCTACCCAGGATCACGCGGCCGCAGCAGTTGTGCGAGATAGCGAGGTGCCTGTTTTTGCTTGGAAAGGCGAAACATTAGAAGAATATTGGTGGTGTACAGAACAGGCTTTAAATTTTGGAGATGGTAAGGGGCCGGATATGATTGTTGATGATGGTGGAGATGCCACCATGATGGTTCACAAAGGTCAGGCAGTTGAGAAGGATCCACAAATCTTAACACAAATCGACACGAATGCGGAGCCAGATTTTGTGGAATTAATGAAACTTTTGAAAACAGAATATGAAAAGAATCCTAATCGCTGGACAAAAGTTGCTGAAAAAATAAAAGGCGTATCAGAAGAGACAACTACTGGTGTGCATCGTTTGTATCAAATGCACGAAAAGGGGGAGTTGCTATTTCCTGCTATCAATGTTAATGATAGTGTGACTAAATCAAAATTTGATAATATTTATGGTTGTCGTCATAGTGTAATAGATGGTTTGAACCGGGCGATGGATGTGATGATTGGTGGTAAAGTCGCTGTTGTGTGTGGTTTTGGTGATGTGG
>CAYXGV010000065.1:0-3189 GCA_964464685.1 uncultured Gammaproteobacteria bacterium | reverse complement strand
CACTGCCGGTAATTTTATACCCAGCTTTTTTCATAGCCAAAGCCAGAGCTGACATAGCAACTCCGCAGATTCCTATAAAATGTATATATTTATTTTCCATAAGTTTAATAGAACACGGATGAGACGGATTTAACAGATTTGCACGGATTTTTTATTCTTTTTCATATTTTATTATAGTATGTTTTGTTTCTGCCCTGCTATAGTTGGTTGTTCCATCACCCAAACAATGATTAGGTAATAATTTGTCAGTCATTTTAGCTTTGATTAGTGATTTTATTTTTCTGTTATGAATATCTAAATAGTTGATTTCAAAAGTGTTTTCTTCTCCGTTTTTAATGGGGTTGTTATTTTTTTTAATTTCTATAGAAATATTAAATCTTTCATTGCTTCCATCCAAGTCTGTCGAGGTAGAAGTTTCAAAATCATATTTTTGATTATTTATTTTCAATGATTTTATGCGAAAATAATTAAAACCTATATTTTTTAAATCTATATTTAATTCCTCGTTTAAGAGTCTTATATAAGTACATTCTAAAATTGGTAAATGAGGATCTAGCCTTGTATTTTTGGTTTCCTTTGCTATTTTTTTTGTGTCCCAGGCATATATACCTAATATTATTAAAGTAAGAAGTGAAATTAAAAATTGCCAATGATTTAAATCATATTTAGTTATTACATCATATAAATAGTCTATAAAATTCATAATTCTTAATTCATACTTCTTAATTCATTTTTTAATTCTTCCAAATCTTCATTCCACTTCTCACCATCAAACCATTCCAGTCCTCTGAATTGCAATTTGTATTTTGCTTTGGCGTCTTTGGCTGAGCCGAGGTAAATGTATTTTTTATTATTTTCTTTGGCATAAATAATTGCTTGGAGCATCATAGACATGCCTAGATTTTTGATTTCGGAATTTAGATTGTAGAAAGGATACGAATAGTGGATGATTTCGTTAGTTTCTAGTGCTATACAATAGCCGATTACCTCACCCTGTCCCTCTCCTTGTAAAGGAGAGGGGACGTTCTGAGTCATTCTGTATTGGAATAGTCTATTAAAATTATGTTCAGTCGTTAATAATTCTTTGATTTTGTTTGCACTAAAGGTGCCGGCACCAAATTTTGTTTCGTAAAAATCTTTGGCAAGTTTTCCAATTGACCAGTGATAATCTGTCATTGGCAAATCTGCAATCTGTAATTCAAAATCTGAAATTTTACGAAGTATTCGTTTATTTTCACTTGAAAGTTCAAATTTGTCTAAATCAATTCGTATACTTCTGGTTTGGTACATGTATCCTTTTTGTGGTCTACCAAAAAGATAACCGTCATTGTATATGCGGTTGATATTTTCATCCAAAAAGTCGGGAATAGTTTGTTCGTTCCATTTTAAGTACATAATTTATTTTTCTTTTTCCCACAAATTAGGCCAATCCACCCAGCCTTTGTCTTTGTAAGTTGTATCTGGGTTACTTGGCCACTCTGGATGATTTTTTTGTGCTTGTCGATATTTTGTAGAACTATCCACACTAGCCTCATGAACAGACTGCTTAAGTGCTTCTAAGGTTAGAAATTCTACCCTTTCTTTTCCAAATAGATTCGGCCAATCCACCCAGCCTTTGCCTCTATAAGTTTCATCTGGAGTACTTGGCCACTCCGGGTGATCTTTTTGGGCTTTTAAATATTTTGATTTATTATCCACACTAGCCTCATGAACAGCCTGTTTTAATGTTTCTAAGGTTAAAAATTTTTTCCTTTCTTTTCCAAACAAATCCGGCCAATCAATCCAGCCTTTTTTTTTATAAATTTTATTTGGGTTACTAGGCCACTCTGGATGATTTTTTCGTGTTTTTTTGTATTTTTTAGGACTTTCCACGCCCTCATTACGAACAGCTTGCCGCAGGTCTTCTAAAGATAAAAGTTCTACCCTTTCTTTTCCAAATAGATTCGGCCAATCCACCCAGCCTTTGTCTTTATAAGTTGCATTCGGACTGCATGGCCAATCCGGATGATTTTTTTGTGCTTCTTTATATTCTCCATAACTATCCACACTAGCCTCATGAACAGCCTGCTTTAATGATTCTAAAGTTAAAAACTCTATTCTTTCTTTTCCAAACAAATCTAGCCAATCAATCCAACTATCATAATGTGTACCTGGGGCACTTGGCCAATCTGGATTATCTTTTCGTGCTTTGTGATATTTTTCTATGTTGTTTACACCGGTGGCTTGCACTGCCTGTTTTAGTTGTTCCAAAGTCAAAAACTCTTTTTTTATTTCTTTTTTATTAAAAGTATCATTGGGATCTGTTAAAGCATCTAGAATTTTTTCAGTCCAGTTTTTTTTATTTGACCAGTTTATTTGTCTAGCTACTTTTGGGTGTGATTTTAGTTCGTCTTTGGTTAAATCGTAGTATTCACTGGGATCTTCGGGTAAGTCGCGTATTACAAAAGTAGTATTTTCAACTTCATCACAGACGAGTACCATACTTTGAAGAGAGGGGATCATGACTAGGGTATAGCTTTCTTTACGCATCATGTTTGGTTTGTTTTTACCCTTTAAAATTGTGTATTGGTTGCTTTCAATTCCGTATTCGTGTAAAAAATCTATTAACATTTTAACACGTTCCATAGTTTCTTTTTCTTTAAAAGGTGCTTCATCTTCTTTTTTTTGAATGCCAGCATGATTTCCATCTGTGGGTACAAGAGTATCATCAGTGTGTAGAATATCAAGTTCAGTGTCGTCTTCTTGTCCAGTGCTTGAATCAGTCTCTATTGGTGCGGGAGGGAGTAAGGCATCTACTATATTTTTAGGTCGTGTTTGTGCATCTAATGCAATTGTTAGATTAAATCTTTCTGCAATTTTTTTAAGATCATTTAAATCTAAATCCATTGAAGAGAATATTTCCAAAAGTTGTCTACGTCTATTTTGTATATTTTCTGGGCTGTAATCTTTTTTAACCTTATCTAAAAAGCCTTCAAGTGCTAAAAGACGTTTTTCCTCCATTTTCTCATTAAATTCATTCATGAAAGGTTGGTATCCTTCTTGTCCCATATGATTAATATAAAGTTAGTATTTAATATAAAGCTATCCACAAACCCAACAAAACAACCGCCGCATGCATTATCCAAAAACGCATGACAGTTTTTTCTTCACTCCAACCGCGGAGTTCAAAGTGATGGTGAATTGGTGCCA
>CAYXGV010000064.1:0-3497 GCA_964464685.1 uncultured Gammaproteobacteria bacterium | reverse complement strand
ATGATTTTTCGTCGCGGATTATATGGTCATAAAATGACCGTTGCCATTTAAAATTATTAAATCCATTACGATGAATCCATTTTGATGATGTGGTTTTTAATGCGCCGATTAATTCGGATAATGGTTTGATTTTTATTGTATCGTTTGCCGTAGGGACAGGTCGTAGTTTAAAAAAAAGGACAGGTCGCGACCTGTCCCTACGGGTTTTGTTGTGGTTACATTGTTTTTGGTAATTCACCATCAATTTTTTTCTCAATATTTGGTTTTTCTTTTTTTCCGAATACGAATAAATATAATATTTCCAAAATTCCCATTGTGTTTAGGATAAGTAGGGCAACAAACCAAGGCAGGCTGTTGTTTTTGGCTGCGCGCCAGAGAGCTAGACCTTTCCAAACTATTGACCAAACCATTATGATGGGTAGGATAATTGCTACGAACCACCAGAATGACATGAGGGTGTCTGACATATTGTTTGAATTATGAGTTATGAATTATGAATGTAGAATGTCGAGCTTGCATCTATTGTACCATTTTATTGGGGAAAATAAAATAGATTGTTTTTTATCTTGACATCCTATATCAATTATGTGATAATTAAGATACAAACACTAGGAGGGAATACCATGGATGGCGAGAGCGAAAAGAAAGTTTCTCCCCCTGGTTCAGTGGGGAAAGTTGTTCCCGATTTATCGGGTGAGTCTGGGCAGGAACCACGACAGACGTGGGAGGGCAGGGAAGAGATCCGTGATCTACTCATTCTCCTCCAAGAGGACAGGGACAGGCAGGAAGGGGTAGTAGGTCGCAGATTTGGTTCAAGACCTGAGAGGTACGGTACGTATTCGGATTAGGCCCACAAGTACTGGTCCTTACATTTCGTGTCTCTTTGGTTCGTTCATGGGGAGGGGCGCAAATCATCGCGCCCCTCCAACCAATTTTTTAATCAATAGCCAAGGTTTAATGGCTATTTTTTTATCCGATGTTTGTTTTATTTTTTTCAAAATCTTCTTCTGTCAAATTAGCTTGGCGTAAAATAGATCTAAAAGTACCATAAGGTATTTCTTTACCGTGTTGGGGTATTATAGTGGTGATAGTAGGTGAACCTTTTTTTCTATATTTAGCGTGACTGCCTTTTTGTGAAACTAAAAAGAAGCCTTTGTTTTTAAGGACTTCCAGTAAGCGTTTGAGTATTATTGGTTTAGGCATATTGCATTTTGAATGAAACAATATCCGGTCGTTCTATTTTTGTTAGTTTGGGGGTATTAGTATTTTCCAAATATAATTCAATGGCTTCTTCTAAATTAGCCAAGGCTTCTTTTTTGGTTGTTCCAAAACTAGCCACATCAACATTTAAGCATTGAGAGACATAATATTTACCTTCTTTCCAGATAGTTGCTTTCAGGTTTATTTTACGCATATATTTTAAATTACCCTACATTAGTATAGCCAACTTTTTAAAATAAGTCAAATATGTGTGTTTGGTGTAGCTTGTAGTATCGTGAGAAACTAACCGGGGGGCTTCTCTTTTTTGTTAAAATTAACCCTACATTGTCCTCAATTTATTAATTCTATCCTCAATCGGCGGATGCGTCGAAAACAAATTACTCACACCTTTTCCTTTCAATGGATTGGAAATAAAAAGATGGGCAGTAGCGGCGCTGGCATTGGGAAGTGGTGTGTTAGATTGAGAGATTTTTTCTAGCGCGCGAGCTAAACCTTCGGGGTAGCGAGTTAAAAGTGAACCAGAGGCATCGGCTAAATATTCACGTTTGCGAGAAATAGCAAGTTTGATCAATTCAGCAATTATCGGAGATAAAATTAACAAGACTAAACCAATAATCATAATAATCATGCCAAGTTGACCACCACCTTTATCATTAGATTTTCTATTACCACCCATACCGAATAAACGAGCACGGAAAAACCAATTTGAAAGTAATGCAATTGTTCCGACTAAAACAACAACAATCGTCATGAGACGGATGTCGTAATTTTTTATATGAGAAAGTTCGTGAGCAATCACGCCTTCAAGTTCTTCGTTTTCTAGTGCAGAAATAATTCCAGTGGTAAGGGCAATAGATGCGTGCTCCGGATCTCGTCCAGTGGCAAAGGCATTGAGAGCAGGGGAATCAATAATATATACTTTTGGCGTTGGCATGCCGGCAGTAATACAAAGATTTTCTACAAGACGATAAACATAAGGGTTATCTTCTTTTTCTATACCTTTGGCACCAGTTGAAGACAATGCGATTTTGTCACCTTTGTAATAACTGGTTAATGACATTAAAAGAGAAAAAATTAGAGCCCCAATTAAATAGCCATAACCATAACCAAGATAAACACCAACAAAATAACCAACGGCAATAATGAAGGTGATAAAAATTATTACTAGTAAAAAAGTTTTGCGTTTGTTTGAATCAATCTGTGAGTACATAAAATAATTTAAATTAAATAGAACACAGATTTAACGGATTAAACTAATTTAAACGAATTTTTTATTATTTCGATTTTTTCTAGCGAATTAATAAAAAATAAATTAGTTAAAATTCGTTACATTAGTTTAATCAGTGTTCTATTATCTAATTATAATTTGACTTCCACATTCTCTTTTTCACTTTCATCAGCTACAAAAAAATCGTATTTTTTAAATTTCAACATGCCAGCAACGGTGTTGTTTGGAAAGGTTTCAATCTTTGTGTTGAAGTCGCGTGCCATGCCATTGTAAAATCGGCGAGATGCTTGAATTTTATTTTCAGTGTCGGATAATTCATCCATTAATTGATTAACATTTTGGCTGGCTTTTAAATCCGGATAAGCTTCTACGGCGATTTGTAATTTTCCCAACATTCCACCAAGCATATTTTCAGCCTTGGCCAATTCTTCGGTGTTGCCACCTTTTTGGGCATCCATAGCTTGGGAACGAGCTTTGGTAATATTTTCTAATAATTCTCTTTCGTGTGTCATGTAGCCTTTGACACTATTTACTAAATTTGGGATCAAATCATGGCGTCTTTTTAATTGGACGTCAATGTCTGACCAGGCTTCTTTGGTACGGTTATTTAGACGAATTAGGCCATTGTAAACGCCGATGAGCCATAGCAGTACTACTGCGACTACGGCGATGAGGATGTATAATCCTGTCATATCTTTTGGGTTAATTATTAAGAGTTGATTAAAATAGATTATTGGAGTATAATCTTATTGTTATTATAACTAATTAACTAACAAAATACAAATCATTTTCGTGCCCCTCCCCTCATAGGGGAGTGGATACAGAGGTTTTTATTCCTTCTTTTTAAAACATTAAATATTATGCTTACTGTTATCATCTTCATCTTAATTCTAAGTATTCTTGTTTTGGCTCACGAGTGGGGTCATTTTGTGACAGCTAGAAAATCGGGGATGAGGGTGTATGAATTTGGAATTGGCTTTCCGCCACGGGCAATCGGCGCTTACAAAGACTCAAAGACCGGTAAATGGGTGTGGGTAAAAGGTAAAGG
>CAYXGV010000063.1:0-3602 GCA_964464685.1 uncultured Gammaproteobacteria bacterium | reverse complement strand
GATTGTAAAAAATCACTAACCTTTTGTAGTGCTTCACCTTTTCTTATACTATCAATTCTTACACCTAAAATTTTCATATCTAGATTCTTTTTTTTAATCTATACAAATATGTTTCAAAACCATACTTTTTCCAAGCTTTTTTAGCTAATTCGTTTTTATCGTGAACTGTTAGCTCTATATTATGTATCCCCTTTTCCTTAAACCATTTAAAAAGCATTTTTAAAAAAATACCAGCAAAATTTTTACCACGATATTTCTCAATAAAAAATATATCATCAATAAACCCCATTTTTCTATCTTTAAAAACTGGCGGTCGTAATCTCGTACTAGACAAAGCATAACCAACCACTTTACCTCCATCCACAGCAACTAATAAAATTTTTGTACTAGAATAGATTGTCTTTTTAAGATAGTCTTTATATACTTGTTTAATATTCTTTGACGGACTTTCATAAGTATCCAATTTGTGATGGTATTTAATCATCTCCACACCCAAATCAGCTACCTGTGATACTTCTTTTAATTTAGCTTTTCTTATCTCCATATTTTTTTACAATTCGCATAATTTAGAATCTAAAACGGAGGGTCGGGACGAAAGATCCCTCCGTGATCGCCAGTAGATGTTCTGAATTACATCAAGTAAGCGACCAATTAAAGAGTGTCATCAGACTGAACCCCACTACCGAAGTAAGAAGGAAAAAGACAAAGAAAGCCACTACAGACTGAGTTGTGCTCAATTCTTGTTGTTCTTTTTTCAAAGCCATCCTAACACCTCCCCTTTCTTTCGTCCCGAAAAATGTGCTAAAATACCTCCATATACTATCACATTTGACAAAAATTTACAATATAGTATAATACTAGCACTCTAAGGCTATGAGTGATAATCAATCATTCAGTGGAATCATTTATAAATCAGTAAAATCAATGCCGTATGAATAACAACTTTACCAACAAAACTCAGGAAGCTCTACAACACGCTTCACAAATTGCCAATGAAAATGGCCAACCTCAAGTGGAACCACCTCACTTGTTTTTTGCTTTGCTTGAACAAGAAGAAGGTATTGTTATTTCAGTTTTAAAAAAATTAAAAGTTAATTTAAAAGAATTGCGTGACAATGTTCAAATCATGATAAATTCTCTACCTAAACAAGCTGATAACACACCCCAAAACGGCATGGGGCAAATCTTGATGGGCCAAGCGATGATGTATATTTTGCAAAACGCTGGCAATGAATCCAAAAAAATGAGTGATGAATTTATTTCGGTTGAGCATTTACTTTTGTCATTTTTAACAAATAAAAATCCGATTTCTGATGCCATGTCTTCTCAAAAAGTACAGTATGATGATGTTTTAAAAATTTTAGCCACTGTGCGGGGAACTCAACGAGTTGACTCCCCCACTCCAGAAGCAAAGTTTCAAGCTTTGGAAAAATATTCAAAAAATTTAACAGATTTGGCAAAAAAAGAAAAACTTGATCCAGTGATTGGTCGTGATGATGAGATCCGTCGTGTCATGCAAGTATTATCTCGCCGTACCAAAAATAATCCGGTTTTGATTGGCGAACCAGGTGTTGGTAAAACAGCTATTGCCGAAGGTTTGGCTCAGCGAATTGTAGATGGTGATGTTCCTGAGGGTTTGAAAGAGAAAGAAATTGTTTCTTTAGATATTGGCTCGCTAGTTGCTGGAACAAAATTTCGTGGTGAATTTGAAGAAAGATTTAAAGCCGTTATAAAAGAAGTAATTGATTCAGCTGGTAAAATTATTTTATTTATTGACGAACTCCATACGATTGTTGGAGCTGGATCAAGTGAAGGTGCTGTTGATGCCAGCAACATGTTAAAACCGGCTCTGGCTCGTGGTGAACTCCATACTATTGGTGCGACAACAATTAAAGAATACCAAAAATATATTGAAAAAGATGCCGCTTTTGAACGCCGTTTCCAACCAATCATGGTTCAGGAACCAAGTGTTGATGACGCAATTGCTATTTTGCGTGGCATCAAAGAAAAATATGAAGTTCATCATGGTGTTCGGATTACTGATCCAGCCATTGTGGCATCGGTTGAATTATCTGTTCGCTATATTTCTGACAGATTTTTGCCAGACAAAGCCATTGATTTGATTGACGAAGCCACTTCCGCTCTGCGCATGGAAATTGATTCTATGCCCGATGATCTTGATAAAATGAAACGCAAGATGATGAAA
Organism: uncultured Gammaproteobacteria bacterium; assembly: GCA_964464685.1. Classification (GTDB taxonomy): domain Bacteria; phylum Patescibacteriota; class Patescibacteriia; order Magasanikbacterales; family UBA922; genus JABIBU01. The sequence continues at coordinate 1,396 of CAYXGV010000063.1, read as the reverse complement.
ATAGACATTGAACTTCGGGCATTAAAAAAAGAAACTGATGAAGAATCCAAAGACCGTAGTAAAAAATTAAAAGAAGAACTAGCCAACTTGAAAGAAAAAAGTAATGAACTGGAAGTACATTGGAAAAATGAAAAAGAAGTGATTACCAAAATTCGTGATCACAAAAAACAAATTGATAAATTGAAGCAAGAAGCCGAAATTGAAGAACGCAAAGGCGACTTACAAAAAGTAGCTGAGATTCGTTATGGCAAAATTCCAGCTATGGAAGAAGCTATCAAAAAATATGAACGCGATTTGGCTGACGTTCAAAAAGGTAGAACGATTTTAAAAGAAGAAGTGACCGAAGAAGATATTGCAGCGGTTGTGGCGCGTTGGACTGGTATTCCTGTTTCCAAGATGCTCCAAGATGAAGTCAAAAAATTGGCTCACATGGAAGCAGACTTGGGTCAACGTGTTATTGGACAAAGGGAAGCAATTGCTGCAGTTTCCAATGCAATTAGAAGATCGAGAGCTGGCATTTCCGAAGAAAAACGCCCAATTGGTTCATTCATTTTTATGGGACCAACCGGTGTTGGTAAAACTGAAATGGCCAAAGCTCTAGCAGAATTTATGTTTAATGATGAGGAGGCTCTGGTTAGAATTGATATGAGTGAATACATGGAAAAACATGCAGCCAGCAAAATGATCGGCTCCCCTCCTGGTTATGTTGGTTATGATGAAGGCGGACAGCTAACTGAAATAGTTCGCCGTCGCCCTTATTCGGTAATTCTTTTTGACGAAATAGAAAAAGCTCACCCCGATGTCTTCAACATGATGTTGCAAATTTTGGAAGATGGTCGTTTGACTGATGCCAAAGGTAGAAAAGTTAATTTCAAAAATACCGTAATTATTATGACAAGTAATATTGGCTCTGACATGATTATGGAAATGGGAAGAAGTGATGATTTTGGATTTTCCGATGGCGATAATAAGGCGGGGAAAAATAAAGAAGAAAAAATAAAGGAAAAAGTCATGGAAACTTTGCGAGAAAAATTTAAACCAGAATTTTTAAATAGAGTGGACGAAATTATTATGTTCCATCCTTTACAAGAAAAACAGATTCGCTCAATTGTTGATTTACAATTAGAAATTGTTAGCAAACGATTAGACGAAAAGAAAATTAAATTGGATATTAATTCCAAAGCCAAAGATTGGCTCGCCAAAAAAGGCTATGATCCAACCCTCGGCGCCAGACCACTAAAGCGTGTTATTCAAACTGAACTACTTGATCCTCTAGCGATGCTTATTATTGAAGGAAAGATTGAAGATGGAAGTAAGGTTAAGGTTGAGGTGGAGAAAGGGAAACTACGAATCACGTAACATGGAGCACGTAACATATAACAGAAAATCACCCGAA
>CAYXGV010000062.1:0-4453 GCA_964464685.1 uncultured Gammaproteobacteria bacterium | reverse complement strand
GGGGGGCAGTTTTTTGTTTGCTTTTTATTCTCTTTCAAGCTAAAATATAGCCATGACCGAAACATATGATGTAATCGTAATAGGTGGTGGGCCAGCGGGAATTATGGCCTCAGGGATAGCGGGCTCACAAGGCGCGCGGGTTTTGTTGTTGGAAAAAAATAAAGAACTAGGCAAGAAGATTCTTATCACTGGCAAAGGGCGTTGTAATATTACCCAAGCGGAATTTGACTTGCGCAAATTGGTAGAAACTTATGGCAAGCCTGGACGTTTTTTATTTTCCGCCTTTAATTCGTTTGGTCCAAATGAAATAATTGATTTTTTTACCAGTCGAGGTTTGGAATTAAAAACCGAAAGAGGTGGACGAGTTTTTCCAATTAGTGATCAAGCTAGAGATGTGGTAAATGTTTTGAAAAAATTTTTGCAAGATAATAAAGTTGAAATTATGTTTGGGGCAGAGGTGGAAGATTTGGAATATAAAAATAAAAAAATCACAGCTGTCAAAGTTGCTGGGGATAAAATAAAAACCAAAAATTTAATTATCGCGACTGGTGGTTTGTCTTATCCGGTGACTGGTTCAACCGGAGCTGGTTTTCAATGGGCCAAAGATTTGGGTCATAATGTGATTGATCCTGCTCCAGCTTTGGTACCACTCAAAATAAAAGAAGCTTGGACAAAGAAATTACAAGGTTTGACTATGAAAAATGTTGGTTTGACTGTTTGGCAAGGCAACAAAAAAATTACTGAAAGATTTGGTGATATGTTATTTACTCATTTTGGTGTTAGTGGACCAATTGTGCTGGATGTCAGCAAACAAGTGATTGAAGTAGAAAAAAATGGTCAAGTGGAATTATGTCTAAACTTGAAACCAGCTTTAAGTCGCGAACAATTAGACCTTAGAATACAAAGAGATTTTAAAAAGTATAATAACAAAGTTTTCAAAAATGCGTTGTCAGATTTATTGCCCAGAAAAATGATATTGATAATAATTGAAAAATCTAAGATTGATCCAGACAAGCAGGTCAATAGCGTGACTCGAGATGAACGTTTGGGATTGGTTGATTTGTTGCAAAATTTAAAAATGACCGTGACTGGTAATACTGGTTATTTGCAAGCGATTGTGACGAGCGGGGGAGTAGATCTAAAAGAAGTAGATCCAAAAACCATGCAATCCAAAATATTTAAAAATTTATATTTTGCTGGTGAAGTTTTGGATATTGTTGGCCCGACTGGTGGCTACAATTTGCAAGTAGCGTGGAGTACTGGTTATGTGGCGGGTTCTAGCTGTCATTGCGAATCGGCTTCCTCACAATGACACTTATTTCGACATTTTTGACTAGTTTGCTAGGTAAGATTCTAATATAAATATTTTTTAATTAATTTAAATCACAAACATATGAATAAAAAAGTATTATTTTTCTCGGTAATTTTATTGGTCGTGGCGGTTTTGTCTGGTTGTTCATCAAATAATGATGAACAAAAAATAATTGGTGGCGATGTCGATGAACACGATTGTTTGGTTGGAGCTGGTTATAGTTGGTGTCCGTCAAATAATCAGTGTCAAAGAATGTGGGAAGAATATTGTCCCGAGTTTAAAGAACAATTCAAAGTAGAGGATTTCAATGCCTGTGTCGCTATGGGTAATCCAGTTATGGAAAGTTATCCTCGTCAGTGTGCTTACAATGGCCAAACTTTTGTGGAAGAGTTGGGTAATACAATAGAAAAAATGGATAAAATTTCTTTGGAAAGTCCTCGCCCAAATGATGTTGTGTCTAGTCCTTTGTTAATAAAAGGTCAGGCGAGGGGTAATTGGTTTTTTGAAGCTAGTTTTCCAATTGTTATTGTTGATTGGGATGGTTTGATTATTGGCTCAGCGATTGCCCAAGCCCAAGGTGATTGGATGACGGAAGACTGGGTAGATTTTACAGCCACTTTAGAATTTACACCAAACACGGCGGTTAGTAATCGTGGGGCTTTGATTTTACAAAGGGATAATCCCAGTGGTTTGCCAGAGTTTGATGATGCTTTGGAAATCCCAGTATTTTTTGAATAAATTAAATAATTAATTAAGCTATTTTATATGTTTTATTATATTCTAATCGTCTTGAGTTTTTTGGGATTGGTAGATACTTTGTATATTTATCACAAAAATCAATTACCTGGGCCGATGTCTTGTCCTCTTAATAGTGATTGCACGGCTGTTTTACAGAGCAAGTGGAATAAATTTTTGGGAGTAAAAAACGAAGTGTGGGGGATTATTTATTTTTCATTAATTTTTTCTTTGGGCATTTTTTATATTTTAGGATTGTTTTCTTTTATTGATCTAAATTTTATTATTTTACCAGCCGTAATTTTGGGTTTTATCTATTCAATATTTTTGACTGGAATCCAATTTTTCAAAATTAAAGAATATTGTTTCTACTGTCTGCTTTCCGCTGGAATTAATTTAGTATTGTTTGTTTTTGCGATGTATTATTATTTTAATTTTTCAATTTAAATAGTATATTCTATAGTATATACTATAGAATATACTATTTTGCAGGTAGGTTTGACTGGGGAGGGGGGAGAGTGGTAGAATATATGTATATGAATACATTTTTTGATACTAAAATTGCACAAAAATATAAAAGTTATTCTCAAAAAATACGTGTGATGTCAGAAAGTTGGACTGAGGAAAATATTATTTGTCCGAACTGTGGAAGTATTTTAAATAGTTTAGATAATAATACTAAAGTTTCTGATTTTTTGTGTAAAAAATGTTTTGAAAATTATGAGCAGAAAGCTTCAAAAAATAAATTTAAGAAAAAAGTTTTGAGTTCCGAATATTTTGCTTTGGTAAAGAGGTTAAAATCTTTAGATAAACCGCATTTCTTCTTTTTGCACTATTTGGAAGAAAATTATTTAGTAAATGATTTTTTTGTTGTACCAAAATACTTTTTTATTCCAGAAATTATTGAAAAAAGAAAAGCATTATCTGAGAAAGCTAAAAGATCAGGCTGGGTTGGTTCGTATATTTTATTTTCTAAAATTCCGAATTCAGGTAAAATTTATTACATTGAAGATGGAAGAGAATTTTCCAAAAAAGAAATACTTAGAAAATGGCGAAAGACTGCTTTTTTAAAAAATATTAAGAAAGATGAATTAAAAGGTTGGATTTTGGATATCATGAATTGTATTGACGCTATAGATAAGAAAGAATTTTCTTTGCAAGATGTTTATAAGTTTGAAAAAGATCTTGCCTTTATCCATCCTGATAATAAACACATAAAAGATAAAATAAGACAACAATTACAATTTTTGAGAGATAAGGGATATTTGAATTTTATTAGTAGAGGAAAATATGGATTGATTTGACTTATTTTTGAGTATGATCAATAACTAAAGTATGATTTGTAATCTATATGAAGCCAAAATACACACTAGATAAAATTAAATTTTCTATTGACCCAGGTACTTATGAGCGAGCGGTGGCTTTGTATGAAAATAATAAAATTAAAGAGTTTGAAGATGATGGTTGTGTTGGTTATTCTGCTATTGTCCAAGGCACACAAGCTTATGAAGTATATGTGCATGCTCGTTCTTTTGATTTGGGTAGTTGTGATTGTTATTTAGGTCAAAACAATACATTATGCAAACATATGGTGGCAGTGGCGATTTACGCTGTTATGAATGGAAAACCACTCAAAGAAGAAGATAAACAACAGGCCGAAGTGGGCTGTAGTGGCGTAAAGGGTGAATTAAGTGAGGAAGACTTAAAAAAAGTAAATATTGATATTGCTCTGGCCTTGCGTTATATCAAATCCTATTCCGGACCATCTCGCAAATGGTTTGCATATCAAAATTCTTTATCAGAAGGTTGTGCTCGGTTGACGGATATTGTATCCAAATTGCCGGTTAGTCGACAGACTGCTGATTTGTTGGTGAAATTACTTTTGCGTTTGGATAAAAAACTTTGTAATGTTGTGGATGATTCAGATGGTACTGTTGGTGACTTTATGATGGAAGTAGTTCTTGTATTGGTAGAATTTGCCAAAATTGATTTTGAGTGTGTCAAAACATTTAAACAGTTATGTGAGAGACAGACTTGTTTTGATTGGGAAGATCCTTTGGTCAAAATTTTAGATGAAGGATTTGATAGTTTTTGATATGTGATTATTTTACAGTTGATGGTACTTATCCACAAGAAAATTTTTTAACAAAATTTTTTTGTGTTATAATTAGCTAAGTTTAAAAGTTCATAAAGTTTTTAAAGTTCGTAAAGAATTTTTAAAACACTTTATAAACTTTATAAACTTTATAACTTTATAAACTACAACATTATGACAAAAAAAGGCTGGGGCATTACTGCTATTTTAGGAATTGCGGTTTTTTTATTTATAATCTTTTTTTATTCGTGGGTGTTTGATCGGTTGGAATTGGTTAGTCGTGGTTTAGCTAGCCCAAAGTTTCCATATTT
>CAYXGV010000061.1:0-4715 GCA_964464685.1 uncultured Gammaproteobacteria bacterium | reverse complement strand
TTAAATATTTGTCTCATATGTTTTGTAAAAGGTTATATTTGTAATTTTACCATGGTGTTTAAGCTCAGGCAAACTTAATCGTGGAAAAGTAGGGGACAACGGATGAGGAGGTATTGTTTTAAAAACATGCCAATCGCTATGGTTTTTTCAATAACATTTCCTCACCTTCGGGAGGCAAATACTTGATTCCTTGGCAATCTATTTTATGATATGATAAAATTAATTAACCTCTGCCATCTGTTAATAAAATTAACAACATTTAAAAAATTATGGAAGAAGAACAAGAAACGAAGAATCAAGAGCCTAAAAAAGGAAAAGAATACAAATGGGACATTTTTACTGATTTGTTTCGATGGAATATGGATGAAAAACAATTGAGATATCAAATAGAAAATTATAATACAGCAGGATCTTTTAGTGCATCAAGAAAAGTGGCGACTGTCGTCATGATTTTTCTTGTGATGCTAAACTTGATTCTTGTAATAGTTGATTGGAGTTCGCCTGGAATTTTGATTGATGTTATTTTGATGTTAGGATTAGCTTTTTTTGTCTATAAGGGAAGCAAGTGGGCAATGATAATTACAATGATTTATTGGACTTTTTCCAAGGGCTTTCAGGTCATCAATGCTTTTTCTTCTGCGGAAGTTGTTACTGCTGGCAGTATACTGATGCCTGTCGTTTTTTGGGCAATATTTATGGCAGTATTTTGGCAAGCATATCAAGTTGAAAGGGCACGTCATGTTAAAATTGGTAAAAAAGTATCAATTCAGGAAAGATATTGTTCTAATTGTGGTAGCACCATAAAGGAAGCAGCAAGTTTTTGCGGTCAATGTGGCAAAAAAATAAAATAAATTATTATGTTTTGCACAAATTGTGGTAAAAAAATTCCAGACGAAAGTAGCTTCTGCGAATATTGCGGAGAGAAGATATGTATTGAAAAGAAAACCAATCATACTATAAAGTATTGCCCGTTTTGTAAACATGAAGTGGATATAAACGATGAAGAATGTCCAAATTGTAAACGGATATTATTTGAAAAAATTCTACAGAACGAAAAATATACGGCTGATACGCCTAAATTTAATAGCCAAAAAAAAGAAAGCATAGTTTCTAAACTTATTGGCTTGGGTAAGAGGATAAATTATCCTAAACTCATTTTTAATAAGTATGTTGCGATTATGCTTGGAGTGATTTTTTTTGTTTGGATCATTTCGGGAGACGATTCGTCGTATAAAGGCGGAAATACAAAGGTTCTTTTACCTCCACCGATCGCAGAGGTCTCCAACGATGTGATTGAATTTACTCCAACCAACCTTGCCATCTCGCTTGCCAACGGCACTATTCTTAAAAAAAATAGTGCTTATCTCCAGGGATATGGTGAGCTAGAGATTAAAAATGGTACTAATCTGGATGCTGTGGCCAAACTTATTCATGGAGGTACATCTATATTAACAGTCTATATCAAAGCTAACAGTACTTACACAATGCTTAATATATCTGATGGGATATATTGGCTCGTATTTGCAAATGGGTTGGACTGGGACTCAGTAACTCAAAAATTCAGAGGTAATACTCAATATTCTGTGTTTGAAGATACATTTGATTTCATTACAACATATAGTCAATATACAATTTTTAAAGTAACCCTAAATCCTGTGATTGGGGGAACCGCGGAAACAAATAATATCCCTGAAAACCAATTTGATCAATACTAAAATTAATTAATATGTTTTGTAAGTACTGTGGGAAAGAAATAGACGAATCAGTGAAATTTTGCAAATATTGTGGCGAGAATATTGTGTTGCCTGATGGCCAGTTAATAAAGCAAAAGGGGTTTTCAAAAAAGATACCATTAATTATTTTATTATTTTCTTTTTTTGTTTTTGGTATCTTTTTGATAGATAAAATAAGCAATAAGCAAGATTTTTCTGTTGATCAAAGTAAAATAATCTCTTCTGTTGTAAATATTTACTGTGAAAGCACTATTTCAGAAGAAGACTCAATGGGTGGTTCTGGAACAATAATTACAGAAGACGGTTTGATTTTAACAAATTCTCATATTATTCCGCAGGAAGAAGATTATTTGAATATTTATGAAAAAGGTTGCATAGTGGTTTTACCAGACCCAATAACGGGATATCCAGACGAATTTTTTTGGGCACACCCAATTGTTATTCCTGATATTAGTGATTATTATGATTTGGCGTTTATGGAAATTTATAATGCCTATTATGATGAGGAAGAAAAAGCTTTTTGGGGAGTATATCCTAGAGAATTTCCAGTATACGAAAGCCCGATAAAATGTAGAGATGAAAATGTTCAGTTAGGGGAATCAATACGAATCTATGGCTATCCAGAATTAGTTGGAGGTGGGTACTCGCTTACTATAACTGATGGTCTTGTTAGTAATTTTCTTGGAGGAGGTTTAATAGCTACATCTGCGAAAATTAGTTCTGGTAATTCTGGAGGATTAGCCGTGGATCAGAATGGATGTATGATTGGTGTTCCATCAATGATAATTAGTGATGAAAATGAAAGATTTGGAGTTATTATTTCATCCGATATGATTAATGAATTTATTGATTCTTATAATGAGATGTTTGAGTGATTTAATTATTAAAAATAAAAAAATCTAAAAAATTATTAAAATTAATATTAAAAAAATTATGAAAAAAAACAATCTTAATGATAAATTATTAAATGATACTAATTTTAGTAATGAATATAATAAGTCAGTCGAGGTAACCAAATTAGAAAAGAATAGTGCGGATATAGAGTATTTTTCCATCCCTCTTAATAAATTAGTTATTTTGTCAGTTTTCACTATGGGAATTTATGAAATTTATTGGTTTTATAAAAACTGGGAAGCTATAAGGAAAGGAGAACAACAAGAAATCTCTCCGTTCTGGAGGGCATGGTTTGCAGTTTTTTATTGTTATAGTCTTTTTAAGAAGATATTACAATCAGCAAAAAAACACGATTATAGCAATCCATATTCAGCTGGACTATTGGCGACTATTTACATTGTATTGCTTGTTATCGGCAATGGTCTTGGTCGACTTGAAGGTGCGGATTTTGGGCTTAATATTTTATGGCTCCTAATCGCAAGCTCTACTTTTATTCCACTGTTAGCTATCCAAAAAGCTATCAATTTTAACAACTCAAAAATTGTTCAAAACTATAATAATAGTAGAAAATTTTCAAGAGGAGAAATAATTGTAATTATCTTTGGTATAATCTTTTTTGGCTTAACCCTACTAGGAATTCTTTCGTATTTAGTTCCGAATGATTATAATTTGTCTTCAGATAAAACTATAGAAGAAAAAGTTGTAAATTATTTTACAGACACTTCTGCATGGAAAGAGTTTAATTCTCCAATTGGTCAATTTAGAGCAGAGTTTCCTACTTATCCAAATCACGAAACGGAAAGTATTGAAGTTCCGAATACGCAACTAACATTAAAGTATGACTCTTATACAAGTGAGGAAGTAAATGGCACTATTTACATTATAGGTTTCACTACCTACGGTTTTGAAATTGATACCTCTAATCCAGAAAATAATCTTGAGGATGCGCTTAATGGTATGCTCATTTCTACTCAAGGCAACAAACTTGTTTCTTCAAATTTGACTTATTTTGATGGATATCGAGCGCTAGATTTTTTAGTTCAGAACAACACAATCTTCTTAAAAGGTAGAGGCATAATGGTAGGGCAAACTTTATATCAATTAATGGTTGGGTACGAAAGTAAAAATTATAGCGAAAACAATTATAATAAATTTATAAATTCTTTTACAATTTTACGATCCAATAAGTAAATGAGTTTGCTATAAACGTGAATGTGAAATAAAATAAATCTATGAAAGAAAAAATTAAGAAAATAATGAAAAAGATATTATTAATTATTTTACTTCTCATTGGCGGAAGTGTATTAGCAGGCATTGTCCAAGAGAAAATTGGATATGGGGTTCTTCATGGATTAGTAATTTTAGGGATGGTCCTCGGGTTTATAAAAATTATTGGTATAGATTCTTTGTGGAGAAAAAGAAATAAAAAGGATGAATTACAGCTCAAACCACTCTGGGGAGAACCTTTAGCTGAGCTTATTAGAAAAATTACAGATAGAGATTTACCCACTTTCGTATTAATGGGTTTACCTGAAGCTACAGTAATTTCAGTGGTTGATGGTTTTTTTTGCTACAAACTTCAACTATCTTACTTATCAGAAAATGACATTTTTAAAAGAATAATTAAAGCAAGGAGATATGATTCTGAACAAGAACAAAAAATTCTAAATAAAAACCCTAAAGATTTAATCAGTTTCATTAAAAGTATTCTTGAAATTGAAGAACAAAATAATGAATTATCTCGGGAGAGTATAGGGAATCTGATTAATAGCTATAAACAATTGAGATTAAAGTAAAATATTAAGATAAAAATCTGACCTTCGTCTTCTCACCAAAACTTTGCGAGGCAAGTAAGTAATACCTTTTAGAAACTAAATCGGAGGACTACTCCCTCCAAAAATCAAAAAAGCTCATCGCTGGGCAATTTTGAAATAATGCTTTCAATAAGTATAAAAAAAAGGTTCGGGAATGTTGTTGAAAAAAACGATAGCAATTAGTGTGTTTTTGAAACAATATTTTGAACCTTTATCTCGCTTAGCACTCTTGACATTTGATTGCTAATGAGTAAAATAGATAGAGAAATTAATA
>CAYXGV010000060.1:0-5259 GCA_964464685.1 uncultured Gammaproteobacteria bacterium | reverse complement strand
CCAAAAATAATATAAAAAAATCAAACACCAAACGACTCAATCGCCTGCCTTATCCTCTCCCCCTCCCTTTCCACCAACTCCCCACTATATTCGCCCGAGTGGGCGGTGTGTCCGGAATAAGAAGCTTGTTTTTGGTCTAAATGCAAGTTGACAACAAAACCAGTAGCCAATTTATCAACATAGGCATGAAATCGTGGATAAATACCAGCACCAAATCGACGGGCATAACTAATCTCGCGGGTTGGTATTCTTCCATAACCACATTTACGCATCAAGACATCTGGATTATGTTGATAATTATTAACAAACTTTATTTTCATACCATTATTCCTTCCACCAATCTACCAATTACATAACCAACTATTGTCGCTACACCGGCCAACAAAACAAATTCCATACCAGCCCGCCACCAAATTCGTTTGGAAAATTTTGTCGTCCCTGAGCCCAAAGCAAATAAACCCAAAAAAGTAGCTACGATTGAAATTGGAATAGACATTTTTATTGACGAAAAAATTAAATATGGCAAAAGTGGAATTGCTCCACCAATTACATAAGAAAAAAACATTGCTACTCCTTTGTGAGCATCGGAAACAATTTGCTCAGGAATAATTCCCAACTCATGATGGGCCATTTCATATAATAATAATTCTGGTTTTTGGGAAGCCACCTCAGCCATTTCGCCAGCGAACTCTTTTGGCCAACCATCATTGATATAAATATTAGTTAATTCTTCTTTTTCTTCATGAGGAAAATCAGCTATTTCATTTTTTTCTTCTTTTAGTTTTCTTCTGTCAACATCTGATTCAGATTTGTTGGAAATATAAGAACCAATACCCATAGAAATTGATTCTACTGCAATAATTACACAACCAGACAAAACAATCATATAATGATTACCCGAACCAACTGCAATACCAGTAACAGCTCCAAGTGTTGATACCATACCATCTTCCATACCAAAAACAATCTCACGAAGTTTGTTTAAAATTTGATTTTCTTCATGATGGTCAGGATATTGTGGGTGTATTTTGTTCATAATCACGTGTCATTGCGAGGAATGAGAATACATGACGAAGCAATCCCATTCCATAGTAAATTATTAAAAACTATAATATGTATTTAAGTCTGGGATTGCTTCGCCCCGATGCGAATCGAGGCTCACAATGACAGTCAAAAAATCTCCACTCTCTCCACCACTGTTGGCTCAACTGGTTTGGATGACTCCCCCATTAGACTGAATTCAACTTCACTATTGGCAATCAAATCAACTACTTCCAACCCCTCTAAAACATTACCAAATATAACATAATTTTTTGGCAAAGGTACATCGGCATGCATAATAAAGAATTGACTACCATTTGTGTTCGGGCCTGCATTGGCCATAGCGACTGTACCGCGAGTATATTCACCTTCAAAAGGCTCGTCGTCAAATTTATAACCCGGACCACCTGTACCAGTACCCTCTGGACAACCACCCTGAATCATAAAATCTTTTATAACCCGATGAAAAATTGTCCCATTATAAAATTTTTTTTTAACCAAATCAACAAAATTTTGCACAGTTTTTGGCGTCTTGTCTTTTTTTAATTCAACTTTTATATCTCCTTTGGAGGTGTGTAAAATTGCGATATGTTTTGACATAATTTTATTTATATTGACTAAATTATTTTTTCTCGCCTACGCCCCGAGTTACGGCGTAGCGTTGGCGGAGAGTGAGGGATTTGAACCCTCGATACCTTGCGGTATACACGCTTTCCAAGCGTGCGCACTAGACCACTATGCGAACTCTCCATGATTATTATATTTTCAAAAGAATAATATCAAAAAACAACGATCTAGTTAACCCAAATAACATTCCCACAAAAGGATTGTTTTATTTATAGGTATTTTCGTTTCTTAATTTTATACTATCCACAACTACTTCTTTATTTTGACCATCGAGATGAAATATTATTCTAAATCTACCTGAACGTAATCTATAAAAATCTGTGTTTTTAATTTTCTGTATATTCAAACCAGCTTTTTTTCCTTCTAATAGTAAATTGATTATTTCCAAAAGTCTCTTTCTGTCACTTTTGCTTATTTTTCGTAATAATTTTTCTATTTTATCCATAGCAAAATTTACGATATTTTTTTAAGCATTTTTTGCAAATCCTTGGCTTTTATTCCTTTGCCACTATTATCACGAATTGCATCAAAAACAGTATATTCCTCGGTAGTACCCATTTTATTCATATTTAATGGTTTTATTTTTAAATAAGAATCCTCTATCTCAACCAAAAATCTATCCGTCTCAAAACGTTTTCTCCAAACAACTGGAATGGTAATCTGCCCCTTGGTTGTAGCTTTGACGATTGTGTTCATATTTTTATATTAAGTAAGAATGTATTACATTCTTACTTTACTACACTTAACTAAAATTGTCAAATTAACTTATGAATAAAATAACTTTATTTGCGATCGTTAACCAAACCAATTATACTATCCACATTATCAACGATCTGATAAAGCTCATCGTCTTCATCGCCGATTGTCTCTAAATCGTGTACCATTACTTCTTTGATAAATTTATGAAGTGGCTCCCAAAAAGCGTGGTTGTACAAAATCACTGGCATCTTGGGTACTTTTTTAGTTTGAATCAAAGTTAATACTTCAAACAATTGATGCAATGTACCAAAACCACCAGGAAAAAATACAAAGGCCTTGGACGGTGCCATGATAATTAATTTGCGAGTAAATGGAAATTGAAAACCAATTGAACGTTTGACATAAGCGTTGACTCGTTCTTTGAAGCCATAACGCATATTAATGCCAATTGATTCGCCACCATTTTCAAAAGCACCCTTGTTAACACCTTCCATTATACCTGGGCCCCCACCAGTGATGGTTGCGTAATTATTTTCAGCCAATTTTTTACCCAAACTATAGGCATCCAAATAAAGTTGATCATCAGTTTTAATACCTTTTGTTCCCAAAACTGTCACGTCATTGCCCAAACCCGTCAAAAATTCAAAACCTTCAACTAATTCGGCCATTATTCTAAATACTTTCCAATCAATATTTTCCTCACAATGAAAATTTTGTGGATCTAATTCACACAAATCACCTTCTTTGTCTTTGGTATTTTTTATTAATTCAAAAGCTTCCTCAGCTGTATCAACTATTTGCCAAAATTTTAAATGTTCTGCCTTAACGGAATTAACAGCCAAAGATTTTTTTTCTAAAAATTCAACAAGTGGTGTCCAAAATTCTTTACCTACCAATACAATTGGTACTCGTTGCATTTTATTGAGCTCCATCAGATCCACTACCTCAAAAAATTCATCCATTGTTCCGAATCCACCTGGAAAATAAACAAAAGCATTGGCTGGCGAAGTCATCAAAACTTTTCTAGTAAAAAAATAATAAAAAGCAATTGACTTGGTGACATAGGGATTAATTCGTTGTTCAAATGGCAACTGAATATTCAAACCTAGTGATTCACCTTTGCCCTCAAAAGCACCACGGTTGGCTGCCTCCATTATACCGGGCCCTCCGCCAGTGATAGTAGTAAAACCATTTTCAGCCAAAAGTTTACCTAGCTGTCTGGCAATTTTATTATATTTATTATCTTCATCCAACCTAGCCGAACCAAGAATTGTCACTTCGTTTCTAAACTTGGCCAAAAAATTATAACCTTCTACAAATTCAGCCATGATACGAAAAATTCGCCATGACTCTCTAAAATCTGTAATTGAGGCTTGGCTAAAAGAAAAATCCTTATCACCGAGCTGTTCTATTTTTTTTATTTCTTCTTCTCGCATAGATTGGATAATTAGTTAATTTATTTTGATGTATTCAATTATCTTTGCCAATTCAAAAACTAGGTCTTCTCGTAAACGTGGACCGATTATTTGCATCCCGACTGGTAAACCTTTCTTTGTTTTACCAACTGGAATTGAAATAGCAGGCAGACCAGCCACGGCAGCAGGAGCCACAAAAACATCAGCCAAATACATGGCCAAAATATCATCTTTTAATTCACCAATTCCAAAAGCTGGAGTTGGGGTAGTTGATGTGATTAATAAATCAACTGATGACAATACCTTTTCAAAATCTTGAATAATAAGTGTCCGTACTTTTTGGGCTTTTTTGTAATAGGCATCATAATACCCTGCCGACAAAGCATAGGTGCCAATCATTATTCGACGTTTTACTTCATCAGGAAAACCCTGAGCACGAGATTTGGCATAAATATCATACAAATTTTTGGCCTTGGCATCTGGCATGCCATATCTAATTGCGTCTAACCTACCCAGATTGGAACTGTCTTCGCTTGGCACCACAATATAATATACTGGAATTGCATATTTGGTCATTGGAAGCGATACATCAACAATTTCAATTTGTATTCCAGACTTATTCTGTGACCCAGACGTATTCTGTGACACAGACGTATTCTGTGACCCAGACGCGATAAATCGCGTCTCTACAAGATGTTTAATTTTTTCCTCAACAATTTTTTTTACCTCCTCATCCATTCCCTCCACCTCTCCACCCAAGGCGGATCCGTCTAGGTCGGAAAAATATTCTTTCGGCACCCCAATTCGCAAAGACTTTATGGACTTTACAGACTTTATGGACTTTTGACTATCGACAGTTGTCGCATCCTTTTCGTCTACACCCGCTATTATATTCTCTACAATTTCACAGTCCTCTACTGTCTTTGTCAACGGCCCTACAGTATCAAGCGAAGATGCCATTGGCATAATACCGTAGCGAGAATTCTTGCCATAACTAGGACGCAAACCAACGATTCCGCAAAACGCAGCCGGCTGACGAATAGATCCACCAGTATCTTCCCCAATTGCAAAAATACATTGATGATCAGCCACCGCCGCTGCCGAACCACCCGATGACCCACCCGCGACCTTGCTTTCATCATGAGGATTGCAAACCG
Organism: uncultured Gammaproteobacteria bacterium; assembly: GCA_964464685.1. GTDB lineage: Bacteria > Patescibacteriota > Patescibacteriia > Magasanikbacterales > UBA922 > JABIBU01. Next base: position 320 of record CAYXGV010000060.1, on the reverse strand, counting down.
GACCATACATGCTGTGTTCGTTGCTAGCACCATGACCAAAAGCATCACAATTATTTTTACCAACCAAAACTGCACCCTGTTCTCTAATTTTTTTAATCACAGTTGCTTCGTAAGGCGCGGTATAATTATCCAAAATTTTTCCAGCTCCAGTGGATCTTCTGTCATAAGTAATAATCGCATCTTTGACTGCAAACGGAATTCCTGTCAACACCTGTTGTTCACCTTTGGTAATCATTTCATCAGCTCTTTTTGCTTCTTCCATTGCTTCCTGCTCAAATACCGAAATAAACGCATTAATTTTTTTATTGCGCTTTTTTATT
>CAYXGV010000059.1:0-5398 GCA_964464685.1 uncultured Gammaproteobacteria bacterium | reverse complement strand
TTTCGACGGTTTTGTTTATTCCTTATTCTTTACTCCTTATTCCTTAATTTTCTTCACAACTAATCGCTCCAGTTGGGCATGAATCAACTGCCATTTTTACAGTTTCATCAGTATCGGCTGGTGGATTGATAGCTTCGGCTTTGTTGGTGTCATCATTCATAGCAAAGCTATTTGGAGCAACAGCGGGACAAGTGCCACAGCCAATGCAAAGTTCTTCGTTTATTGTACATTTCATATTTTTCAATTAATCCCGAACGAATTCATCAAGCGTGAGCGCAGATGAATGAGGAGGGATCTTTCTTAGAATTAAATTTGGTTTATTTAACTTAATTAATTTTATCACTTTGTCCTGTCTTTGTAAAATAATCTTTAATAGCTTTTTCTAAAGCCTGATCACCCAAAACTGAACAATGAATCTTATTTGGTGGCAAACCACCTAGACGTTTTAAAATATCTTGCGGTGTAATCTTTAGAGCATCTTCTATTTTTATTCCCCCATTTTCCAATACCATTTCCGACATCATTGATGTTGATGCAATGGCACTACCACAACCAAAAGTTTGCCATTTACAATCTACAATTTTATCATTTTTTACTTTTATCCAAACTACCATTTCGTCACCACAAGCCGGACTTCCAACTCGACCCATGCCATCAGCTTGAAAATTATCTTCCTCTCCTTGAGGCATTAAATTTTTTGGATTAAAAAAATGATCCTTGACTACGTCTGAGTAAAGCCAGGTGTTACCTTGTTTGTCGTGAATTTTTGGTGTTTGATTTGTCATAATTTCAATTTATCTCGAACGAATTTATTGAGCGTGAGCGAAAATAAATGAGGAGAGATCTTTCCTATCTCGAATTTATTTAATGTAATTACTTTGCATTTTAGAAATGACGGAGGTAAGAAAGATCCCTCAATCACTTCGTGTATTTTCGGGATTGACGAGATTCACTGGCGAAATCTCTCTCAACTTCTCTACTATTCCCGGTAAATATTTCATAACATAATCAATATCTTTTTTGGTATTACATTTACCCATTGTAAAACGTAAACTGCCGTGGGCATATTCATAGGGCATACCACAAGCTCTTAAAACATGAGAAGCGTCAAGTGAAGTGGAAGTGCAGGCCGAACCAGTTGAACACACAATTCCATATTCATCCAAATATAATAACATAGCTTCACCTTCAATATCTAAAAACGTCACATTGAGGTTGTTGGGTAGCCTTTCTAATTTATCCAAACTGGCCTGCCCGGCGCAATCCGCAGAATGAAACTGGGGTCCATTAAGTTTTATTTTATTTATTTTTTTTTGTAGTTCTTCCCAAAAATATTGTCTGAGTTCAATTAATCTTTTGTTTTCAACTTCTCTGTTTTTTTGAACCAACTCTAGGGCTTTGGCTAACCCGACAATCGCTGGCACATTTTCAGTACCAGATCGCAAACCCATCTCTTGCCCACCTCCCAAAATTAAAGGCTCAATATTTACATTTCTTCTTTTATACAAAGTCCCCACTCCTTTTGGCCCATAAATTTTACTGCCATTTATAGTCAACAAATCAACATGAAGTTTTTCAACATCCAAATCCAAAACTCCAGCTGCCTGACATGCATCACTATGAAAATATGGATAGGGTGTATTATTAACTTTGTGCCATTTCAAAATTTCTTTTCCCACATCAGCAATTGGATAGATTGTACCGATTTCATTATTAGCAGACATGATGGAAACCAAAATAGTATCGGGTCGTAGAGCATCCTTAAATTGTTTTAAATTAATTTGACCAAATTCATCTACATCTAAATAAGTAATTTCAAATCCTTGTTTAGCAAGTTTTTCCAAAGGATGCAAGACAGCATGGTGTTCTACTTTTGTAGATATAATATGTTTGCCTTTTTCCTGATGTTTGTAAGCAATGCCAAAAATAGCCAGATTATCTGACTCAGTTCCACCACCGGTAAAAATAATATTATCAGGTAAAGCATGCAAAATTTCAGCGATTTTTCTACGTGCTTCATTGATTGCGCCGTTTACTTCTCGTCCAATCTTATACAAGCCAGATGGATTACCAAATTTTTCTGTATAATAAGGTTCCATAACGGCTTTTACTTCTGGATCAACGTAAGTAGTGGCCGCATGGTCTAAATATACCAGTTTTTTATTTTGGGGTTTTTGGGGAAACATATTTTAAATAAAATCAGCTAACATTGTTTTGTTTAAATAACTAATTAATTGTTCATTTATTTTTTTAAAAATCTTAACTGATGAACAATTTTGTTCGTGCTGACACTGACATTTTTTTCGCAAACAATTAACAATTGCATACTCCCCTTCCAAAGCTTCAACAATTTCTTTCAAAGAAATTTTTAAAGGATTTTTTTTCAGAATATAACCACCCTGTGCACCTTTGACTGCCTCAATAATATTAGCGTCTTTTAATTTTTTAGCTATTCTTTGTAAAAATAAAAAAGAAATACCACTATCTTTGGAAAAAGTTCGCAAACTTAACAATTCCCCCTGTTCGCTTTTGGCCAGGGCAATAACTAACTGCAAACCATAATCAACTTCTTTGGTAAATTGGAGCATATTTTTTAATGCTTGAAAGGCCTAAAATGCCGGAGAGGCTTGAAAGGCTATAAATAATACTCAGATAGTATGATATAATATTTTAAAAAAGTTGTCAAATACAATCGTGTCCCCTCCCCTGTTAGGGGAGGGTTAGGGAGGGGTAGCATGTCGAAGACTATATATCTTTGATTTTATAAAAACGAAAGTTGCTTGCCTCTGACATCCACCCCCTCCTCCACCACTTCGGCGGACACGTAACCTCCCCCTAACAGGGGGAGGGACTGAAATTATTTTTTTATTTAAAAAATCGACCAGAGAGATCGATTTTTTTGTTTGTCAAATGTCAGATGTCGCGTGTCAAATGTTTCACATCTAAAATGGCAAAGTCAAATTAATACTTCCACCCACTTGACCATTAGTATTTAAAACATTTTTAGCTGGTTCAAAATTAACAGCAATTGGCTGTAATTCTCCAGTTAAATTTTGTACATACAACATACGATTTTTTCGTCCGTATTCGTAAACTTCTTTGGTCACTTTTACATCTTGCTCACAATATTTTTTTACATCTTCTTTTCTACCTTCTTGCCACCATTTTATTGCTTCCAGACCATCGGCGCTTTTGAAAGTATTTTCCAAAGTAGCTTTGGCAACATCATTTAATTTATATCTTTTACCATTGGTATCTTTTATAACTTTTAGTAGATCTAGATGAGGAAAACTCATCAAATCACCAGCATAATATTTGTTTAAAATTGGCATGTCAAAATGTTCACTATTATAACCAATCGTTCTTTCAGCTTTTTCCAAAATTGGCCAAAGTTCACCCAATTCATGTTCTTCAAATGATCTATATTTATCAGTTTCATATTCATAAATAGAAACAACAGTGATTTTTAAATTTTGAAAATCTTTTATATCGCCAATAGTTTCAATATCGAGTACAACTTCTTTTGACATAAATGTTTATTAGTTTAGTGGTGCCTATTGTAGCATAGTTTCAAAAAAAAGAAAATACTTTCTTCCGTGTTTTTTATATCTTCAATATATTATTTTAATAACTTAGCAAACCTAGTTACTTAATATACTTGGCCAACTTAGCTAAACCTTCTTAAACTTCACTGAAAATAAAGGTTCATATTCATTATCATACTCATCTTTTATTGCGATAGACTCCCCTTTCATTATTTTATTCAAAGCAACATCATTTAATATTTCTTGATCAGATTCAATGTCAATTTTTAAATCATCTAATTTTATAAATTCACCAGAAAATTGTTCTCTGGTTGCTTGTTCTATTCGTTTTTTATTTTCTCGCATGGTTCTCATTTTTTCAGTCAGTTCTTGATATTCCAAAGATGTAGCTAGTGCGTCTTTGTAGGCTGATTTTATATCTTTTTGTTTTTTCTTGGCTACTTGAATACGATTAAAGATTTCTTGGATGTCTTGCATAAGTAAATTATTTAGGTTTAATTAATTAAGTTTGGTGGTCATTATTATATCATAAATTTAAAAATCTGTCATTGACTTTATTATTTAGATGTATTATATTTTAAGTAAAGAGAATTGGTCCTTACAACCCCACCAACCCTATTAATGGAGAGGACGATGAGTGATTCAGAAGATACCGGACTTAGCTTATACAGATTGGCATACGCACCTGCTCCACCAGAAAAGTGGGATGTGTTGACGCCAGAAGAAGAACAGAGGCTTATCCGAAGTATTGTTCGCTTGACCAAACAAGCCATCAATTTGGCTCGTCGAGGACAGAGTGTACTCTGGATCAAAAAGATGTTGTTGGGAATTACCCGACACCCCAACCACACCCAGGCTACCAGCGAGGCTCACCTAAAATTCATTTTTGAAATTGCCCAAGCCGAAAGTTACTATCGGCTAGACAACTTCTGTCCACCACCACCCTCCCAAACCAGATATTGTCACTAGGGGGCACCTCGGGAAATTCTCCCATCCTCCGCCCCATTCCGTAGTATATAATTAATTATTTATTACGGAAAGCGGAGGAAAAATTAATAAAACACTCGGTTGAAAAACGGAGTGTTTTTTATTGACAACTTTATTTAGATATGTTTCAATACATATATCAGTATGTTTAACCCTCATCAGTGTGGAGGCAAGGGATGAAAAAAACAACTGTTGTTCTTTTTGTTCTGTTGCACAGCCTGGTTGGGGGTTGTGCTGTAGATGATCTTTACTTCAACCCGATTACCCTTCAGGAAGAGGAGATTCCTAATGGGCCAGATTTTTCCTTAGAAGAGTCAGTGTTGTTCTACCATCTGGAAGAGATGGTAGTGGATGTACTGAAAATTCCTCAGGATCCGTATGGCCCACTCTATGGACCGGCGGTTATCTGGAACCCAACAGATTTTCCAGAGATTGAAGTCACTGTTAAGTGCGTGACAGTAGTCTTTGTCATTGCGCGTTTTTTGGAGGATTACAAATTTCCACCCATTGCGGTATTTATGGGTAACAAACACCAGCTTTGGAGTGGCCATGCTATCTATATTTACAAATTCGGTGAACTGTTTGGTTCTTTTGGTGGTAATAGCTTTGACTGTCAGCCACCTGTCTACTACCACTTAGATGATCTGATCAGAGAAGTCGCCAAACACACTGGGCAACGAGTGGATTGCTACGACATTTTTGATATTCGAGATAACTATTCTGACTACGATACAATAGTCGAACCGTTGCCCGAAATGGAGGAAATTTGCGAAAACAAATTGACTCCACCAGTAATACATGGTGAATAGGGAGAGAAAGGGGCAACTTCTAACCGAGTTGCCCCTGAAAAATAAAAACACTATTAG
>CAYXGV010000058.1:0-5426 GCA_964464685.1 uncultured Gammaproteobacteria bacterium | reverse complement strand
CCCCTCTCCTTTTAGGAGAGGGGCGAGGGGTGAGGTCTCGGATTAGCAACGTAATAACTTTAGAAAAAAGTAAACCGCTTCGGCTAGGAAGACCTCATCCTGTCCTTCTCCTACGAGGAGAAGGGACACACTAAGAAATTATTTACTTTCTCCACGGCCACAAAATAATTGAACTCAAAATAAAATGAAGCAAAGAGATCATCAAAGTATAAGTAAAAATGGCGGTAAAGATTCCTAAGTATTTTGTCAAGTTTAAAATATATTCAGTAATATCAATTTTTATTGCTAGAGTGGTTATATTTACAATTAGTAAAATAGCCAGAATCCAAATAAAACCTCGCCACATACCTACTCGGTCTTGTTTGCTGGGGGCGATATGAGCCGATAGACAAAAAGAAAGATATAAAAAAATCCAAAAGTTCCAGCTGGCTAAATTTTCTTTACTAAATAAATTTAGTAAAGTATTTTTTAGAGAAAAAATAAAAGTGTTGAAAGAGCCAGTATGGTTGACAAGAGGAGAAAAGATTTCTTTACCGTCAGGTACTAAAAAATAAAGCATTATTACCATCACCAGTGAGCCAAAAATCATTGGTGCTGAACCAATAAAAAAATTGCCAATATTTTGGTATAAATTATGTTTTTTGTAACTGTGATCAACATGACCTAGGTTGCCATTATTTTCGTTGGGTTCAAAAATAGAGACTCGATCTATCCGATGGTGGAAAAGTTTGGCAAAAAATAGATGACCAAGTTCGTGGATTGGTGTGCCAAACCAAGCTGTAAGGAGTATGCCTTTCCAACCAACTGATCTGTGATAGTTTTTTTGTGTCCATTCTTGTAGTTTTGATAATAAAAAACCAAAGGCAAAAAAAAGTCCAAACAGTCCAAGGAGTTGAAGCCCTAGGGCAGTGGCTAAATTTATCAAATAAGTTTGCATATGTTTTTTATCATTATATCATTGGTTTGACTTTTTTACAAAAAAGGTATAGTGTGGTGGAGGATATGTTTAACTTGTAATTGATTGGAAACTGCAATTTGAGGGGGGTGTAGTTATGACAGAAGTACAACATGTATGTGGCACTGTAGTCAGAAGTCATAAGTTGGGGGACCGGAGAGTGAGGGTTTCAAGAGAAGCTCTTCGGTTAATGGCTGGTGAGAGCGCAGCTCTGTTTGCTTTCTTTCCTGTTGACACCGTATCGGCATCTATTATGATCGGTTGTGGAACCATTTCGGATGTGATTTGGGATAATCCCAATGAAGTTGCCGAAATTATTTCAGAAGGCATCGCGGAAAGAAATCGTCAGCGCGGAAAGAATGTCAATTAGGTTTCCATTCGGTCGCGTACGGCAATTGGGCTGTACGCGTGGGGATTTTGAACATACAAGGAGGATATTCAAAAACAGCCCGTCAAATTGACGGGCTGTTTTTGTTTTTTAATTATAATTTATCTTTTATTGCGACATACAAGTAGTCCAAACCGTTTGTCAAATTGATTGGGAAAATGTTCCACCGAAAAACCATGCGAACGGATAATATTTTCTAAATCTGGACTTTTACTTTGCTCTGATTCATGATACTCAATGACCATGTTTTGTATTTTGCTCCATGTTCCTTGATCCATGTTTTTTATTATTTCAAATTCTGCACCTTCAATATCCATTTTTAGCAAACCAATTTTATTCAGTTTGTTTTGAACAATTAATTTTTCTAGGGTTATGGCTGGAACTCGAAGTTTTTTGGTTGATTTGTTTATTATTTTAATTGTGGAGTGATTGTGATTATCTTCTGATAAATATAGGTCAGCTGTTGTTTCGTTTGTGTGGATAATAGCTTTTTGTTTGGTTAAAACATTTTTACAATGATTTTGTTTCAAATTTTCTTTTAATAATTTGTAATTTTTTGGCTCTGGTTCAAGGGCGATTATTTTTATATTTGGATTCAAAATTGAAGCATAAAGGGGAAACATGCCAATGTGGGCACCGATATCTAAAATTGGTTGACGACAATCAGCAATCAGCTGATCAGCTGAGCGATACATTTTATCAACAAAAAATTCATCAATGACAGATAGGTCCGAGTCGTCGCGATAGGTGATAGAAATATTGTGGTGATTATACTTTAGGTTTTTGTGCATAGTAATTTCAAATTTCAAATTGAAAATTATTTGAGGTTTATTGAGTCTGTCTATATATTATAGCGCATTTGGCTTTGGGGGGTAAGGGGGGGGCTTGACAAAAGGCAAAAAATGTAGTAGGATAAATTAGGATATTCAGATGAGCGATCATTCAAAATTGTCACAATTCGTGGAGGGAAAAATGGACATCTCTGGATTGAGTAAGGCAGAAGTTTTAGTGGCTTTGTTCCATGGTTCTTATCCTCAGCGTGCGTTCTTTAGTGGTGTGCAGATACCAAGGACCATGAGTGTTGAGGAGGCCGAAGCGATTCTGGCGACCGGTCAGACTTATTTTGAGGTTTTTCGGCACCACAAAATGAGAATTGATCTAGGTGGTGACCAGATTAACGTCAACGACTTCAACACACTGCATGGTGAAGGAGCCGCGGAGAGGGCTATCGAGCGTTTGCGGAATAAGGGGGTGTAAAATGTTGCATCTGGAAGATTTTGAAAAGATGGCGAGAGAAGGTGGTGGTTATTTCGACGTGACGAGAAAACGTTACTACTTTGAGGGGGTCATTCCAGCTCATGGCGTGATACCGACAGAACCCGACATTTTCGTCTTCACGGAGGACAGTAGTGACGGAAAAGTCCGGTTCTTCTTCCGAGAGGACGGGAAGCTGTGCTATTCGGATGGTCATTTAGCCATCCAGATTCAAGCACAGGGTGTTCCGACTTTTCAGTCGGTGGTACAGTCATCCGGTGGCTAGATGCCACCAGCGTCACCCCCTTCGGTCTACGGACTGAAGGGGGTGACAAAAATTATATAAAAATCAAAATCCCCCCGATGTATATCGGGGGGATTTTTTTATTTGTGTGGAATCACGTTGGCGAATCTGGTTTTTTTCAAACTGCCATCAAATTTCTTCATTTTCTTTTGAGTAAATTTGACTATTCCGTTTACGATTGAGAACAAAGTGTCATCCTTGCCTTTTTTTACATTTTTGCCCGGATGAATTTTTGTTCCGCGTTGCCTGACTATTACCCCGCCATTTTTGATGGATTGTCCATCGGCTACCTTGGTACCAAGGTATTGTGGATTGGAATCACGTCCCAACCGGGTGGAGCCACCCGCTTTTTTATGTGACATAGCACATTTTTTCTTTTCACCCCCGTTCCAGTGGTGGATCAGGGAGCCGACCTCCAGCTTTACGTCGGAGTCGCTAACCATTACCTATAAGGTAAGCAAATTTTATAATAGCAATATTATAACTAATTTAGTTTGTCTTGTCAAGAGGTCAGAGATGGGTTATAATTAACTTAGTCTACGAAGTCAAAAGTCTATAAAGTTCTTAATGTCCATAAAGTCACTCTTTATCTCTGGTTTCGGACTTTATGAACTTTTTAACTTTATAAACTTTATAAACTTTTATTTATGTATCCATTAAAACTCTACATTAAAAATTTGCCAAACATAATTATGCTTCCAATTGCTTTGGTTTTGAATATTACCAATTGGATTTGGTTGTTGTGGGAGATTAGACCACAGGAAGAAATGATTTTTCTTCATTATAATGTTTTGTTTGGGGTTGATCTGGTGGGGCCTTGGTGGAAGGTTTTGTATTTGCCAATTGTTGGTTTTGTTATTATTTTAATAAATATAATTTTGGGTTGGTTTTTGTTTGGAAAAGATAAATTTCCTGCCCATCTTTTAAATTTCATTTCTGTTTTTTGTCAGATATTTTTGTTAATGGCTAGTTCGTTGCTTATATTTTTAAATGTTTAGAATTGTATATACTAATATACGAATTTACTAATTATACTAATGCTATACTAATACTTTCTTAGAAAATTATTTTTAAAATTAACTTTTTTTTATATATAATAACTACCATCTAGTACCAATTTTACAACAACGCACATTTGTATCCATTAGTATATTAGTATCTTCTATTTATGAATAAAGTATCCAAAACTGATTATGTTCTTCTGGGGTATTTTGCGATATTGTTAGTTTTTGGTTTGATAATGCTCACATCGGCGGGGTCGGCGGTGGGGCATGAAAAATTTGGGGATAGTTATTATTTTATAAAACATCAACTTTTGTCGGGTGTGTTGCCTGGGTTAATTTTATTTATTTTTTTTTCCAAATTAGATTATCATATTTTAAAACGTTGGTCTGGGGTTTTTTATATTTTATCTATTATTTTACTTTTAGCGGTGTTTATTCCCGGATTAGGTACTGCTAATAACACTAATGCTCTTAGTTGGGTTGATATTTTTGGAATACGTTTTCAACCAGCTGAATTAGCCAAGTTGGCACTCATTGTTTTTATATCAGCTTTTATTTGCAAAAAGGGTAAACAAATATTGAATTTTAAAAAAGGTTTTTTGACGATTTTGGGAGTCGGGATGATTCCAATTGTCTTGATTGCTCGGCAACCAGATATTGGTACTGTTTCAATTTTATTTGCTATTTTATTCAGCCTTTTGTTTGTAGGCAAAGCGAGATTGTTGCATGTGCTCAGTTTGGCCGGGGCGGGGATTTCGGCTTTGATAATTATGATTATGGTGGCTTCTTATCGTGTGGATCGTTTTATGACTTTTTTGCATCCCGAGTTGGATCCCCAAGGAGTTGGTTATCATATCAATCAAGCATTTTTGGCTATTGGTTCGGGGGGAATATTGGGACGTGGTTTGGGTCATTCTTTGCAAAAATTTCAATATTTACCACAAGTCGCAGCCGATAGTATTTATGCAATTTTGGCCGAAGAAATGGGTTTTATTTTTGCCGTTGGTTTGATTGTTTTGTTAATTTTAATTGTCAGGCGTGGTTTTATTTTGGCAAAAAATGCTGAGGATGAGTTTGGCAGATTGCTAGTTTCTGGTATAATAATCTGGTTTGTTACCCAAAGTTTTATGAACATTGGTGCTATGGTGGGAATTATGCCGATTACCGGTGTTCCATTGCCATTTGTAAGTCATGGCGGTACAGCTCTCGCGATTGCCATGGGGGCGGTGGGGATAATGGTGAATGTTAGTAAAAGTGCAAGTAAATCCTGAACGTAGTGAAGGATCTTTCGAAGGCTGAGTATTTTGGTTTACATCTATAAAATGTATTCTATAATAAATTTTCTCCGAAAGATCCTTCGCTTTGCTCAGGATTAAATAAATCCAAATCCTGAATTAAAAAAACTTTTAGAAGATAAACATCTTAGAATACATAAATAATTTAGAAGTCGAAACACTTTAGCTTCGAAAGATCCCTCACTCACTTCGTGTAGTTTCGGGATTAATTTACACATATGAAAAT
>CAYXGV010000057.1:0-5509 GCA_964464685.1 uncultured Gammaproteobacteria bacterium | reverse complement strand
ATCAGTTTACTCCGACTTTTATCCTAAATGATCCCGAACATTATGACGAGACTCTGTGCCGAGACGATTTGGTGGGTTGTGAGCAATTTACTAATAACAATCAAATTTCTTATTTCAAAAATCCAAATTTGACTGGGAGTAGTTTTTGTGAATACCGGGATAAAGTTGAGGTAAATGGCACACCTTTCAAGGGTTGGTTTTTGCGTGATTTTGGTAAATGTAGTATTAATCAAAATATTTGTAAGAGTGATTCGGATTGTCCTTTGTATAATGAAGTTTGTAAAAATATTGGTTTAATACCATGTTATGATGATTATATTTTGGTTGGCGGTGAATATGGTTTGTGGTCCAACAATGCGACTGATTATGAAGGAATGGTAGGGCTTTGTTCAAGTAATGTGGCTGGTTGTAGTGAGATTGTTGATCCTCAAGATACCTCTTCGTTGTATCCAAATGGTTATCCGTATTATTTGATAATAAATAGCAAACTAACTAGTCTAACTGGTGAATGTGAGGGCCAAGCCAGTTTGGCTGAGGGTTGTGTTTTGTTTAATAAAACAGATGAACCTAATTTGTTGTATGATTCTGCTCAAACTTATTTAAAAAGCAAAGAAAAAGATTTTGCTTTGGTAAGTTTAGTTTCCAATAGTAATTCAATTTTAAATGATGCCAATCGTTTGTTCAAAGTTGTGCCTGATCGTGAATGTGCCGAGTGGTTGTCTTGTCGTGGTTACAGAGAAACGGAAGACACTTTGACCGGCACCGGTGTCAAAAAAGTGTGTCAAGCTCTAATGGGGTGTGTAGAAGGTAACGAGGTAGGCTGTGTTCAGGGATTAGAAAAGGACGTACATGATGTGGCAGGTAAAAGATTGGATTTAATAACTTATATTGGTCGCAATACTGATTGGCAAACACAAAGAGATTTTTCAGGATATTCGTTGTTTAATCAATATCAGATTTTTGATTTAGATTTTTTCTTTACCCCCAAAAATAATATTGATGATGAAGATGATGTAATTGTAGGTTATGAAGATAAAGATTGGGATACTTTTTGTGAAGTATCTTCCAACAAAGGTAAGAGCTGTGGCGATTTTGATGAGGGTAATTGTATTGACAAAAAGTGTGTGGTGCCTGCCAAAATTAATAACCAAGAGTCACAGGACAATACAAATATTTTGGATAATTATTATGTACAAGAGTGCCGTGGCTATCCGGAAAAAGACAGCCCGTTTGCTGATATAAAAAATTCAATTGTGAAGACATGGGTTCTTGGCCGTCCGTTTTTCAAGGTCAATGTTTTTGAAGGAAGTAATGTTTGTCAAGAAGGAGAGAACTGTGATTGTAATTATTTGCGAATTGGTTTGGGTCAAAATGGCGAAGTCGAAGAAGAAAGGTTTTATAGTTTAAGTACCACCAGTACATTAAAAGATGGAAATAAGGGGATATGTTTGGGTGGTGATTCTGATGGGTCAATATGTGGTGAGGAATGTGGGCCTGGTATCAATATGGATTGTGTCAAAGACTGTGGTGACGGGATAGAATGTATTAAGCCACAGAAAAAAAATGAAAGATGGGGTTGGGAGGGGTATTGTTTAGAGCGAGATTATAGTACCAGAGTGAATGGGCGGACTGACTTTCTTGATGATGCTTATGCTTGTTTAACTTGGTTGCCACTTGAAAAGATTCCTAATGCGGTTGATATTTTTAGTGAAAATCCAGACGTTGTGGGCTACAAGCCAGATGAGGCTAGTGGTAAATATTATTGTACGGAAATGATGGGAGTAAATGATCTAACTTATCAGATGATCAGTTCAGTCCATTATGATACTGATGGCGTGATTGATGGGTTTACCACCAATTATATTTCCTGCGATTCGTTTGGGGGTATATTAAATAATTCAAAAATACCAGCCATGTTTAAAAACAATGATCAGATTGTCTGTCAGGAAAATTATCCTTTGAATTTTACTTTTGTTGACTCTTATGGTGGCGCTACTGATATTAATCTCCCCTTTTCTTGTTTTGGTAATACAGAGCTTGATTTTCTCTATGCCAGGTCAGAATCAAATTATTGTACGCAAGGAGGTAGTGAAGCCCAATGTGCTGGGGTTTATAGTAATTCTTCTGATGAACCCTATGCTTGTTATGTAAAAGAAGGTGACGGTCGATGTCTTCCTGGATTTCTTTTTAATAATTCATCAAACGCTGAAAAATATTGCAAAAAATTAAGAACAGATTACGAAACCCCGATTAATATTTATAATGATGAGATGACATTTAAGGATGTACAAGATTATGTTTGGTCTTTTATCAATATTTTACAAAATGCCAATGATTATATAAAAGCGGATATAGATCCGAAAGTTCCGTATACAGGTGGTCTGGCAGTTGCTTATAGCGATAGAGTGGTAGTAGGTGCGGACGATCCCAAAGAAAATGTTTATTTTAACATCAAATATCAACACTCAGCTTATGATTTTTATAACATAACAATTGGTGATTCTATTTTTTTGGGGGAAGAAATGAAAAATAGAGTTGTCACTGAGATGACGGTAAATCCGGGTAAAAATTATTTGGCCCGAGTAGATATGGGTGGATATGTAGTTGGTCCAGATATAGTAGCGGGAAATAATAACCACTGGTTTTCCGAGACAGAACAGAATACTAGTATAAATTTGGTCAATATGATTAAGGAGACAGCGTATCTGCCGATAGTTAAAAATATGGCAACTCAGGGTTACAATAATTCCAGTTATGCACCATTGTTTCCCGATGTAAAAAATATTGATGTGTGGAAAAATCAATTTACTGCTACGGGTGTTGCTAAAACAGTTAAATGGCTTTCGCAACCACATTTTGGAGTAAAAACGCTTCCATCAATGGGAGATCAAATTTTATATACTGATACCGGTGTTATGTTGCATCGTCCTACTTTGGCTGAATCAATTTTAAATAAAAATTTTATTGATTTTGTAAGTATTATTCCGCTTTGGCCAGCCAATGGTTTGAGTGAAGCAGAGTCTTTTCTTGCAGCTCACCCCGATCCGTTTGTGGACGAAGTTCCAAAGTGGGGTGCGGCTTTGGTAATTCCAGTAGATGATGATTTTTATGATGAAATGCCGTTAGAGAATTTAGGTGATGATGCATTTAACGAAGCATTTAGAATGGTGGGGTCAGAAAATGGTCAGGGCAAATATTATAAAACTTCCAAACAAGGTCAGAGGAGTAATGGTATAGATGGTTTAGAATCTGTGCCAGCCGATGATTTTGGTAGATATTGGGTATTTAAAGAAGATTATTCTGATTTTGATTATTTTGGACAAACTATTTCAGAAGTCAAGGGTTATACTCTTGTTTGGATGCGTTTAGATAAATTTAATACAGAAGAAGAATATTCCGTTGCCTCGGCAGGTTTGCCAACAGGTCTAGCGAGGTATACGAGTGGTTTTCTTGATAAAACTGTGCCTTTCTGTACAATAACTGATAAGAAGTCTTTAAATTATTTTATTGCTGTGGAAGTCTTGTTTGATGCTGATACCGGTCAATTTTTGGGCTATAAATCTAGAAATTGTAATGGTATGTCGGACTGGACTGATTATTGGGGTTTTGCTACGGCCGTATCTTTTCACCTAAAACCTATCTGCTTGGAAACTGTTGAAGTTTTTCAAGACAATCCTCGCAAAAATAAAGCCCAAACTAATAATTTGTGGAAAGAATCACAATTTAATGAACTAACAAATATTTCTTCAGTTAAAAAAACTTATAATGGTTTTCCTTTTGGTTCTATGATAGGTCAGGTTAATTTAACTGACATTATTAATTTTCAAGATGTCTTCAGTAATGATTTTGTCGATGATTCTGCTGGCGTACCTCTAACTTGTCGAGTTTACTCTAACAAAGAGTTGGGTTCTGATACACTCGTTTTTTCAGGTTTGTGTAATAGAGTTTATACCGATGACACCGAAGGTAATTTTTTAGGAAGTGGCGAGTTTTTTGATCAAGATTTTGCAGAGGTAGTACCAAGTTCTGAGTTCACCCGAGTAACTTTGAAACCAAGAGATTTTAAGCAAGCCTATGATTATTTTAATGAGGAGTTTAATTTATTGCCAAAAGATTTAACAAGTGATTGGAGATACAACGATTATGTAAATAAGAATGATGTATCTAATTATCTTTATGCTGGTGGAGATTTGACTGAAAAAAAATTATTTGTCAAAAAGCAAAGTATAATTAACGAATTATTTAGAGAAGTTTATGGAATATCTAGGCGTTTGTCCTTTGATTCTAGTAATTCTGTTGGATATAATTATGCAGAGTTGTCTAATACCTGGAACAATGTGAGCGATTTTGATCCATATCGTTTTGGTGACAAGTCTTGGTTATTGCCCAATACTCCTCCTACAATACTTTTTCCTTTGGAAAATCCATATAACTATTTTAGTTATACAGAGAATTGTGCTGACCCTAACCAAGGCAACTGTAACTTTGATACTTATAAAAACAGTTTTAAAGTAGAAAACTCGTTTTCTAATGAGAATTTTATTTATGCCAAAGGTTATTTGACGGCTAAATTAAGTTTTTTTGCTTGGGCTAATGACAATCAAATGCCGTTAAGAGAGATAAAGATTAATTGGGGTGATGGTAATGCTATTTTTGGTGATAATGAAACAGGCTATTACAAAAATAAAAAACCAATTTGTGGAGATGAATCGGGACAAATTAATGTTTTAAAGCTTGATAATAAAGAATTTGGTTTGTGCTCTGTGGATGATAAGGATAGAGGATGTGCTGCTGTTATAGAAAATGAGAGTTTTAGTTCGGTTACTGAATGTTTTTGTAAACTGGGCGTAGAAGGTCCATTGTTTGGTAATCAAAAAGGATTGACTTGTGATGAAGAGCCATATGTTTTTGTATGGAATTATAATTGTGAAATATCGCAAACACAAAAAGATGATTATGAGGATGCTAAAAAGGAAGATAATTTTATTGGTTATTTAAAGACTATTAATTTTATAAAAGTTGGCGATATGAAGTCTGGTTTGCCTGGTGATGGAGTTGTTATTACTGACACACAGTTTGGTTTACCAGAGTGGTATAAGTTTTTAACTACCCAAAGAGGTTTGTCAGATGATAATTTTGTCTGTGTTTACCAGCCGATGGTTCAGGTGAAGGATAATTGGGATTGGTATAATAGCGGAGAACATGATACCGCTTGTAATTTTGCTGATGCGTGGACAAGGTATAATAATATTTTAGTGGTATCGCCCTAAAGAATGATAAATTGTAAAATAATAAAAACCAGCGTAAGCTGGTTTTTATTTCACCCAAGGCAGACCATATTGTTTTAGGATATTCAAGGTATAACATCCCGGTTTTTTGTCCCCAGTTGGGGGGCTTTTATTTTATACACTTTTTTTTAAAATTATGGTATAATATGTTTATAAAAAATTTACCATGAAAACCTTGGTAAAGAAAAAAATTAATCAATTTTTTTCTATCATAAAAAAAG
>CAYXGV010000056.1:0-5547 GCA_964464685.1 uncultured Gammaproteobacteria bacterium | reverse complement strand
AATTGGGTGGTTTTTTGTTTTGGTGACAACTCACCCCCGGCCCCTCTCTTGTAAAGAGAGGGGAGACGATTTTGTCCCCCCAAGGAGAGAACAAGGGAGTGTGGATAAGTGGGCTTGACAATATATAGTATATAGTGTATAGTATATAGTATAATGTTATTATTATGAAAACCAACACTAGAAACAAAATATTTGACTTTATACAGCAAAAAGGTGAGGTATCACCTAAAGAAATCATTAATTTTGTTGGTTTGGGTGCACCTGCAATTTTTCGACAATTAAAAAAAATGTTGTCTAGGGGGCTAATTCAAAAAACTGGTAAGCCACCCGTGGTTTTCTATCACGTTGTTGGAGACAAAAAACAACAGATTATTATCAAAGCACTCAATTGGGTACAAAACATAAAGCCAGACACCTCTTCCCTTGAAGATGTTTATTGTGCCACGCGTGATGTCTTTGAAGCTAGGAACAGACGAGTTATTCAACTACTACAGGATAAGGGAAAGAATGAATCATTTTCCTACTTACTAACAGCTATTATTGGCGAACTAGGGAATAATTCTTTTGATCACAATGTTGCTAATTGGCCGGATATTACAGGTGTTTATTTTGTTATTGACTGCACAGAGGGAATTGTTATAATTGCTGATAGGGGGCGGGGAGTAAAAGCAACATTAATTAATATACGGCCTGATATAAAAAATGATGAGGAGGCATTAGAGGTGGCGTTTAAGGAAATAATCTCCGGGCGTTCACCAGAACAGCGTGGCAATGGCTTGAAATTTGTGAGAGGTAAAATAATTGACTTGGGCTTACATTTAAAATTTTATTCCGGCGATGCACTTTATTCTTTATCGGCTAAAAATGAAACCTGCACATCAACACAAGATTATGTACGTGGTACTTTAACAATAATTAAGTTTTAAATTATGAAATTTGAATTAAAAAGATTTGGAGATTTTTTGTCTTCCAGACCGGCGGCCAGAGAAGCTTGGTTGGCCGCTCGTGCTTATATTTTTGACAATGTAAAACCAGAAGAAAAGATCGAGATTGACTTTTCTGGAGTCAAAGTGCTCACCCCTTCTTGGGCTGATGAATTTATTTATTCTTTAAATAAGGAGTTTCCTGGTCAGGTGGTTTTACTGCCATCAGACAATGCCAGTGTCAATGCTTCTTTAGAATTTGTTAACTTAAACTAATTTTATGACAACTTTTTTACTTATTTTAGTCACCTTTTTGCTTGTGGCCGCTCTGGTGGGGCTTTTTTTACTTTACAAAAAAATCCAAAAACAAAACCAACCCAAAGAAACCGACAACAGCATGTTTATGCTTTTGCAACAGCAGATGCAAGAATTAAATAAAACCATGGATCAAAAAATGTCTGACACCCACCGCGCCATGGGGGATTCACAGCAAAATATTAGCAAAGCGATGCAAGAACAATTTGGCCAAAGCACCAAACTTATTCAAGGTATTACCGGCCAGAGCAACAAAATGATTGCTGATATTACTGAAAAATTAACTTCACTTGATAAAACAAATCAACAAGTCATTGGCTTTTCTGAGCAATTATCTAATTTAGAAAAAGTTTTGAAATCACAAAAACAACGTGGCAACTTGGGAGAGGCCGGACTTAAAATGGTATTGGAAAATATACTACCTCCGGGAAGTTTTGAATTGCAACACGAATTTCCCGATGGCGACACTGTGGATGCTTTGGTTATTACCAAGGATGGTAATATTCCAGTGGATGCCAAATTTTCACTTGATAATTATCAGCGAGTGCTTGATGCAACCAACGAAGAACAGCGAGAGAAATTTGAAAAAGAATTTAAAAATGATTTGAAAAAACGCATTGAAGAAACTTCAAAATATATTAAACCAAAAGATGGTACTTTGGAATTTGCTTTTATGTTTATTCCAAGTGAGGCAATTTATTATGATTTGTTAGTCAACGAAGTTGGGGCAGTAAAAATAAATACTAGAAGTTTGATTGATTATGCTTTTAATGAAAAAAAGGTAATAATTGTATCGCCAACAACCTTTGCCGCCTACTTGCAAACTGTTTTGTATGGCCTGCGCGCTTTGAAAATAGAAGAGGGTGCCAAGTCAATTAAAAAAAATGTAGAAATGCTTGGTAAACACTTATTAGCCTATGAAGATTACATGAAAAGACTTGGCGGTAGCATGGCAACCACAGTAAACCACTATAATACTGCTTACAAAGAATTGGGGAAAATTGATAAAGACGTGGTAAGAATTACCGAAGGAGAGAAAGTGATTGAACCACTTCAGCTGGATAAGCCAAATGTAGAATAATAATAAGACCATTCCCAAAACCAAAGTATTAATACTAAATACTTTTTTACGACACACGATCCACGTAACACTACCCAGACAGGATGTGCCGTGTTGTGTGGGTCGTGGGTCGTGAATATGCCCTTGACAAATAAACCCAAATACTATATAATGCTGTTACTAATATTTACATTGGTTTACGAGACTAATGTGTGTATTCGCTCTCAAAATTCATAATTCCAAACTCATACCCACAGGGCATCAGTATGCTCTGATAATTCTCAAATTATTTATGCCAAATCTTAAAAATGCCAAAAAAGCTCTTAGACAATCGGAAAAACGAGCTGAAACTAACTTGGTGGTAAAAAACACTTATAAAAAAGCAGTCAAACTGGCTCGCAAAGCTATTGATGCTGGGGGAAAAGACCTAAATGAAAAACTACGTCTAGCCCAAAAGAAATTGGACAAGGCTGCCAAAAAAGGTGTTATCAAAAAAAATACAGCTTCCAGAAAATTTTCTCGTTTGGCCAAAGCTAGCAAAGCAGTTGCCAAAAAATAAATAAAGAGATACAATAAACTCAGCTGAAAAGCTGAGTTTTTAATTATTTAAATATTTTAAATATGAATGATAAAACTGACCCTAGACGAGGTTATCGCCCCCCAGATGATGTTACCAAAAAAATTCCCGAAAAACCAGATGGCGAGGATTTAGAAGACACCATTGTGGAAATGCCAGATAGTTTTGACGAGGAACCTACAATATTGGACGAGCAACAAAGGGAAATAAACCGAGTACACCGTGAACTAAACGAACGTTTTTTAAAACGCCGAGAACACGAATGGAAGAACATGCTAGAAACAATCCAAGACCCAAAAGAGAAGGAACGAATAATGACTGTATTAACTAACCAAGCTGAACAAATAAACGAATTTTTACGAGTAGTGGCCGAAGAAAAATATCGTGACTCTCAAGAAGCCGACACCGACAAAATATCAGGTTTGTTACGCAAGGATGCTTTTGAAAAAATGTATGAAAAATCACTCTCTTTGCGCCAACCAGGTGAAAATATGGTTATGGTTGCTTTTGATCTAGATAAATTTAAAGACATAAATGAAAGCATTGGTCATGTTGAGGCCGACAAAATATTAAAAAGGATTGGTCTAGCCATACAAGAAACAACTCGTGTATACGACTTTGCCTCTAGAATCGGTGGTGACGAATTCACCATTTTACTGACAAAGGTAAATGGCGATTCCGACATTTTAAAATTAATTGAACGTATTGCGGCTGAAATATCCAAAATTACATGGGAACACAAGGGTAAAAAAACCAAAATAACTTTTAGTGCTGGTTTCACGGTAATACCTGATAAAAATAACCCCAAAGAAATACCTTATGTTTCCGAGGTACGAGCTCGAGCGGACAAAACTGCGGGTTTTTCCAAACAGCTAGGAAGAAATCGCATAACTGTTCAAGATGGAGAAAAATATACTGCCTATGTACTTACAGACAAACAATATATTGAAACGGAATCGGGCAATATTTCGGAATTAGAAATTGATACTCTGGAATCATGTTTAAGGGAAGTCATATCAAATTTACAAAGAATAATAGAGGAAATTGAAAGAGCTTGGGGTGCTGAATTAAAAAAATATATAGGCTTTGTCTATAAGGATACCAATGGAAAACCGGCAAAGGAGTTGGCAGATCTTTCCATAAAACAAATTGCTGGACTATTACTAGATTCAAGAAAAAAACAAAAAGAAGAAGTGGGGAAATAAAAAAACACGGAGTTTATTACTCCGTGTTTTTTTATTCTACAATTTCCGTATCACAATGTCCCCACAAAAACATCCAGCAACAAGGACGGATCACCGGCACTTGTTTTAAATTTTACATCCAAATCAAGAAGTTTGCTATAAATTTTTTTCAAATCTTCCAAATTGTATTTTTTTATAAATGGCAAAGACTTCTTGACCACAAAGGGGTGCAATCCAAGCTTCTTGGCCATCAAATCACTCGGCATGTTTTCTTCACGTTCAAACAAGTCGCGCATTTCCAACAAAATTCTAAACTGACGCAAGATCATAGCAAAAATATAATGGGGGTCTTTGCCAACTCGGTATTGCTCCCGAATCATTTTAAAAACCTGTTTGGTTTGCCTGCCAACAATTGAGTCAACCAAATTAAAAATATTATCATCAATTTTTTCATCCACAAACAAAGCCACTGCTTCTTGATCAATTTCTTCGTCTTCTTTGTAAGCAATTAATTGATCTATCAACGAATTGGCTCTCCACATGTCACCACCAATATTATTAACCAAAAAATTTATAGCTGGCTGATTAATCTTACCACCCCGATCAGTCACTTCAGTTGCAACCCAAGCTCCAAATTTTACGCCTTTTAATTCATCAAATTCCTGAGCATATTTTTCTGTAAGTAACCGAGCCAAAAGATCTTTACCAACTTTTGTTTTTGGCTTACTATCACCTTCCCAAAAAACACAAATATTTTCTTCGGGTATTTTTTTTTCTTCAATTCTCTTTAAAATTTTTTCCTGCAAATCCCCCTTACCGGTGGCTGATAATAAATTTTCCAAAACCACCATTCTTTTTTCTGCTAAAAAAGGTATAGACATCATTTGTTCTAGTACCACTCCATCTTCTAGCAAAGTACAATCCAAACTTACCACATTTAATCCCTGTGGATCGCGGTCAATTTTGAATTTTTCTATCATTTTTCTTAATTGTGTACGGCTTCGAAAAGTATCAGTGCCGTGAAGGAATATAATCATATTACAGCTAATAAGCAGATTAGGCAGAGTAAGTAAATAAGCACCTTAAAACAAAAATTTATTCTGCTTATTGCTTAATCTGCTTACCTGCTGTCCTATTTTAATACTTTTTGAGATATAAATCAAATTTAAAAAACAAAAAAACCACCCAAACCTCCTACTCAATTGTCTTATACAAAACAATTGGGTACGAGCGGGTGGTTTTTATTTTCTTCTTTAGTCCCGCGTTGCTAAAGAAGTAATTTGATTTTGGAATATGAAAGTGGTCTAAAAGATCAAACCATATCCCAGAATGTAAAGCGATGCAACAAATACTACCGCCACAAAAAACCAATAGGTCTTTTTATTATCGGCGGCGACGACGACGACGACGACGGCGACGACGACGGCGACGACGACGGCGACGACGACGACGACGACGACGACGACGACGGCGGCGACGACGGCGGCG
>CAYXGV010000055.1:0-5870 GCA_964464685.1 uncultured Gammaproteobacteria bacterium | reverse complement strand
CCTCTCATACTCATAACTTTGTTGACCGCAGGTCTTGGATGCAAGGGATTGAGCGATGAACAAAAATCTTCAATAAAACCAGTGACTCTAAATTATTGGACGATTTTTAATGATACGAGTGTTTTGCAAGAATTGGCCAATAGTTATAAGGCAGAAAGACCTTATGTCACGGTAAAAATAAAAAAGGTTAGAGAAGAAGAATTTGATGATTTGTTTTTAAATGCTCTGGCTGATGGTGTTGCTCCAGATGTTATATCAGTGCACGTTGGTGATATAAAAAAATATCAAGCTCGTTTGTTGCCCGCTCCAGCCAAGGTGACGGTGTCTGATGTTTTTGTCCAAGGTAAATACGCCAAAGAGACAGTAGTAGTACCAAAAGATATTCAAATAATAACACCAGCCGGATTAAAAAGTAATTTTGTGGCTACTGTATATAATGATGTGGTTGTAAATAATAAGATTTATGGCTTGCCGTTAGCTTTAGATGTAATGGCACTTTATTATAACAAAGATTTATTAGATCAAGTTGGAATTCCTTTACCCCCTACTACTTGGGAAGAATTAATGGAAGCAGTCAAAAAAACTACCCGTTTTAATGAAAAAGGTGATATAATACAATCGGGTGCGGCTTTGGGTACGGGTGAAAATATTGCTAGATCTTTTGATATATTATCTCTCCTTATGTTACAAGGGGGAGTAAAGATTGCCCAGGGTGGTTCGGTTATTTTTGACAGTGGTTTGGTTGCTTCTACAGCCACGGAACACCCAACTATGAATGCAATGCGTTTTTATACTGACTTTGCTAATCCTACAAAAGATGTTTACACCTGGAATGATAGTATGGGTGATGCACTAGAAGCTTTTGCTGCGGGTAAAGTAACATTTTATTTTGGTTTTGCCTATGATTATCCTAGGATAAAAGCAATTGCTCCACAAATAAATATGGATGTAGTACCAATACCTCAACTTAATCCTAGCAAACCAACTAATGTGGCCAATTATTATGTGGAGTCGGTGGTGGGAAAGACAAAAAACCCCGATGTTGCTTGGGATTTTGTGAGATTTATGACTACGCCCGAAAATATTAAAAAATATACCGATGCTACCAAACGACCAACTCCACTTCGAGCGCAAATAAAAGATCAAGAAGAAGATTTATTATTGGCTCCGTTTGTTTCTACTATTTTACAGGCCGAGAATTGGTATCATGGCCGTGATAGAAAATCAGCAGAAAAAGCTTTTGATAATTTGATTTATAATTATTTACAGCCAGTCGGTGTCAAACAAACTGAAATACAACGCAATATAGAACTGATCAAACAGGCCTCCAGGATAATTCAGCAGACGATGTAATTAGGTGGAGATACGGGATACGAAATACGAAATATACGAAATTACGAAAACAAAGAAAGAGAGAGATAATGTAGAGATAAATAGAGATAACTAGAGATAAAAATAATTATTTTTAAAAAAGCCTTTTAAGCATCTCCAGCTTTTCAGGCCTTTCAAGCCTTTTTATATGAAATTAAAAATTTTACCACGCAATTTATCGGGCTGGAGTTTGTTTATATTTTTTTTATTTTTTAGTTTTTTTATTTTCCAAAATGTTTTTGCTAATGTGGAAAAATATGATGATGACGTGGAACTCTGGTATATTATTTGTGATTGTGAACATGAAAATACTGTCCTCTCAAATGAACATATAGATTTTGTTTTAAAGCCAGATAATGAGGACACTGTTAGCAAGTTGGATTCTTGTGATAGAGAAATAACAACGGATTGGGCGCCAACACAATATAAAATTGAAGAAAGAACAATTGATAAATGTGAAGAGTGGGCGAATAAAGTTAATTATATTAATTCCTGTGGAATTGAAAGGTGTAAATTTTCGGATCCAGTGGGCTACAATAAGTGTGTTTATAGTAATAATTGTAGTTGGAGCACAGAAAACGGAACAATAACATGGAAAGGAATATTTAATGCCGGCGAAACTGATTATGAGGGTGATGTTTCTATGTACAAAAAAGGGGAAGTAAATTTGGGGGCGGGGATAAACAATGGTTTTATGAATGTAGAGTGTGTTAATTGTGATGAAGATCCAGCATTTACATTTGATTTTGTAAACAGAAACGAAATTAATACATTAAAAATTGACCTCAATAAAACAAAATTAAAAGTGGGGGAGAGCAAAATTTTGTATTTTTTTATACAGAACAGTGAGGATACGGGCATCTTTTATTATAGAACTGTGAAAATCAATATTAAGGATCCGGTATCTTGTGCAAGTTATATACAAAGTTTTGATTGTACAAAAGAAGGTCCTAAATGCAAAAACGAATGTGAGAAAACAGGTAATGAACGTTGTGAATATGTCGGTACAGTTTGTCAAGAAAAAGAGGTTGGAACATTTCCTGGGCCAACTAGCGTGGCAACTCCTGGGGCATCTGCTGGCTCACCCGCAGGCAGTTCCGAACCAACCAGCCAGTGGTCAACAGACGAAAGATTGGCGTACTACGAGGGGCTTTACCAGACTAAAGAGATTCAAAACTATGCTGGTAAAGGTGGAGCTATTCCTCTCTGTGCTTTTTCTGGGACTTGTAGAAATGTAAATGATTTGTTGCAACTCATAATTAATTTTGGCTCCGGAATGTTTGCTATTATTGGTTCATTTGCTTTTGCCTTTTTTGTCTATGGTGGTTTTACAATTGTCACTTCTTTTGGTAGTCCTGAACGAGTTAAAAAGGGTCGTGAGATTATGGTGGCTGCGGTGGTTGGTATGGTGATATCGCTCAGTGCCTTTTTGCTAGTTGATTTTATGTTGGATGCTTTGAAAGTTTCTGATAGTTTTACCGCCACAGAGTTTCATTAAAATATAATGTCACTGCATTTGTCCACTTTTGGAGCGAGCTCTGATGAGAATCGGGATGGAGCAATTCTTTACTTTAATATGAAATTAAAAATTTTTTTACTAATAATGTTTTCGTTGGGTTTTTTTGTGGTTGGCACAAAAATAGTAAAATCCGAGGTAGTCGGAGGAGGAGGTAAAGCGGCTGGATCAGCAGCCGCAGGCGGGGTTATTATGGTGAAACTTGATAGTCCTTTAAAAAATAATGTCACAGATTTTCGGGTAATATTAAGTAATTTAATAAATGCTGTAATGGGATTTTTGGGATCGGTCACTTTGTTGGTTTTTGTTTATGGTGGTTTTTTGTGGCTCATTTCGGCTGGTAGTCCTGAAAAAATAAAAAAAGGCAGTCAAGCGATGTTGTGGGCAGTGGTTGGTCTATTCTTAATTTTCGGAAGTTATGCTATAATGGGAATAATATTACAAGGCATTGGAGCCAAGCAACAGGCGGAACAAAGCTCTGGATCAGCGGAAGCAACGAGAGTTCCGACAGGTGTTTCCCTAGAACCATAAAGGTTGTAAGCGCTTTATATAGAATGTTACAAAAATAATTATATCCTTGTAAGAGCTTATGAAATTAAAAATTTTTTTACTAATAATGTTTTTGCTGGGTTTTTTTGTGGTTGGCACAAAAATAGTAAAATCCGAGGTAGTTGATCCAATTGGTACTTGTTTTTGTGATGTTTTGAATGGTGAAACAGAAGTTACGTCTTTTAATAATATTGTGCCGTTTGTAGAGAGTAATTGCATAAATCAGCTAAAGTCCAAAAGTAAAATAGAAGCAGGTGTTACCAAAACAGTATCTTATGAATATAAAAATTGTCGTTGGGTTGATTCAAGTCAAGGAACCTGTAGGTGTACTGTGCAGTTTATAAATCAAACTCTCATTTTCCCCGATCTGTTAATAGGTGTCTCTCCAGAAAAATGTAAAGAAGTTACTTTTGAAGATGTCGTAAATAATACACATTATCAGGATTGTGTTTATAAAGAGCCCCCAGCACCTGGTTTGGGGTGTTATTGTGATTATTATGATAGTGAAGAAAAAATTATAACGGGTTATTTGCAGCGCAAGGTTGCCATAACCAAGTCAGAAGATTGTGTCGATTCAGTAGAACATGTTAACAGTGAAAATGTTTATGTTAAACTTAGAAATTGTGAGTGGGGGGATAAAACACCATCTCCAACTCCAACCCCAGTCGCAACGCCAAGTACCCCTGTGATAACAGAAGGTCTTGCTAGTCTTCCGACTGTGGCTGGTAGTGTGTCTACATTATCTGGCGGAGGAGGTAACACGGCTGGATCAGCGGCCGCTGGTGGGGTCAGTTGGGTGAAAATTGAGAACCCCCTAAGCAATAATGTCACGGATTTTCGGGTAATATTAAGTAATTTAATAAATGCCGGAATGGGAATTTTGGGTTCAGTCACTTTGTTGGTTTTTGTTTATGGTGGTTTTTTGTGGCTCATTTCGGCTGGTAGTCCTGAAAAAATAAAAAAAGGCAGTCAAGCGATGTTGTGGGCAGTAATTGGCCTATTCCTAGTTTTCGGAAGTTATGCTATAATGGGAATAGTATTGCAAGGCATTGGGGCCAGGCAACAGGCGGAGCAAAGCTCTGGACCAGCGGAAGTAACGAAAATTCCGGCAAGTGTTCCCCTATCACCATAAAGGGTATAAAAACGTTATATAGAATGTTACAAAAATAATTATGAAAAAACAAACTAAATCCTTTAACTGAAAGGGGGTGAGAACATGTATTTATTAACAAAATTAGCCAAATATAAAATCGTTTTGACTGTTGTTGCTATTTTTATGATTGGTATGATAATAGCTCCGGCTTTGCCAGCTACAGCTGCAGATGATATGTTTGGTATTAGTTATGGCAGTGATACTGGTTTGGGTGATCAAGATGTCCGTACCACAATTTCTAGTATTATCAGAGTGGCTTTGGGTTTACTTGGTATCGTAGCTGTCGTGATTGTACTTTGGGGTGGTTTCGTTTGGATGACTGCTGGTGGTAATGAAGAAAAAGCCGGAGAAGCTCGTAAGATTATTTTCTCTGGTATTATTGGTTTAGCAATTGTCTTGAGTGCTTATGCAATTGCCAGCTTTGTCTTGAACCAGTTGTCTATAGCCACAAAGGCAGATACAGATTTACCTGTAACACCATAGTTTGGTTTTACGATGGTTTAAATGGTAATTATTACTATATCCCCTCCTCAATAGCAGGATGGGGTAAAGTAATCATTATTTCTAATTGAAAGGGGGTGATAACATGTATTGGTTAACAAAATTAGCAAAATATAAAATGGCATTAAGCATAGCCTTTGCGTTGTGTTTGGGAATTTTTTTAGTCCCTAGTAACGTATTGGGGGTTGCTAGTGCTGATTGTGTTGTAAGTAGCGATTGTGGCGATGCTGAAGTATGTTCTGCTGATGGAAAGTGTATTAGTGAAGATACAATTGATTTTGGAATGGAGACTATCCAAACCAAAACCGGATTGGGTGGAGACGATGTAAGGGGAACAATTGCTACTATTATCCAGGTCGCTTTGGGTCTTTTGGGTATCATAGCTGTCGTGATTGTACTTTGGGGTGGTTTCGTTTGGATGACTGCTGGTGGTAATGAAGAAAAAGCCGGGGAAGCTCGTAAGATTATCTTCTCTGGTATTATTGGTTTAGCAATTGTCTTGAGTGCCTATGCAATCTCTACCTTTGTCTTGAATAAGTTGGGAACTGCGACCATGACAGATTATGAAGAATATGTGCCAACGACCCTATAAAATGTCAGGTGTAATTGTTTGTAACTTAAACTTAAGTTGAAATCTATAATATTAATTATTATTATGTTCCGCCTCTTCGGGGGTGGAACAGAGTAATTATTATGTTTTAAAAGATATTAGCGAAATATTATTAAAATATTATTAAAATATTATTAAAATATTATTAAAATATTATTAAAATATTATTA
>CAYXGV010000054.1:0-6127 GCA_964464685.1 uncultured Gammaproteobacteria bacterium | reverse complement strand
GAAGGGTGGTTTTCTGTTATTAAAATTCCGTGTCCTCCACCACCTTCTGTGTCTTCTGTATAGTAAATAATACAAACAAAAACTTGACAAAACCCCTTATATTTGTAATGATACATACATATTCAGTGAAACCAAGGTCATCAACCAAACCGAGAGGGGTAAACATGCACTGGAAAGATGTTTTAGCGCGCACAGATCTAGTAGGGGGAGATATTAAGTGTCACAAAGGTCAATCCATCTTCCGTGGACCCATTGAAAGGATTAGGCTCAGGAACGGATTTATCCACATCACCACGAAGTGGATGGCCGAGATGCCGGTGATACATCAGGGGGGCTCCAAAAAATGGAAGTTGTCCAACCCGGAGCACTCCTCATTGATCATCAACCCCAAGAAGGCAAGACTGCAAAACGTCCAGCAGAACAGAGTGTTGTACTTCACCCTCCCAGGAGTGCTATACGTGATCTTCCCCAAAGGTGAATCCAAACTTGACCCCACGGAAGTGGAGGGTCTCGAGGTCTAACGACCACGAGCACCTTCCCCCAACCACTGAATGACCCGCCAGATTTTACTTGGCGGGTCATTCTTTTTTTCGCGGGGGTAATAGGGGGTGTCCCCCTATCTATAATTCTAATTAAAATAGTACGTACTATAGACCGTACTATAAGTACGTACCAAAGTACGTTCTAAACTTCCGTGTCCCCCATTACCTTCTGTGTCTTCCGTGTTAAAATTCCCAAAAACACAACCAAACTAGCCAGCAATCCCGGATACATTGGTTCAATATTAAACCAATAAACTGGCCAGCCATAGTCTAGGTGTGTGTAACCCCAGACCAACCAGACTACAGCAGTGAGACTTCCAAAGATGATGCTATAAAATGCCGCGCTTGCTGGTATTTTTTTCTTGTAGAAGAAACCAAACAAAATTGGAACAAGAAGAGCTGAAATACCAACAGTGCCGATCGTGTACCAGATGCCAATAATTGAGCTGGCAAACAAAGCAATGATGACAGAAAAAACTAATGTTATCACTACTCCAATTCTAGTTGCTTTCAATTCTTGCGCCTCAGTTATATCAGGCCTCAAAACTTTTTTATAAATATCATGCGACAAAGTCATACCCCCGAGCAAAGTAAATGAATCGATCGTACTCATGATAGAAGCCAGCAAGCCGGTAAAAAATAATCCAACAAAAACAGTCGGCAAAACTGCGGTTGCAAAAGTTGGCAGGGCTGTGACCGGATCTAACTCTGGCATAGTAGCTCTGGCATACATACCGATGGTAGTAGTAAAGACATCAAACACAAGCCAAAATAAAATAGAAATCAAAATTCCTTTTTTGGGAATACTGGAATCTTTTGTCGCATAACAGCGTTGATAAAAACTTGGATCAACGAGAGTCCAAAAAGCGATAAAACCCCAGACCAAAATCATCTGCGTAGTCCACTCCCCTGTTAAGGCAAAATGGCTGGCTGGCAAATTGGCTTGTAGAAATTCTAATCCACCAAACTGAGCAATAGCAAAAGGAATAATAAGACCAACACCGACAAACATTAGAAAAAACTGAATCACATCGGTTATTACATCGCCTACAAAACCACCACGATAAGTATAGAAAAGTGTGATAATAGATCCGAGTACAATTCCTACCCAGGCTGGCCAACCAAACATTAGACTAAATATTACGCCGAGAGATAAAATATATGGAGCCGGTGTGACCAAGAGAAAATTAAAAATCGCGCCGAGTAATCTAACTTTTTTATCATAAAATTTTTCTAGCTGATCAGAAATTGTATAGAGATTTGACTCACGAATTTTTCGCGCCAAAAAAAATGCAAAAAATAAATAACTAAGATACCAAAAAAATCCTTGTGTGAGCCAGTTCACTATTCCATAATCGAATGACAACTCAACAACTCCCATAGTGCCACCATACCAAGTACTGACCAGCGTGGCGACAAAAATCGGCAAGGTCAATCTACGCCCAGCCAAAAAATAATCTGGCACATTGGTTATTTTTTTCTTTACAAAATAACCAATGAGGATTATTGCTACAAAATATATTCCGATGATTGAATAATCTATTGTTGAGAGGTCTGGCATAGTGGTTTTTACAATAATCCCGAGCGAGGTCACCAAGCGTGAGCGCAGGTGAACGACGAGGGATCTTTCGAAGGAAAAGCATTATGAACCACATCATCAAGATGTATATAAATATACTTTTTCTTTTAAGAAATTATAAATTAATTAGGTTTTAGTAAATAAAAAAATTAAAGTGTCATTGCGATGAGTCCTGATGAAATACAGAGCGACGAAGCAATCCCAGTATAGTGGCAACGTTGCAAGTAGACTGGGATTGCCGCGTCGTTATTTCATACTCCTCGCAATGACAGATTTTTAATCCCTCGCTCTAATAACTAATATTCTCCCCGACTCCAAATTTATTTTTGCCTTATCACCGTCGAGCCTATTACAAATACCAAACCAACCAAAATCAACATCTTTTTCTTTTACATTCCATTTTAACCCTTCATAATTTAATCCGTGAACTAATCCAAACGGGATAACAGACACAATATCATTTTTATTTCCAATAATCTCACAAAAATTTTCCACTAATTCAATCTCATTTTTTTCATCAATTATTTTTGCCTTGATCCCATTTTTTATTTTTGAAAGACTTATTATATTACCAAGTGTGTGATCCATCCTATCCCCCATCGCACCAATAATAAAAATTTCTGTTGGGTCAAATTCATGAGCCAATTTTATTGCCAATTCCAAATCAGTTTTGTCTTGATCTGGATCATTTATTATTTGTGTTTTATCATTTTTGGCTAATTCTTTCAAAACTTTTTTATCAGCCGAATCCAAATCACCAATCACAAAATCAGGCACGACTTGCAAAGCCTCGCAATGATTCACTCCCCCATCGGCACAAATAATCATATCAGAAACTTTTATTAAATTCTGATAAAAATCCGGCTGATTAATATTTCCATTTACTATGATTAATATTTTCATATAAATTTCTGTCATTGCGAGGAGTATGAAATAACGACGCGACAATCCCAGTGGAGTTGCAACGTTGCTGATGCACTGAGATTGCTTCGTCATGTATTCTCATTCCTCGCAATGACACAATAAAACAAAAAATCCCTATGACAAGGGAAATCAAAAACACTATCTCAACCGATTCGTGTAGATTCGTGTTAAGATCTGTGGTCTGTATTCCCTTTCGCTAGTATTACCTAGATCAGGTTCCAAGGATACTTCTCAGCCCCAAAGTGGAGCGCTCCTAACAGTGTGTTTATTTTATAATATTTTTGAAATGGAGTCAAATTATACAATATCTAATTAACTTTATAAACTTTATACTTTATGAACTTATAAACAAAAACCACCCTATCCTCCTCGATTTATCTTCAATATTTGAAAACAAATCGAGTCGCGGGTGGTTTTTGTTTACCACTGGACCCTTGCTCTCTAATAGATATAGAAGAGCGGAAGGACGTAGTAAGAAGGAACCAATTTCATCCCCTAGTTGAAAGGACCAACAAACACCATCTCATCATAGATGGGGTCCCCGTAACCGGCCTTCTGGCGGGCTTTTGTGTTCTCAAAATGAATCCGATGGACTCGATGAGAGCGATCCTGCCCATTGAGACGAGGTCTCCCATAGGCCGTATAGAGTTTGGGTCCCTGTACTGGGGTCAAATACAGTGTCTCAAAACTTCCCGAGTCCACCTGCAACTGCATTCTCGTGACCATACGATACTCTGCAATGGCTTGTCGACGAGCGCTTTCTCCTGCAACTTCAGCCTGTTGCACAACCACTTTGGGTATGATAACCCTCTTGTTGCCTCCTCGTTGCTTCTTCCTCTTTTGTTCGGCAACTTGATCCAAAATTCTCTGTCTAGTAGCAGCTTCAGCAGCCAAACCCACTTCTTGTTCTCTCTTTGCCTCCTCTGAACTAACCCTAAGAACACGAGCAACAATTCTTCCAGTACTCATAAACACCCCCTAGGTGCTACAATGGTTGAAATAACCAGTCCCCCCATGAAACTGATTACTAAAAAATAGTACCACACCAAATAAGATTTGTCAACCGTGTGTTATTTAAATACATAAACACACAAACACAAAAACATTTAAACAAAAAAACAAAAACAGATAATTTAGTATTATCCGTTTATAGAAATATTATTTGTTAACTTATTTAATATTTTTTAAGCTATTTTTCAAATCACTCATCGTTTCCACTTTTACCAACTCTTGTCGCAATTCTTTCACTCCTTCAAACCCCTTGAAATAAAATAACAAATGTTTCCGAAAAGTTTTTAATCCAAATTCTTCACCATAATGCGCCAAATGCAACTCAGCATGTCTTAATACAACTCGTCTCAATTCGTCACTTTCTACTTTATACTTTCTACTTTTTCCTTCAAATACCCACGGATTTCCCAAAGCTCCCCGCCCAATCATCACCCCGTCCGCGCCCGTAATTTCAAGACACCGCTCAATATCTTCACTATTTTTTATATCCCCATTGGCAATTACTGGAATACTCAACAGCTTCTTCACCTTCCCTATCATCTCCCAATTTGCCTGACCTGAATAACCCTGTTTTTTGGTCCTTCCATGTATTGTAAGCACATCCACACCAGCCTCTTCCAAAAGTGGTGCAAATCGCAAAATCTCGTCTTCAGAACCCCAACCAAGCCTGGTCTTAACACTGATTGGAAGCCCCAAATCGACCTTTTTTAGAGCTTTTACAATCGCTACGGCCCTTTCATGGTCTTTCATCAAAGCTGCCCCAGCTCTGCCTTTTTGGGCTATCTTTGGCACCGGACAACCCATATTGATGTCTATCCCGTCAGGTCGCAACACTTCCCCCCTAATAAGGGGGGATAAAGGGGGGTGTTGGCCAACCAAAATCTTCGCCGCCCCTACAATCACTTCCGGATCACTTCCAAACAACTGCAACACCACCGGTCGCTCAATTTCTTCAAACTCACACATTTTCAAAGTCTTTTCACTCCCCCGCACAATCGCCTCGGCACTCACCATTTCGCGAAATATCACAAATGGACGCAAAAGGTTCCCCTCTCCTTTACAAAGAGAGGGGTCAGGGGTGAGGTTCACTTCGCGACAAATACGACAAAACGGCGCATCGGTATAATCTGCCATTGGTGCAAGAGCTAAAATTGGTTTTGGTAATTTTGTCCAAATCATAGAGGACTTTTTATATTTTTAATATTTTGATTACTCACTTGAGTATATAACTGGGTTGTTCTTATATTAGCATGGCCTAATATAGTTTGTACATATCTCAAATCAGTTCCATTTTCTAATAAATGAGTAGCAAAACTATGTCTAAGTGAATGAAAACTAGCTTTTTTCTTTATTCCACTTCTACTTAAGCATTTTGCAAATATTTTTTGTGGGGTAGCTGTTGTCAACTTACCACCTCGTTCACTTTCAAAAATATATTCATTAATCCCACGTCCTATAATATATTTTTTTAAAATTGTAATTAACTTTTCTGGCAAAATTGTGATTCTATCTTTTTTTCCTTTTGCTCCCTTAATATGAATACAATCGCGATCAAAATCTATATCTTGAACCTTTAAGGAAACAACTTCACTAACTCGTAATCCACTTGCATATGCAAGCTTCAACATTGCACGATGCTTATCATTAGTTGTACTATAAAAAATAAGTTCAATTTCATCTCGACTAAGCACAACTGGAAGTTTTTTAGATTTTTTAGGATGTCTTATTTTTTCAAAGTTTTTTCTTTTATATATTTGGAGGTAAACAAAATTTATAGCATTAGCATAAAGAGATATAGTTTGTGGAGCACTCCCCTGCTCAGCTTTAAATAGCAAAAACTTTTTTAATTCCTCGTAATTCAAATCTCTCGGTGGTTTATTATAATAATTATATAAATTTCTAACAGCACTGACATAAGACTTGATTGTTTCAAGACTATAGTTGCGTAATTTCATCTCATTTGTTATAATTTCAATAAGTCCGGGCATATAATTGGGGATAATAATATTCCCATTATACTACAAAATCAGGATCTTTTGAAGAATGATTTTGTATATATACCAGTTATGTG
>CAYXGV010000053.1:1536-6432 GCA_964464685.1 uncultured Gammaproteobacteria bacterium | reverse complement strand
TTAAACTAAATTTATATGAAATTCAATGGCATTTACGAAAAAACTATTTTAATAATCAAGCCAGATGGTGTACAGCGTGGTTTGGTTGGTGAAGTTTTGAAAAGATTGGAAATGAAGGGTTTGAAAGTCGTTGGTTTGAAAATGATGCAATTAGACGAAGCAAAATTACGCGAACACTATGCTCATCATGTAGAAAAACCATTTTATCCTGGTTTGGAAAGTTTTATGAAATCAAGTCCAGTGGTGACAATTTGTGCTGAAGGAAAAAATGCTGTAGTAGCCGTTCGTTTGATTGCTGGCGTGACAAATGCCGGTCAAGCAGATGGTGGTACTATTCGTGGCGATCTTGCTATGGGTATGTGTAATGTGGTCCATTGCTCTGATAGTGTAGAAACAGCTGAGGCCGAGGTTAAAAGATTTTTTGTTGAGGGTGAAATTTTTGACTACGACAAGACTGAATATTTGCATGTTTATATGGATGATGAGAGAAAGTAATATGGTTGTTCTTTGGTTCTTTATAATTTAGGCAACACATAAAAAATAATAATTATAGCCAAGAAAGGGGACTCTTATCTTTTTTCTTGGCTATAATTATTGTAGAAGTAAAAACATAAGGGGGAACTATGGAAAAATCAGATTTTTTGTCGTGGCAGTTGGACAAAGAGAAGTTGCTCGGTTTACTGGATTCTTACAGTAGGGGTGGTTTTGGTGGACCAGTTGAAGAAGTACGTAAGTGTCTGGCTCGTGTCCGTGAGAGTTGTGGTGAACATGTGGTGACGGCGGTAAGGGATTTGGTTTTGGAGCTCGCAGTTATGCGAACCAAAGTCAGTAGCCTTAGGGTTGTATCTTCATTATCAATGTCACCGGTGGAGATTAGTTTGACCGTTGAGGTTAACGGTCGTGACCGAGAGTTTGTTTATACTTTTAAAGACTTTCCACACAATGAGGCTGGATCAAGAAAATTGGTCAAAAAAGAAAAGGATATATTACCGACCAAGGGGAGAATGGTTAGTAATAAGAGATTAAGGAAAAAGCTGAGAAATCAGCAAAGAAGGCAACCCAGTAAGTGATCTATAGGGGGGTGGTTTCGTATGTGTTGCCACCTTCCGTTTGTATATTTTTGTTATGTATTTTATTATGTAATTAATTACGTAATAGCTATATAAAAATATCTAAACGGAAGTTAAAAAAGTTGTTGATATTTTTTCTTGACACCATTTCTCATTCATAATATACTATAATTGATCCTGAAAACTGGGCAGCATATATCATATCCGACATATCTTTAGTATTGGGAAGCTCATATTATCCTGATCCGTGGATTAGGATTGCGGCCACCCACTTATACTTAGGGATATAGATATTGTTGTCCAGTCACCAAGGATCTGAAAAACCCCGATAATTCGGAGTTTTTTCTTGACTAAATTTTAATTTTGGTGTATTATTTTAGACATTAATCCCAACAGCGTGGACTCATAGCTCAGTTGGTTAGAGCGCTACATTGACATTGTAGAGGTCAGAAGTTCGAATCTTCTTGGGTCCACTAGAGGTCTTGATTTTTTTTGGAGTATAGTATATAATTATTTTGATTTTTTAAAGGGCGATTAGCTCAGATGGTTAGAGCGCTACACTGATAATGTAGAGGTCCGAGGTTCGATTCCTCGATCGCCCACCATAAGCTGTCTGGTAAGACGGCTTTTCATTTGCTTTTTTCAAAAAAAAGGTGTATAATACTAAAAATTCTAAGGTTTAAAATACAAGTTCTATGGTTAAAAAAACTGAAGAAAAAATAGAGGAAATAATTGAAGATATTGATATTCCCCAAACAGTCGGAAAAAAAGAAAAAAACTTTTTGGCAGTAGCTGGCACATTTTTTTTGGAATTGATAAAAATAGTTATATTGGCTGGTGTTACTATTGGTGTGGTCAGATATTTTTTGTTCAAACCATTTTATGTTAAAGGTCAGTCAATGGAACCAAATTATTATGAAAAAGATTATTTGATAATTGATGAATTAAGTTATCGTTTTCGTGAACCACAAAGAGGGGAAGTAATAGTTTTTGAAGCTCCAGATAATAACAAAGATTATTATTTAAAAAGAATTTTAGGATTACCTGGTGAGAGAATAAAAGTAGAGGATAATAAGGTCGTGATTTACAATGATGAACATCCTCAGGGTATGGTGGTAGAAGAAATATATTTAATTGAAGATACGACTGGATCAATTATTCAAACTATTGGGCCAGATCAATATTTTGTTTTGGGTGATAATCGTGATGCTAGCTACGATTCTCGTCGCTTTGGGCCAATTAATGAGGGTACAATAGTCGGCCGAGCTTTTTTACGGGGCTGGCCCTTTACCAGAATTACTAAGTTTTCCGCACCGGAATATGATTTATAGTTATAAAGTCCATAAAGTCCATAAAGTCCATAAAGTCCATAAAGTTCATAAAGTCCATAAAGTTCGTAAAATAATTGGATGACAATCGTTTTATCATTTATCCCCAAAGAGGGATGCCCTGTGGGTATCATTGAAAAAATAAAATTATGACAAATAAAAAAACTAAAGTGAATGTTAAAAAAGATCCAAAGAAAGCTGTTAAAAGAAAGGCCTCAGCTAAAACAGAAAACAAAGAAGTGGCCACCGCTGATGTTAAGGTTTCTAAAGTTAAAACTATTTCTTTGTTGCGTGGTATGAAAGATATTTTGCCAAAAGATCAGTATTTTTGGAAAAAAATGTATCATACAGCAGAAGATGTTTGTGATGCTTATGGTTATGGTTATATTGAAACTCCGATTTTGGAAGATGCTAGTTTGTTTGTCAAATCAATTGGTCGTGGTACTGATGTGGTGGACAAAGAAATGTATGTGTTTGAAGATAGAGATGGTAGTAAAGTTGGTATGCGTCCAGAGTTTACAGCTGGTGTAGTTCGTTCTTATATTAGTCATGGTATGTTAAGCCTACCCCAACCAACAAAGGTATGGTGTTGGGGTCCGCTATTTCGTCACGATCGACCACAAGCCGGACGTTATCGCCAGTTTCACTCATTTGGTTGTGAAAATTTTGGTGTTCATGATCCAGCTATGGATGCCGAAACAATTTCCGTGGCTTACAACTTCCTGTTAGATTTAGGTATAAAGACAAACATTCATATTAATAGTATTGGTACTTTGGAAGATAGACAAAATTATATAATAGAATTAGTTGGTTATTTGCGTACCAAACGAAGTTATTTGTGTGAAAATTGTCGCAAGCGGATTAGCAAAAATCCTTTGCGAGTTTTAGATTGCAAAGAAGAATCATGCCAAACTGTAATTGAAGAAGCTCCACAAATAATTGATTGGTTGAGCGAAGCTTCAAAAAATTATTTTATGAAAGTATTGGAATATTTGGATGAAATGGAAATACCTTATGTATTGAAATCCACTTTAGTTAGAGGATTAGATTATTACACTGAAACAGTTTTTGAAATTTATACTGAAGAAAGTGAAGAAGGATCTCCCTCCTTTTCGGAGGGCGGGCAAAGCGCTTTGGGCGGTGGTGGTAGATATGATTTATTGGTAGAAGAATTGGGCGGACAAGCTACCCCAGCTTGTGGTTTTGGAATTGGTTTGGAACGAGTGGTTTTGGCTTGGCGCAAACAAATTGAAGAAGGTAAAATGGAAATTGAGGACGTTAATTCAAAAATATTTTTAGCTCAATTAGGTGAGCAGGCCAGGATGAAGTCATTAAAAATAATTGAAAATTTACGTCAAGAGGGAATCATAGTTGGTCATAATTTGGGTAAAACAGCTCTGAAGGCCCAGTTAGAAATAGCTGATAAACAAAAGAGCGCATATTGTTTAATTTTGGGACAAAAAGAAGTTCAAGATAAAACCATTATTATTAGAGATATGGAATCAGGTATTCAAGAGATTGTAGACCAGAAAAAACTCAAAACAGAATTAGATAAAAAGCTAAAAAAGTAATAAAGGATACGAAATATGAGATAAACATACTAATATACGAATTTACTAATTATACTAATGCTATACTAATGTTTACTTTGTTAATTATTTTTCAAAACAAAATTTTGGTGATGTAAAAAAGTATTGTTTAATTTCAATCCGACAACAATGAATATTTGTATAGCATTAGTATAATTCGTATTATTTGTATATTAGTATCTTTTATAGACTTTTGACTTTATATTTTTTATTGTGTATAATAAAGAAGGTATAATTAACTAATCTATTCACGAGGAGGTGAATAATTGTGTCAGAAATAAAAAGGAAAAAAGGAGAATCTTTTGAGGCCTTTATCAGGCGTGTAAAAAGACGTTGGATGGAATCAGGCAAGCTTTTGCAGGCTCGTAAAATTCAGTTTTTTCAGCCAGCCAAAAGCAAAAATTTGCAAAAAAAACAAGCTGTGGTTCGTTCACAAAAAATCTCCAAAATAAATTACTTGCGTAAAATCGGCAAACTACCGCCGGAAGAAGATAAGTTTAAAAAGAAATATTAGTCTATGACTCTTAGGGCTGATATCGTGAAACAACAGACGGAAGCTCTTAAATCAAGAGAAGAGCTCCGTCTTTCGGTTTTGCGAATGTTATTGTCGGCTATCAAAAATGCTGAAATTGATAAAAAAGCCGAATTAGATGATAAAGAAATTCAACAAATAGTTGCCAGACAAATAAAACAAACCAAGGATGCAATTAAAGATTTTATGGCTGGTGGACGAAATGATTTGGTTTTAAAAAATGAAGCCGAGATAAAAATCTTAACTGAATATTTACCAGAACAAATGGGTGAAGATGATTTGATGAAAATAGTTAAAGATACCATTACTGAATTGGGGGTTAGTGACGTCAGTGGTGTGGGCAAAGTAATGGGTGCAGTGATGAAAAAAGCTCAAGG
>CAYXGV010000053.1:0-1436 GCA_964464685.1 uncultured Gammaproteobacteria bacterium | reverse complement strand
ACT
The DNA here is from genome assembly GCA_964464685.1 of uncultured Gammaproteobacteria bacterium. Taxonomy (GTDB): domain Bacteria; phylum Patescibacteriota; class Patescibacteriia; order Magasanikbacterales; family UBA922; genus JABIBU01. The sequence goes on along the minus strand of CAYXGV010000053.1, from coordinate 1,433 downwards.
CGCAATGACAGATTATAAAATTTTCATTCTTTTAATAATCCGAGAACATGCTAGCTTGGACTATAAAAAATAAGAAAAGTTGGAAAAAAACTGCTATTTTGGCCGTAGGCTTTTTTGTGGCGGTTTTTTTGTTTTTAAATTTAGCTCCAGTCTTGGCCCAGATAGTTGTACCTGAAAATTTGGAACCGAGTCCAGATACCTTTGGTTTGGAAGTGGTCGGCGGATCAATCGGTTTGTCAAATATGGATATCCGTTTGATTGTGGCGAGAATTATCAGAGCAGTTTTGGGTCTTTTGGGAATTATTTCAATTGTGATAATGATGTATGCTGGTTATCTTATCATGACAGCTGGTGGTAATGAAGATAAAATTACTCAGGGGAAGAGGACGATGATAAATGCGACTATTGGTTTGGCAATCATTTTATCTTCTTTTGCAATTGTTCAATTTGTTTTGAATATGTTAACCGGCCAACTCAATAATGGAACTGCGCCGGATTATGTTAAAAAAACTACTATCAATACTTATGCCGGCAGTGGTGCTCTGGGTTTAATTGTTAAAGATCATTATCCTGCCCGCGATCAAATTGGCGTTAAACGAAATACTTCAATTATGGTGACTTTTGCTGAGGCTGTAGATCCAAGTAGTTTAATAGAAAATACCAATGATACTTGCTATGGACAAGATGATTTAATTGTAGTTTGTGATGAAACTAATAATGTACCAGTGTATGGCGATTGTTTGGATGTTGATTATACGGGTAATTTTTATGAAGAAAATTGTGATCAATTAATAACTGATTCTGTGGAAATTTATAAGTCAGATGACGAAAGTAAAACTTTGGTGTCAGCCGCTGCCATGACAACTTATGACGGGGAAGGAAATGCTTATACCTTTGTTTTTAAACCCTTGGAGCCAATTGGCAGTGATTTGGAAGATATTTGGTACACTGTTGATTTGCGACCAGGTATTTTGAAAAAGAATTTATTGAATGGTGAATCGGTTAGTATCTTCCCAGGTTTTTCTTTATCAAACTATTTGTGGGAATTTCAGACCGATGTAAATTTTGATTGGGAACCACCCGTTGTAGAAAATACCAATCCAAATAAAGACGAGAATAATGTACCTCGTAATCGCTTATTACAAGTTACTTTTAGTGAGCCAATGAATCCAATTACTGTGCAAGGAATATTTTCGACTTCTTCTGCATTTGATAATATAATAGTTAATAGACCTAAGATGGATACTGAGGATAAAATTGTGATTAGTGGTGAGTGGAAAATTACCAATGGCTATAGAACAATAGAATTTACTCCTGATCAAGAGTGTGGTTACAATAGTTGTGGAGAATTAATGTATTGTTTAAGTGTGGATTGTTCAGAGGCCACACCGAATTGTATTAATTATTATGAAACTGTGATTAGAACAGCATTA
>CAYXGV010000052.1:0-6800 GCA_964464685.1 uncultured Gammaproteobacteria bacterium | reverse complement strand
GTTAGTGGATGTAAATTATTATTTGTCTTTTGTTTTTTTCATTTTATCAATCGGGGGGGCGGTTCGTCAAATCAATCAAGTGGCGACAGGGGGCAGAGGGGTAAGGGTGAATGCCCGACTGTCTATTTTATCGTCCGGCATTTTTAGCAGCTTTCTCAATCCAGTCACCCATATTTTTATATCCTTCATCATTATTCCATAAATAAAAATTATAACCTTTTGGAATTCGGCCACATCTTTCAGATGTATTTCCTTGTAAATCTTTTATTTTACTCACATCGATTCCCAATAGACCATTTCCTATTTCTATACTTTTTTCTATCTCATATTTTACCCATCGACTATTACAAGTTTTTTCTCCAACTAAAACTACAGTTACTGACGTACCTTTGAGTTGATTATCAATCCAATTTTTTATTGCTTGATCTCCTTCTTTTTTAAGTTTTTCAAAATCTGTAGCGTCTATAAAACCAGCAGATTCTTTTCCTTGTGTTACCCAACTATTTCTTACAACCATAGCTCAGGAAACATCCTTGTATTTAAAACTAAAAAATACTCTTCTTGCCATAGGACTTTAAATTAAGAATAAAAATAAACACATTATTAATATGAGAGGTAAATAAAAGATAGAAATAGTTATTGAAAATAAAGATCTAAGCCATGTGTTTTTACCTTTGTAAAATTTTTCTATATACATTGAAAAATCAATATCAAATTCTTGAATTGTTCTAACTTCATCGTATAGGGATCTAAATAATCGTTCCTGTGATATGAAATATCCATCTAAAAACCAAAATATAGTGAATGCCAAAAAAGCAATTATTATGTAAATTATATCTCTGTTTTCTACAATTAGTGCAAACAGGCCAATAACGAGAGTGACACCCCATCCTTTTAAAAGAAAAGAAGTGTTTGACAGTCTATTAATTATATTTTGTATCATCTCTAGATGTTTGTGTTTATTCATAATAGTTTGATTATTTTTTGTAATTTGTTTTATCACTTTTTTTACGATTTTCTTCCCAATGAAGTGGTTGTAAATTTCTATCTTGATTTGAACCACCCTTACTTTTTGGATTTTTATGATCAATTTCCCAACCATACTCTCCAATAGTGCCATATGATCCGAAACGAATTTTATTATCGCATTTGTCTTTTCTCCACACATTAGGGTTTTTGCCTCTTATTGGTTTGGCTTCCTCCCATGTATCCTGTATTTGTTTTTTAGTTGACATAAAGTTTATATTAACTGTGGATAAGTTACTCTTTAATTTTCTATAAATTTTCTATATAATATATTGTAATAGAAAATATTTAGAAAATCAATAACCAAACTGTGTATATGTTAACTAAAAAACAAAAAAAAGTATTAGATTATATTACCACCTACACTGATAAACAAAAAATGGCACCCTCTTTGGAGGAAATTAAGAAGCATTTTAGGTTATCATCTGTTTCTACAGCACATTATCATATCAAAAAATTGCAGGATGCAGGTTATTTGCAAAAACAAAATAACAGAGCAAGGGCAGTTGCCCCTTCTAGAAATAGACAAACAATTGAGATATCAGTTGTTGGAACTATTGCTGCCGGCCAGCCCATTGAAGCTATTGAGGTTGGTGGTGATACAATTACAATAACAAAAGATGAAGTAAGTAAATTTGGTGATTTGTATGCCTTGAGAGTAGCCGGAAACAGCATGATTAATGACGGCATTTTTGATGGAGATGTAGTTGTAATTAGAAAACAAAGTAGTGCAGATAATGGTCAGACGGTGGTTGCTATTATTGATGAAAATGAAGCTACTCTGAAAAAATTTTATAGGGAGCAAAATCGGTTTAGATTGCAACCGGCCAATCCACAGATGTTGCCTATTTTTCGTACCGAGGTAGAAATTAGAGGTGTTGTAGTAAAGATTATTAGAAATCTTGAGTCACAAATAGAAAAAGAAAGAGCTAACGATCAAAGACTTGTGCGCAGGATAGATTATTCATGGGATTTTAGAGGAGAAAAAACAAAATCATACACACACGGTTTACATACATACCCAGCGATGTTTATACCGCAAGTTGCACGAAGACTTTTAGAAACATATAGCGAAAAAGGCAATACAATTTGTGATATTTTTTGTGGTTCAGGTACTGCTCTTGTTGAAAGTAGGCTTTTGGGAAGAAATGCCTATGGGATAGATCTTAATCCTTTGGCAATCTTTCTCGCCAAAGCAAAAACAACAGAAATCGATCCTTCATTGTTAACGAAAGAGTATTTTAATTTCTTGGAGAGAATAGAAAAAACAAAGGATAAACGAGTGAAAGTACCTGAGTTTTTTAATATAGAGTTTTGGTTTAAAGAGAAAGTTATAATTGAGCTAGCCAAAATAAAAGAAAATATAAAAAAGGTAAAAAATGAAGATGTGAGGAATTTTTTCATGGTTTCCTTTAGTGAAATAATTAGAAAATGTTCAAATACGAAAAACGGCGAGTTTAAGCTGGTGCGCATAAAGGGTGATAAATTAAAGAATCACAATCCAAATGTATTAGCCTTGTTTAAAAAGAAAACCGAAGAAAATATTGGGGCTATGAAACAGTTTTATAACGATGTGGATAAAAATACATGGACAAAAATTATATTTGGTGATTCTTCCCAAGGTAACGGGATAAAAGATGGCTCAATAGATTGTATTATTACTTCTCCACCTTATGGGGATAGTCGTACAACTGTTGCTTACGGACAGTTTTCAAGATTGTCATCTCAGTGGATAGATATGTTTGAAGATGCTAATGATGCTTCTAAAGTTGATAATGATTTGCTTGGCGGAAAAGCATCGCAAGAGTTGGAACATGATTTACAATCTGAATATTTAAAGCAAGCATTAGACAAAATTTCAAAAAAGGATATCAAAAGAGCAAAAGATGTACTTAGTTTTAATATCGGTTTAAATGAATGCTTAAAACAAGCATATAGAATGTTAGGGGAGAACAAATATTTTTGTCTTGTGATTGGTAACAGGATGGTAAAACAAGTTAGAATTCCAACTGATTTTATAATTGCTGAATTGGGAGAAGAAATTGGATTTACATGTGAAGATATATTTGTTAGAAATATTCCAGGAAAAAGAATGCCTCAAAAAAATTCTCCAACCAACAAGGTGGGAGAATTAGAAGAAACAATAAATAGGGAGAGTATAGTTGTCTTGCGGAAGAGTTAAATCAATTTTACTCTCTTTGAGAAACAATCATCGAGTTTAGTCATTTTTACTCTAAAACCAGTACCGTGATTTCTAACGGATCCATCTGGTCTATAGTACATTCGAAAATCAACCACGATATCGTCATTTCGCACCCTTTTTTTAAACAATTCAAAATCAAAATTTTCTAAAAGATAAGCTTCATTATAGTGAAAATGCTCTACACCTTTTATTATTTTTGTTTTAGCTAGCACATAGACAAGAGCAGGTAGTTTATCGTTAAATTTTTTTTCAACTGATGCCATGTCCCAATAAATATTTAGACGTCTATCTTTACCTTTCACTTTGATTTTTTCTTTTTCAATTGAAAGCTTTAGATTTTGAGCATTATATTTTTTACAGGAAAGTGTGCTGTGTAATTCTTTTGATCTTTGATTGTCTCTTTTAGAATAGCCAAAACCGTCGAGTAGTGTGCGGTCGCGGTCACCACCCTTTGGTAGAGGTTCTAATGTAAACAAAGTCATCATTGATTTTGCTTCTTTTCTATAAGATTTTAGTTCAGCAATTTCTCCAATGTCAGGTAGAGGTATATTGTTTTCTTTGATCCCAAGTAGATCTTCTAATGTTTTGCCAATTCCAGTATCATTAACTCGATGTGTTTTAACAAAGCCCATCTTTTTTATCTTTTGAAGTTTCTCCTTTAATTCTTTTAAATTCATAAAATTAGTTTATAAAATAATCAATTTTTTTATTATAAATTTTAGCAAACTCTTTCAGTTGAATTACATCTATTTTTCTTTGACCAGACTCAATTTTTGAAACATAAGATTGGGTTTTATCAAACAATTTTGCTACCTGTGTTTGATCCAACCCGGATTCTTCACGGGCTTGTTTAAGTTTAGCAATAATTTTACCATGTTCTTTTGAGTATATATTGTTAGACATAATGAATAGGTTAATAATTATATGATATATTCCATATTGTAATATGCCAAAATGGAATACGATATTATATTAACAGTGTCTAATATTTTTAACAAATAAAAAAACTCGTATGAGCGAGCCACAACGAGAGAATACACTATATTTCCCGAACGGGTAGCAAGCGGGAATAATTAAAATGTATTTAGCATAACAGATAATAACAGACAGGTTCAAACCTGCCCACCGGTAGGCAGGTCGGTTTAATCTGTGTCATCCGTGTGCTATTAAACAATGGTCAAGAAATAAGTATTAAGAAAGATCCTTCGCCCTGAGGGGCTCAGGATGAATAATACCCGCAAGGACATTATTCATTGTACGACATTGTTTTATATCTTTAAAAAGCAAAATTATTAAATAATATACCAAAAAATCCCCTATTTTTGCTTTCTTTATTCTATAATGTTCCACGGAAAATATTATTTTGAAAGAATAAAAAACACATCAACTTCTCCGTAGCAAACTGAGGGGTTAAGAATAAATATTTTAGAAGCACTTGTCCGCCTTGGGTGGAAGCTTCAGGAATTCAAACCATTTCATCCGCCTTGGGTGGATTAAAAATGTTTTTACTATAAATTACACGGCCAACTAAAAAATATTTTTATAAAATCAAAAATTAACATTGGGTTAATGATTGGGTCAATTTACCAACTTATCCCCAAAATCTACTCTTTGGGCACAGCTTATCCACTTTTGTTGCCTATGGAACAGACTTAAGCACCTAAAAATAAAACACAACCAGTGCTTAATAGTTGTGTTTTGTATACACTAGTGTATACAATTTGTGGACCTAGGCAGAATCGGACTGCCGTTTCGGCAATGCGAATGCCGTGTCATACCACTAGACCATAGGCCCATATAACACAATACAAAATACATGGAATAATATACAAATTGTGTTTTATCCCTGTAGAGGGATGACCTGTGGTTATTCCGTGTATTTTGTATCGTGTTTGTTGTGCCCCCAGCACGAATCGAACGCACATTTCGTCCTTAGGACGGACTTGTTCTATCCATTGAACTATGGGGGCTTAAGTACAATAATACTACACCAAACCTTACTTTTTGGCAAGAGGAAAACTATCCCACAATACCTCAAATACACTTCTAAACACGTCTGTCATGGCCGGCACGGCAATAACCACAGCCAAAGACGATAATTCCGGACTTACAACTAAAATTTTATCATCAAAAATATCAATTGTACTCTTAAACTTGTATTTAGCTGGTAAATATTTATATTCTCTAAGTAATTCTTTCTCTTTTGGATTTATTTTTTTTGACTCGGACGACAAAACAAGCTTTGTTTTTATCTTATTTTTTGCTCTATCTTTTCTGTATTGGACAAAAAATTTTGGATCTGAGCTTTCCCAACCAAGAGCACTACCAATGATATAGTATTCTTTATTCTTATACTCAAGTAAAATCCCATTATAAAACTCTTTTAGTTCATTTACTGTCTCGACAAAACGCAAACCAAACACCTCAGCTTGTTTTTTTTCAATTGTTTCAAGATTGGAAATAATATTTTCAAATAACTCCAGCTTCTTTTCAAATATAGAAGCAACTCGAGCTGGCTTTTGGGCATAATAAAATCTGGTATTTTTTCTAAAATAAACATTGACAAAACCTTTTTGTGCTAATGCTTTTAAAATTGGATAAACCGTGGTGCGTTTCAGACCCACACTTTTGGCCACTTTGCTGGCTCTTGATCCACCCAACCGCAACAAAGTCATGTAGATATTTGACTCATGTTCATCTAATCCTAAGTTCTTTAATATGTCTTTGTTTTCCATATTTTAATAGTGTCAAAATTATTCAACACTTTTTTTATTTATCTATATTATATATTAAATAAGCCGAATTGTCAAGTTTGGTTGTTGATAATTATTGACAAAATATAAAAAAATAGATATGGTCAAGGCATGTTCTTTGTGTGTTCATTTTAATAACTAGGAGGATTACTATGTGGTGGAAAAAGAAAAAAGATAGGACAATTGAGCACTGTTCTGTTCAACTGGGCGTTGAGATTGATCCACGAATGAAGATCCAAGAAATGATTGACGCGGGGCAATATAGTACACCACATTCTTGGTCAAAAGCACCGGAGGCATGTCTTTTCACCAGACAGGTATTCCCTATGGGAGACGGCGACAAGCCAATTGGTCTGACTCTAACGCTGTTCACCATGATTCGCGAAGTAACCACATGGGAACTTCTCAGGTATCGCGAACTGATTGGACTCCATCCAGTCCCGACAGAAATAACACTCGCAGTTGGCGCCCAACATCCACAAATATACTACTGCAGGGATATTGTGGATCTAGATACCAATTGGATAGACCAGGAATCTTTAAAAAAGAAGGTCTGTCTATGTCTCTCAAACAGTAAAACCGAGGGACACCGACTCTGGCATGCTGGCTTTGAGAGCACGTGGACACAGGGGTGGTGGTTCATGGGGCTGGATAACAGCAGTGTCTACTGGCTTCAGCGTGGTGGGGATCCTTGCATAACGCTTAGGTAGTACATACCAACATCAGCCTAACCATGGGCGTTTCAAATACATGGTTTCCTACTTTGTGCCTATTTACCAATAGATAGACACAAACAGGACAAAAAACTTACCCAAATT
>CAYXGV010000051.1:0-6856 GCA_964464685.1 uncultured Gammaproteobacteria bacterium | reverse complement strand
CCACAACAATTAAAACTTTACACTCTAATTTGGAAACGAACCGTCGCCACCCAAATGACTGAAGCCCGCCTCAATAAAACCAATATTGATATCGTTAATCTAAAATCCTGCCTGCCGGTAGGCACGGCTGAAATCTTAAATCTGAAATCATACATATTCCGCGCCACTGGTCAATCAATGATTTTTGATGGCTGGTTAAAACTTTATCCGGAAATGATAAGGGAAGAAATGTTGCCAGAGTTAAAAGAAGGTGAAACAGTTGACTGTCAAGAATTAAAACCAGAACAACATTTTACCGAACCACCAGCACGATATTCTGACGCCACCTTGGTAAAAGCAATGGAAGAATATGGCATTGGCCGTCCATCTACCTATGCTCCAACCATATCTACAATTGAAGCCCGTGGTTATGTAGAACGAGATGAAAACAAACGTTTGATGCCACTTGATATTGCCATAATAGTTAATGATTTATTAGTCGCCCATTTTTCTGATATTGTTGATTATGAATTTACTGCCCAAATGGAAAGTAATCTGGATGAGATTGCTGAAGGTAAAAAAGATTGGCAACCGATTATTTCAACTTTTTACCACCCCTTTCACGAAAATTTGGAAAAGAAAACCGAAGAATTATCCAAAGAAGATACAGTATCAATGCGTGAAGTTGGTATTGATCCAAAAACAGGCAAACCAATCTTTTCTAGAGTCGGAAGATTTGGGCCGTTTGTTCAACTGGGTTCAAAAGATGATGAAGAAAAACCAAAATTTGCTTCACTGGCCAAAGGCCAAAGTGTTGAAACTATTACTTTGGAACAAGCTTTGAAGCTTTTGAGTTTACCAAAATCCGTTGGTACTGATGAAGAAGGTAATAACATTACAATAGACATCGGGCGTTTTGGTCCCTATGTAAAAGTAAAGAGCAAATATTATTCTATCAAAGAAAAAGATCCCTACGAAGTAGATCTAAAAGATGCTTTGCAAATAATTGTTGACAAAAAACAAGAAGAAGCTAACAAAATTATTCAAGAATTTGCTGGCTCTGATATTCAAATTTTAAATGGACGCTACGGACCATATATTACTGACGGAAAAAAGAATGCCAAAATACCTAAAGATAAAAAACCAGAAGAATTAACAAAAGAAGAATGTGAAACGCTGATAGCTGAGGCACCGGAGAAAAAGTATGGAAGGAAAAAGGCAGTTAAAAAAATAACTGAAAAAACAGAAAAGAAAGTGGCGAAAAAGACAAACAAAAAGAAATAAAGAAATCCCGCTGACATAGCGGGGTTTTTAATTTACAAAATAAATATTAAAGACATTTATAGATACACGAATTAAAAGAATTAAACGGATAAAAACAAATCCGTTCAAATTTGCTAAATCAGTTAAATCCGTGTATCTATCATCAATTTTGTAAATAATTTTGTATTTAAACTATATAAAAAAACCATCCTCTCGGATAGTTTCTTAAGACAGCAGGGAGGAGGTAGCCTCAATGCCATTGGTAATGTAAAGGCTCTCGACCCGCTGTCATATAAACTATATAATATTTAAAGAAAAAAATCAAATCCTAAATGTCCCTTCCCCTCATAGAGGGAGGGACTTTTATATTATTTTAGCTAACTTAAGCCAAAAATATATTCATGCAGATTTGTGTTAAAATTAGTGGTTATAAAAGAAAAACTCCCGTCTTACAACTGGAGTTTTCCTTAGGCCTTGAAGGTACCTAACCTTTACATTACCTTATATAGTATAGCACATTTTTGCTCTTTTGTCAAGAGTACTTGCTTTTTCCAAGAAAAAATGGCAAAATAGATGTTATGGGAAAAGAAAAAAAATATGAGCAAAAAACCGACAATAGAATCGCTGATAAAAAAAGTTGAATTATACGCCCCCAAATCTGATTCCGATATGATCAAACTGGCTTTTGAATTTGCCAAAACTGCTCACGATGGACAAAAAAGAAAATCCGGTGAACCTTATATCATTCACCCACTCGCTACTGCTCACATCTTGGCAGATTTAAGAATTGATCCAATTATCATTACTGCTGCCCTACTCCACGATGTACCCGAGGATACCAAGGTGACTCTAGAAGAAATAGAAAAAAACTTCGGTACCGAAGTAGCTAGTATGGTAAAAGGTATCACCAAATTAGGGAAATTAAAATATCGTGGGGTGGAAAGGTATATTGAAAATTTGCGAAAAATGTTTGTAGCCATGGCCGAAGACATTCGGGTTATGATTTTAAAATTTGCTGATCGTATCCACAATCTTACCACATTAGATGCTTTACCACCTCAAAAACGTTACCGCATTGCTCTGGAAAGTTTAGAAATCTACGCCCCAATTGCTGGTCGTTTGGGTATGGACGAATTCAAAGGCCAATTAGAAGATCTATCATTTGAATATGTTTACCCCAAAGAATATCAAAAAGCCAAAAAAATTCGTGACGAAAGATTAAAAGACAAAGAAACTTTTATTGAAAAATTACAAGAAAGCGCTAAAGAAAAATTGGAAGCCGCCGGAGTAAAAATTAATTTTATAAGCGGAAGAAAAAAACGCCTTTATAGTTTTTATTTAAAACTGGAGCGCAAAAATAATGAAGTAGCAAAAATTTATGATTTAGTTGCTCTACGTGTAATCGTACCAACAATTGCCGATTGCTATGCTACTTTGGGAATACTTCACAAAATTTGGAAACCAATCAAGGGCCGGATCAAAGATTATATTTCTCAACCAAAACCAAATGGTTACCAATCTTTGCATACGACTGTTTTTACTGACAACGGCGAAGTAGTAGAGTTTCAAATCCGCACGGCTGAAATGCATGAAGAAGCTGAATTCGGTGCTGCTGCCCATTGGCATTATGATGAAACCGGCGCCAAAAGACCAGCCAAAAAAATTCAATGGGTAAAGGAATTGGCTGAAATTCAAAAAGATGTCTTGAATAAATTATCTGATCTAGAAGAAATAAAAGTTGATTTTTTACAATCGCGTATTTTTGTTTTTACTCCCAAAGGCGATGTAATTGACCTACCCGAAGGCGCTACCCCAGTTGATTTTGCCTACCACATCCACACCGAGATTGGCAGTAAATGCACCGGTGCCATTGTCAACGAACAAATGACTAGTCTTGATACTGGCCTCAAAAATGGCGACGTAATCGAAATTATCATTGATAAAAAACGCAAAGGCCCCAGTCGTGACTGGCTCAAATTTGTCAAAACCCACACAGCCAAAGAACATATCAACAACTATATCCGAAATCAAGGTGGTCTGTTGCCGGCTTGGTTTAAGAAGAAAGAGTAATTCAGCCATAAGTCATAAGCTATAAGGTATAAGTTATGATTGGATTTTTTGAAGAAAATTAAGGATGTTTATTGTAAAATCGTGAAATAAAAAAATTACACAAAACACAACAAAACCCGCTTATCACGGGTTTGTTTATTCCTTACTCCTTATTCCTTATTCCTTAAGATAATTCGGAAATCAACTTCCTCAGCTCCCCTTTAGAATAATATTCAATCACGATTGTACCTTTATCCCCTCGCCCGGTGATGTGGACCTTGGTGCCGAGACGATCTTGTAATAGTTGTTCTGAAGCAATTAGATTTGGATCACGACGAACTGAACCTTTGCGGGATTGAGGACCTTTGGCAGCAACTGTTTGCTCTACATCTCGAACCGTCATACTCTCGCCCATCATACTCGCAAAAACAGCTTTTTGTTCTTTAACATCTTTTAAACTAAGTAGGGCTTTGGCTTTTCCAGGACTTAATTTTCCATCCATCAAAGCTTTTTGAATTTCTTCTGGCAAATCAAGCAAACGAACCATGTTGGCCACAGTTGATCGTGCTTTACCAACTTGTTCAGCCACTTGTTCTTGAGTCAAACCAAATTCTTGCATGAGACGTTCATAAGCAAAAGCCTCTTCAATTGGGTTTAAATTTTGTCTTTGAATATTTTCAATAAGAGCAAACTCTAATTTTTCTTGCCGAGTCGCGTTGCGAACCAAAGCTGGTACAGTTGCGAGTCCAGCAATTTGTGAAGCACGCAAACGACGTTCACCAGCAATTAATTCATAACCACCATCATCTTTTTCAGTGACAGTAATTGGTTGCAAAACACCATGTTTTTTTATTGAAACTACCAAATCTTCCAATTCTTGATGGGAAAAATTACGCCGAGGTTGTTCGGAGTTTGGTATTATTTCAGAAATAGGAATCTGCCAAACTTTTTCACCATTATCAACACTACCAGTTTCTCGACGAATCATCTTGCGAAATTTTTGTTGTGGAATAAGTGAATTTAATCCTTTGCCTAAAGCCATAGTATATTTACATTAAAAAGAAAATATATAAAATCATATACTAATATACGAATTTACTAATTATACTAATGCTATACGAATTCCTTCCTAGAAAAATATTAGTATAGCATTAGTATAATTAGTATTATTTGTATATTGGTATCTTTTATTTAGAATGTTTTTCAACTATTTCCCTCGCCAATCTCTCGTAGGCTCTGGCTCCTTTGCCGTTGGGATCATAGTGCAAAATTGATTTACCAAAACTTGGAGCCTCGGCTAGACGGACAGTGCGTGGAATAACAGAACGGAAAATAGTATCTGGAAAATATTTATATAATTCATCCATCACATCACCTGATAATTTGGTGCGCTTATCAAACATGGTGATTACTGCACCCAAAATATTTAATTCGGGCTTGATATGTTCTCGGATAAGGTTAATAGTTTGCAATAGTTGACTCAATCCTTCCAAAGCATAATATTCAGCTTGAACTGGGATAAGTAATTCATCAGCTGCTACCAAACCATTGATAGTAAGTAAACCCAAAGATGGCGGACAATCAATAATTATATAATCATAGGCATGTTTAACTTCTTCCAAAAGATCGTGAAGTCTAAATTCACGACGTTCCACATCAACCAACTCTATATTGGCTCCCGCCAAATTTGGTGTGCTTGGAGCAATCCGCAAACCTTCGTGGGCCGTATTCAAAATAATATCGTGTAATCGCTTTTGTTGTGATAACGCTTCATAAATACCATGAGGTAAATTCTCTCGACTAAACCCAAAACCACTAGAAGCATTGCCCTGAGAGTCCAAATCTACCAATAGCACAAAATTACCCATTTCTGCCAAATAGGCGGATAGATTCATAGCAGTAGTGGTCTTACCCACCCCACCTTTTTGATTAACTACTGAAATTACACGGGCCATAAAGCATTGATTTAAACTGATTTATACTGATTTTAACACCAAAACAAATAATCAGTTTTAATCTGTATTAATGAATTTCCCCGCAGCAAGCTGACGGGGTATCACCATAGGAAATTTTCGTAGCAAGCTACGCGGTATAAACCGCTTGTCCGCCTTGGGCGGAATCAATGCTTATTATAACACATATTGACAAAAAAAAGAATATTTTGTATAATGTACCTGTTATTTGCAAGCCGCTGTGGTGAAATTGGTAGACACGCACGACTCAAAATCGTGTGAGGCAACTCATGTCGGTTCGATTCCGACCAGCGGCACAAAAAGGTAATTATGAAATTCTTTGATATCTTGATAATTCTACTTATCACAATAACTGCTCTACCTGCGGTTATTTTATTATATTCCAGAAAAAAAAGAAAAGGCTCATGGGAAAATAAACACAAAAATTTAAGCCTATTTTTTTCTATATTATTACTCCTATCCACAGTTATTATTTTTTATGGTAGTTTTATTGAACCAAATTTAATAATCACAAATTATCAAACTATTGATTTGGACAAAATAAACTCTCCCATTAAAATTGCCTTGGTGGCTGACTTTCAAGTTGGTAATTCTAAAAAAGAAAAATACGTGCAAAAAGTAGCCAACAGAATTTTAGAATTAAAACCTGATTTAGTTTTTATTGTCGGTGATATTGTAGATAATGAATTTTATGAAAAAAATGAAGCCAAATATTTATCTCCAATGGCTGAAGTTGCCAAAACTATCCCCATTTATGCTATCCACGGTAATCATGAATATGGCATTGGCGGTGGCAAATCAATTAATGATCCAAAATACCGTACTGGCGATGTTAGTGAAGAAACCAAACAAATTGTTGAATCTTTTGGAATTAAATATTTAGTAAATGAATTGCAAGAAATAGAAGTCAATGAACAAAAATTTTATTTATTCGGCGGTGACTCAATTTGGGCGGATAAACTTGATTATTCTGTTTTAGAAAAAAGAACTGAAGATATTTCTACTATTACCCTGATTCACAATCCCTTAGCAGTTTTCCAAGCTTATAAATACAATATAGATTTAATGTTGTCTGGTCACACCCACGGCGGACAAGTTAGATTACCTTTCGTCGGACCATTGGGACGAGTAGATGACATATTACCGGCTGAATGGTATCAAGGCTTAAATGAATTTGAAGGAATGAAATTTTTTGTCACTTCTGGTATTGGCGAATCTGGTACAAGGGCGAGGTTATTTAATCCACCGGAGATTGTGATGTTGACTATAAAATAGTTCGGGGTTCGGAGTTCATAGTTCTTAGTTATTAGTTCATAGTAAAAACTGCCTTTATGGTATTTTAAAATCCCCTCTTGAGAGGGGCAAGACACGTAGTGCTTGGGGTGTGTTCGTTAGTTCTGACCAACACACCCCGCCACTTCGTCCTCCTCCGCTAAAGCTACGGCGGGACAAGTGTGCACCCCTCTCTAGAGGGGATAAAAAATCCTCCGCAATAGTGCGAAGGATTTTTGTTTAGTGTTTATGTTTTATCTACTTAATACAATCACGATTGAAAATTAAAAATAAAAGTAAAAAAAAGAAACAAAATACAA
>CAYXGV010000050.1:0-6928 GCA_964464685.1 uncultured Gammaproteobacteria bacterium | reverse complement strand
TTTTCGCGGGATTTTGTATTTTATTATGTGTATTTTGTCCCGCTACAAAGACGGGATCTCGCTGAGGCGATGATATCTTGTCTTAACGCTTTCTCCACTGATGAGCGCGTCTAGCACGATGAAGCCCTGGTTTCTTTCTTTCTTTGGCTCTTGGGTCGCGTGTCATATATCCTTCAGCTTTCAAAACTGCTCGCCATTCTTCATTCCATT
This sequence comes from uncultured Gammaproteobacteria bacterium, assembly GCA_964464685.1. Lineage (GTDB taxonomy): Bacteria > Patescibacteriota > Patescibacteriia > Magasanikbacterales > UBA922 > JABIBU01. Next base: position 6,718 of record CAYXGV010000050.1, on the reverse strand, counting down.
TTACTAATGCTCTTGAAATACCATGACGAACTGCTTCGGCTTGAGAATTAATACCGCCACCAGCTACTTTAACGCTCACATCAAAACCATTTTCTTTACCAACAACACTAAATGGAGCTAGTACTTTGTTGCTCCAGAGCTTTACTGGAAAATATTCCAATAATGGTTTGTCATTGATAACAATAACACCTTTACCTAAGGTAATCTTGACTCTAGCGGCTGAAGTTTTTCTTCGACCAACAGCTCTAATTAAATTTTGATCTTCTTTTACCATATCTTATTATGTGTAATCTGTTTAATTGATATTATGCTTTAATCGTAAGGCGTTTCATCATTTCATTACGCAATCTATTTTTTGGCAACATACCAACGATTGCATGGCGTAAAACTTCAGTTGGATCTTTTTCAAAAACTTTTTTCATTGGGGTACGACGCAAACCACCTGGATGCATAGTGTGGTGAAAATAATCTTTTTGCACCAACTTTTTACCAGTAAATTTCAATTTACTAGCATTGATGATTGTGACACGATCGCCACCATCAATATTTGGTGTAAATTCAGGACTATTTTTGCCACGCAAAGCCATAGCAGCCTCTGTCGCAACTCGACCAGGAGCTCGATCCGTAGCATCAATCTCAATTTTATTTCTTTTTATTTCTTTTGTCATATTTATTCAGTGTAATCTTTTTTAAATCTCTATAATCAAGCTTATACTAATTCTATTCTAGCCACCTCGGCTGAATCAGAATCACGAGGAGCTAATTTAATTATTCTAGTATAACCACCTTTTCTGTCTTTGTATTTTGGTCCCAAATCATTCATCAATTTATTAACTGCTTCATCAGTAAACAAGGCCTTAATTAATCCACGTCTAGCTGCCAAAGTACCGGCTTTGGCTTTGGTAATCAAAGGTTCTACCACTGTACACAAAGCTTTAGCTTTAGCTAAAGTAGTTTTTATTTTTCCGTGCAAAATCAAACTCTCGGCTAAATTTTTTAACAAAACTTCTCGATGAGCTTTTTCCCTACCTAATGTAATTTTTTTCTTTTTATGACGCATACCTTTAAATAATTCTTACTTTTCTTTTTTGGTAACTTTTTTAACAATCTTCTCTTTTACCTTTTTTTTACTCTTAGCTTTAACCTTAATCAATTCTCCGCCTTCAGATTCAACATCAGCTTCTGTGTCTACTTTTTTAACAGATTCAACACTAGATTCAGTTGCTTCTAAAACCAAAGTAAAATAATCCATCAAAATTCTAGTTGATTGATTTATGGCCTCTTTGGGACTAATAGTACCATTGGTTTCTACTTTCAAAGTCAATTTTTCATAGTTTGTCACATCACCCACACGAGTCATTTCTACTCTATAGCCCACATCTACAATTGGTGTGTACAAAGAATCAATCAAAATTGTGCCCAAATCTAAATTCTTGCCTTGTTTTTCGCTAACCGGTACATAACCTGATCCTTTACCAACGGTTATTTCCATTTCAATTTGTTTTTTGTCATCAGTGACAGTCATTATTTTCAAATCTGGATTGATAATTTCAACATCTGAATTTTTATCAAAATCAGCTGCGGTTATTACTCCTTTACCTTTTTTTGTCAAAGATAATGTGACAGTTTCATCTGAGTAACACTTTACTGCCATTTGCTTTAAATTTAAAATGATCTCCACCACATCTTCTTGTACACCTTCGGCAATTGAAAATTCATGACTAACTCCATTTATTTTTACAGATTCAACCGCTGCTCCAGGCAAAGAAGATAACATTACTCGGCGCAAAGAATTGCCCAAAGTAGCACCGTAACCCTGCTCACAAGGAGTGATAACAATCTTAGCCACGTTCTTCTCATCAGTATTTTGAAACTCAATTGTAGAAGGTAATAATATGTGTTCCATATAATTTTTGCTCTATCCCGATTAAATCGAGATGGGATACCTCCCCTTTTAAATAAAAAATTTATTTTAAAAAATTTTTATCTGGCAGAATAGTACTCAATAATCAATTTGACATCAAATACTTTATCAAAATCTTTGTCAGTTGGTAAATTCAAAATCTTACCAGATTTTTTAGTTGAATCCACTATCAACCAAGAAACTAGATTATCCAATTTGCTCAATCGTTCAGTTAAGTCTTCAAAGATTTTCTTTTTTTGTTTATTTTCTCGCAAAGAAACTACATCGCCAACCTTCAAAATATGAGAAGGAATATTCATTTTCTTACCATTAACAAAAAACATGCTGTGAGAAACAAATTGACGAGCTTGGGCACGAGTACCAGCAATACCAAGACGATAAACAACATTATCTAATCTCAATTCTAGCAATCTTTGTAGATTTACACCAGAATCACCTTCTTGACGATTGGCTTCGGTCACATAACCTCGGAATTGCTTTTCTCTAAGACCATAAATATATTTAGCTTTTTGTTTTTCCAAAAGTTGTTTACCATAACTTGAACCAGAAGCACGTCTTTTTTTAGGACCGTGCACGCCTGGTTGTTGTGCCAATCTACGAGCGACTTTGGTAGCATTTATTTTCAAACCCAAATTAGCGCCGAATCTTCTAGCAATTTTATTTTTTGGACCAATATATCTTCCCATATCTGGATATAATAAAATTAATTATACTCTCCTTCTTTTTGGTGGACGACAACCATTGTGTGGAATCGGAGTGGTGTCTTTAACTGATAAAACTTGTAAACCATTAGCATTGAAAGCACGAATTGCACCTTCTCGTCCAGCGCCAATCCCTTTGACAAATACATTGACTTCTTTCAATCCGCAAGCCTCAATGGAATCAACTACTTTCTTTACTACCTGACTAGCAGCGTAAGGAGTGGCTTTTTTTGGACCTTTGAAGCCCACCATACCAGCCGAAGCCCAACCCAATACATCACCATTTTGATCAGTGACTGTAATAATTGTATTATTAAAACTAGCCTGAATATAAGCTCTGCCATGGCTAACTTTTTTAATAACTTTTTTCTTATTCTTATTAATTTTTTTAACTTGTTTTGCCATACTCTATTTTAAAATCTGTATAATCAGTGTGTTTTAATGAATTTCACCGCAACAACCTGTCCGCCTTGGGTGGAGCTGACGGGGTATCATCATAGGAAATTTTCGTAACACTTGTCCGCCTTGGGCGGAATCTATGGTTTAGGTTTTTTGCGCAGTTGGTTTTTTACCACTGGTAGCCAAATTTCTCTTATTACCTCTCATGGTACGAGAATTTGTTTTGGTTCTCTGTCCACGAACTGGCAATCTTTTTGAATGTCTGATACCTCTGTAACATTTAATATCTTTCATCCGTTTGATATTACTTGACACTTCACGACGCAAATCACCTTCTGTTTTATATTTTTTTTCAATAATAACACGAATGGCATCTTGTTGATCTTGAGTAAGATCTTTTACTCTAACATTGACATCAATTTTGGCTTCAGCCAAAATTTTTGTAGCCGTAGTAGGACCAATGCCAAAGACATAAGTCAAACTAACACCGACTTTTTTCTCTTTTGGAATTGTAACACCAGATATTCTCATATTTATCAAAAATTAAGCAGCTTTTTTTCTTATTTTTGTACCTTGACGTTGTTTGTGACGTGGGTTTTCGCAGATAACATAAACCACACCACAACGACGGACTGTCTGGCACTTTTTACATCTTTTTTTAACTGAGGATTGTACTTTCATATAAAACACGTCTAAGTAAACAAAAATACCAACCACTGCCGCGATATCATCATTCAGCTAACGAGAGCCGAATTCCACCGCACTGGTTGATACTCTTTAAAATCTATAAGTTATTCGTCCTTTTGACAAATCATAAGGAGTAAGTTCGACTTTAACTTCGTCGCCTACTCCCAACCTTATACGATACATTCTCATTTTGCCCGAAAGATGGGCAATAATCTCATGATCGTTCTCTAATTTTACACGAAAAGTGGCACCGGGTAACAATTCTTCAACTGTACCGCGAATTTCCACCACATCTGCATTTTTAGCCATGATTAGCTTATCAGATTAATCTGGCGATATTTTACTATATTATAGAAAAACTGTCAAGTAAAATACTCAGGCCAGGGTGTGAATAACTTTTTTTTTGGTTAAAATAAGGGAAAAATCAGTGTCATTGCGAATCCTGATTCGCATCAGAAACGAAGCAATCCCAGTCTTAAGTTATGTTGGATTAATTTTCTCACCAACAAATATCATTAAACTACTTTTTTAATTTATCTGCTTTTTTCAAACTTTTTTTCTCGTCTGATTTTAATTTCCTCTCTACTTTCTTTATATCTTCTTCAGCAGGTAAACTTTCTGGATAAATACCCCTACCTATCAATGTATGTCTTACACTCTGATTATTTATAACATGCTCATCAGAAATTTGGTCTTCTGTATTTAATAATTTTTCTTTTGTGTTAAAAATTGTAATCTCAGTAGCAAAATCTTTTGCTTTCAATATTATAGTTGGCTGAAAATCTGCCAGTGCTCTACTTTTTGAAACACCTAATTTATTTTTCATTTCTTGTGTTGTATATCCAAATAAAGCCCTGTCACCTTTACTTCTAATTATTCCAAAATTTCTATCACTTCCAGTTTGTTGAAAAATTACACTAGACAATTCTTTTTCTGTTTCTGTTAGTTTGTGTCTAGCGGATAATCTTTCAAAATCTTGAATTCTTTTTTCTATTATCTCTAATTTTCTAGTTTGTACGGCAAAATATGTTTGAGCAAAAGCTATTTCTTCTTTACGAGGGTCACCATTTTGTGCTATTAGATAACAGGCATACCGGGTAAGCATGATATCTTCTATTTCTCTCTCGCTACCAGAACCTAACTTGACCATTTTCCCGACGCTAGCAAAATGGTCTAAAATCTCGTTTCCTGCTATTTCACAAACTATTTTTGCCTTAGTAATAGCATTCATAAAATTATCCCATTTATCATAACCCAAAAGATGCTGTAAATCTCTAGCAAACCAAAATTCTATACCGTTTTCCGTTTTATTAACGAATGATTCAAAATTTTTAGTTAGTGATTTTATAATTTGTGTTTCCATATATTTTTTATTAAAAAAGAAAGAGCGGATAAAATCAACTTCTCCGCAACAACCTGTCCGCCTAGGGTGGAGCTGACGGAGTATAAATAAGTAATTTCAAAGCACTTGTCCGCCTTCGTTGACCGCCTTCATGACCGCCTTGGGTGGTGGGTGGTGGATGGAATTAAAATTTTCACCAACAAACCTCTACATCCTCACCAATCACACCTTTCAAATAATCTTTAACTTCAAACATCCCGCCAATTTGGTCAATCAAACCATTTTCAAAAGCCATTTCACCAAGCATAGTAGAGCCATCTGCCAATTTTTTCACTTTTTCAATATCTAACCCTCTGTTTTCAACCACCATTTTGATAAAATTTTCGTGCAGAATATTTACATCACGCATTAGGAGATTTTTTTCTTCTTGTGATAATGATTTATTTGGGTCACCAGTGTCTTTGAATTTACCAGAGGCAAGTGGAATGTAGGTTAGACCTTCTTTTTCGTTTTGTTTAACATATTCTAAATATGACATGGTCACTCCAATACCACCAACATCAGAACTTTTTGAGGCAAAAATAATATCCGCTCCGCTGGCTGCCAAATAGGCGGCCGAAGCTCCACCTTCTCTGATCAAGGCCACCGTTGGCTTAGTCGCTTTTTTCAATGCGACAGTAACTTCTTCACCTGCTACTGGAAAACCACCGTAAGAATCCACTTCTAAAATTATTGCTTTTATTTTCTCATCTTTTTCTGCCTTATTAATATCATAAACAATATTTTCTGAGGCTGTTGCGTCATATGTATCTTCATCTGTATCTGTTGATGGAATATATGTGTATAAATTACCGTGTAGTTCTATGCCGAGGACATTGCAAGATCCTAATTTTTCTTCAGGAGTAAAATAATTATAATCTAGGTACTCGGTAATCATATCACTAATATCCATAGCAAATTCGTAATTTTCTTCTTCGTCAGAAACAAAATCACTCTTAACCACGTCAACTATTAACAAAATTAAAAAAACAGCGAACAACACTAGAATCGACATTTTTAAAAATCCCTTAAACTTACCCCAATTAAAATTATTCGGATTCAGTTTGGAATAATTGATTTTAAATTCAAAGACAGGACGGGTGAGGATTTGTTTAATTTTCTGTAGCATATTTTTTATATTATAATATTATTGAAATTATGAAAGTCAAAAAAAATAATCGCTATCCAAATTATAGTACCTGTATATTTACGCATAAAACAATATAAATTAGATTATTTTTTAAATACTCCCTTTAACTGCCTAAAGCTCGTCGGCTTGTATTTATCCCATTCTTCCTGCTTCACATATAGCATTTTGTAGGCAATTTTTTTCTGCCTCTCGCTTGCGTCCTCGCACCATTGTGCCAATCTCTTTATTTTCTCAATATCGTCTAAATCTTCTCGCCCTTTCGTTTCTACAATATAAACTGTTTTACTGTCTGTCTTTACGAAAAAGTCGGGATAATAACTGGAAATTGCTCCGCTCGCGTTTTTGTAATCAATTTTGAAATGAATTTCATAATAATTTTTTGCGAAAGAAATTACATCGTCAGCACCTTCCAAAAAGTCGGCAAATTCAAGTTCAAAATCGCTATCACCGACAATTTTATTGAATACGCTCTTTTT
>CAYXGV010000049.1:0-7143 GCA_964464685.1 uncultured Gammaproteobacteria bacterium | reverse complement strand
GGTTCTCCATTCGGAAGTTCATAATAAAATTTTCCAGATGCTTTATTACCCACGAGAGTGCCTGTGAAATAATGCTCCCCAACTCTGGCTTCTATTTTGCCAGTTGAAGGATAATAGGTGCCTTGTACGGATCCGCCTGGAAAGTCAACTGCCCAATCAGGAATCCAGCTGCCGCCTTCATACCTCTCCCCAGTGCTAGAAAGACAAGTCTCAACTACATCGTCGCCAAAAAAAGCTGGGCACTTATAATAATCTTTTGCTGAAATATGACAGCTACCGGAAACAACGCCTTCCAATATCGTTAGACTCATAGTGCCCGAACCTTTTCTTTTATGGGGCAGGTTATCTTCGGGCACATAATAAATTGAATCATTAACCGTAACGTTTCCGCCCAAACTCACCTGCTCTTCCTCTATGTATTCATTTATGTCCACATCTTCTTCTGATTGTTCCGTAGGTTCTCCTTCAACTGAAATTGTAGTTTTGGAAATATAAATATTGCCATCCGCATCTCTTATTTTTACCTCAACCACATAAAGACCGGGGTTGCTGGATATAAACTGGCCATCAATGGTTTTACTATCCGACCCTGAGGGAAGAGCTACAGCAGCCCCAGATCCTCCAACTTCAATAGATTCTATATCAAAAGGGCCATTAAGCCCCTCTGGCATTTCTAAAGACAAATTATTTACCTCTCCTGTTTTAATCTTAGTGCTGTCCGGGTCAATAGTTGGTTTGGCTGGAGTTTCAAACCGGCTTAACTCCTCAGCTGTATCAATTGTCTCGGTTTCTTCTTTTTTCACTTCCACTTTTTTACCATCAACTATATAATTTCCCGCAGTCAAACCCCCCTTGCTCGGCTCACTTTTAGGCTGCGGTTTTGCCACGTTCACATTTTTTGGTTTTTGTTTTGAAACAAAAATTTTACCGTCATCTCCTCTGGTAATATAGACATAACCTTCTTTGGCATAGTCGCAAAGCTTGCCTGCCGTGTCAGCAATATAAAAAAGATTATTTGGATCTCCAATGTCTTTTAGAGATGCAATGGACACTAGGTGCGTTATTACACTCATGTCCTTTTGGGCTTGGCGTAAAACAGCCGCATTGTCTTCATTGCCTATGGCAATATTAATATCTTCGCCAATTTCTATTGCTAAAGATACGCCGCCCACCACAATAGCTACTCCCTGAAAAGCTCCAACTGCAGCAGCAGCTCCTCCGGCAGTAATAACATTAGAAGCAATAAAAACGGTTACCTTGGAAGCGTCTTTTATCACCCTGGCCGCTGTTTCCCATCTCTGATATGTGTCGCCAGCCTTGTCCCAGGCCGCTGATTCAAACAAAGCTTGCTCCTGCTTCAAAACAGTTAAAGCTTTTTTAGCATCCCAATCAAACACTTCCATGACTCGCCTTAGTTTATTTCCATGGGAAGCAGAATCAAAAACTGCTGTTACTGCACCTAATTCAGGAATTGGCGCTCCAGACTCGGCATATACAGTAGGTATAAATTTAGATCTCCAAGTATCTATTGTTTCTCCATAAGGTGGTCTGGAAGTAAAATTTGGTGTTTTAGAAATTTTCAATTCATCCAAAAGACCATTCATCTGCTTATCCATTACTTCTAATTCTTCCCATAATTGAACAGCCTTATCCAATTTTATACGCCACTCCGCATAATCCGTTTTTTCTATATCAGTAAAAAAAACACTGTTAGTCATAATAGTTGCTTCGGTATATTTTCCTGCCAGATTGACAAGTCCTTGCTGTAATCCAATATTTTGCTCGGGCGTAAAATTAGCCCCATCTGAAATCACTGTGATTTCTTGTCCAGCATTTGTTGCCTGCTGTTTTTCAAAAACAAAATACCAAACTGCGACCCCAATGATTATTAGGGCAACAATGCTAATAAGATAAAATTTTTTTTTGTTCATATTTTTATATTTTAATTATAAAATATTTTGAGAGTTTTAAAACTGTCCTTATCTTCTAACAAATTACTAAAAATTATTTCACTTAACATTTGCGTATATCTGATGTTTTGCGGAGTGTAGCGGAGCAAAATATGGGTGGAGACTTTTGTATAAAAGCCGAAACCAGGTATACGCCGTTGGCTGATGTATATGTTTTTCTTTAATCCCGATAGCAATCGGGATTACTCTTAAAAAGAATTCAATTTTGTTTTTTTCGTTTTGGGCGAAGGGCAGAGGGGAATTAAAGGAGTGAATGCCCGAAGCCCAAAACACCTTATTCTTCTTTTATGGAAATTAAATACAATTTTCCATCAGTAAAAAATAAATCACCTGAAAAATTGCTTCCGAGTTTTGGATCAACAAATCGTTGTTTTTCAGCATTTGTTATCAGGCCTGTTTTTTGTAGGTCGCTATATAAAAATTCTCGTTCAGTATCTATATCAGGGTTGATTTGATGTGTTACTCCCCATTTAACGTTGCTGTCAAAGCTGGCTGTACCGACATAAAACACATATCCGTTTTCTGTAATATAATTTGTTTTCCAAAAACGCGCGTGATGTCTCGTGCGAACATTATTTGAATCAGTTGCTTTTTCAAAACCAAAATTATGCACGTTAGTATTCCAAAAATCAGGTGTCATTGGCGCTTTGGGGTAAGATTCTTTCCATAAAGCGGCACGCGCTAATTTTGCTACACTGGAGATGTTTACATCATCAGCTAATTTCCAGCCAGCTTGTTCAAATAAATCAATCAGTTGTTGGTCATTTTTAGCGATGATGATAAAACTAAGCGGTTCTTGCGTGTTACCTAACAATGTTTCGGTATATTTGGATTGGTTCGTGTTAAAAATTGTTAGGCTATCGCTTATTGTAATTTGTTTGACTTCTGTTGGTGCTATTGAAGCAGGCATCTGATAATTAAGGGCAAAAACGATATAAAAACATATTGAAGCAAGAACAATACCAATACTCACTAAGTGTTTTGTTGTGTTATGAGGAGGAGCGTCGCCTCTTTGTTTTTTGTATAGAAAATATTCTGAAAAACCAATCGCGATAATCAGCCAAATTGCGCCTGCCAAATATCCTCCCCAAACGTCGCTGACATAATGAACGCCTAAATATAATCTGCTGAAGCCAATTAGAATTATCAGAATAAAACTAGCAAAAAAGATATTTATTTTTCTTTTCCATAGTCTTGAGTTTTTTATTAACATGTAGGCAAGAAAGCCATAGAACGCGATTGCGATAGTGGCATGTCCGCTTGGGAAAGAGAAGGAATTTTCAGGATAAATGGCGACATCCGGTCTGGCGCGGTGAAAAATAAATTTTCCCGCGGAGGTAAAAATTTCACTGCCCGTGATACAGAGGGAAAGTGGAATAATATAGGATCGTTTTTTGTAAAGCCATAAAATCAATACGGTGGCAATTGTAAAGATAAGAACAACCTGCCATTTGCCAAGCAATGTGATCCAAAAGAAAAATTTTGTGAGTTCCGTGTTTCTAAATATCTCAAGTAGCTTAGCCACTCGAATATCAGCGGAAACAATAATATCGGAATTTATAATATCCTCAATAATTCCTCCGAAAAGTGAAAGTGCGTAAAGCAAGGCGAGAGAAAGAAGCGTAAGCGGTAAGCCATAAAAACTATCCCTATTCAACCGTTTTTGTAAAAATTTAGAAAGAATTTTATGGCGGTCAACGAATTTTTGGACTTCAGAATTTTGAATTATAGCCTGTTTTATAGATTGCCAAACTGAAGATAAAAAAGAAAAAAATTCTTTCCCCTTTTTGATGAGAATAATTTTTAGAATATAGAATACAATGAATATGGCAATAAGAATTGTCAGAAAGAACCCCGCGCGCGTCAGCCATATTGTTGCGAGATCAAGCGATTGAGCTAAAAAGTATCCTGGCAAAATCCAAACTAAACTCCAGCCAATAGCTCCGAGAATATTCCAAATCATGAAAGGTAATCGTTTCATGCCGAATGTTCCGGCAATCAGAGGGATTATTTCTTTTATACTCGGTATAAATCTGCCGATAAAAACACTTTTTGCACCGTGCTTCTTAAGAAATTCTTCTCCTTTTTTAAAATGGGTGGGCTTAATAAACCAAAAACCATTTGCGAATATTTTTGAGCCGTATTTTTTACCTATAAAATAATTAATGTTGTCACCAAGAATCGCTCCTATAACCACAAACCAGAGCAAATCGCCTATATTGAAGTATCCTTTTCCGGCCAGTGCCCCCATAAATAGAATAATTGTTGATCCTGATATCAACAATCCTACGCCTATAGTTGTTTCCAGCAGTGCCGCAAAAAAGGCTATCCAATAACCTATCAGGTGGAAGTGTTCAATTGCTGGTAATAGTGATTGGATGAAATTCATATTTACCTCGTTTTACTTACTTTTGTATTATACAAGATTGTAATAATTTATAAATAAATCGTTTTTGTAGCGTAGCGGAGAAAACACCTTATTACCCCTCTTTAATTAAATTAAAAAACAAAATTGAATTCTTTTTAAGAGTTAGGGCGTTAGCCCTAAAAGAAAAACATATATTTCAGCTAACATTTGCGTATATCTGATGTTTTGCGGAGTGTAGCGGAGCAAAATATGGGTGGAGGCTTTTGTATAAAAGCCGAAACCAGGTATACGCTGTTAGCTGATGTCGGGCGGAGGGTCGTTCCTTATTAAGAAAAACTCATCCAAAGTAGCCATGCACCTAAAAGAATTATGAAGATGGCGCTAAGCATTTGTTTCTTTTTGAATCTTTGTGCTTGTTTATGTATCTGTTCTGGAAATCCGACTTTCGTAATCCCCTTGATTAAAGTGGACCAGCCCAGAATAGTGATAGCCACTCTCCAGTCAGCAACCCAAACATTGTGCAAAATTACTGTAACTAATCCCATGAGCAATGTGATATAGCCGGTAGAGATAACAAATGCTTTATCATCGGTCATCTCTATGGTTTTGCCTAATTGTCCTGTTATAATAAATAACAGTCCAAAAATCACAAAAAAACTACCCCAAAGTTGCGCGAAAAAGATTGAAATTTCCATTGTAGTAATCATATATTGTTTTAGTTAATAATAAAATATTTGTTATATTTAAAAATTTTGCGTCCCGTAGCCCGATTTCAGCTAACGTTTCCGCATGATGCGAAGTTTTGTTGATTCCTTTTTATTTTTAATATTCATCAACAGAATTTGGGTGAAAGAAATTTATACTCCTTATTATCATTTCTCTGAATCCGCCGGCTGGCGGAGGAAGAGAAAGTTTAGATTAATGTAAATTTCTGAAACCACATACGCAGGTGTTAAGTGAAGTTAAAATTTTATTATCCTAAGGCGATCATGAATGTTCCGGCAATCGCTATTATAATGCCAATGCTTTGAAATAATGTTACTTTTTCTCCAAGAAAAATTAGGGCGATTAAAATAGCAAAAACAATGCTTAACCGATCAATTGGAGTTACTTGGCATATTGTGCCGCGCTTTAACGCTAAAAAATAGAATAACCAAGAGATTGCTCCCGCTATTCCGCTCAAAACTATAAACGTTAAAGCTTTGCTGTTTGAAAAGACTTCGTTAATTTGATTGAATTTACCTTGGAATAAAATTACTACAATCATGAAAATTGTCATTATTAAAGCCCTAATTGTTGTTGCTACATTGCTATCAAAGTTTTTTAGACCTATTTTTCCAAATATTGCTACCAAAGCAGCAAAGATTGCTGATAGCAAGGCGTATATAAGCCAAGAGTATTGCATATTTTTAGGATATAAAATTTTAATTTTATTTAGCTCGCGAACCAGATATCCCGTGTTATATGATGTTGTCCGATTTTATACATTTTAACTCAGACCATCTTTCAGTCTTATTATTATCATCTAAGACAAGCCAGATTTCGTTATATTCATTTTCTGGACAAATAATATCATTTTTATACATATCGAAGGTGGATTTACCAAAAATTGGTGAGGTAACTCTAATAACTAGAAAAAATTTGTTATGTGGTTTGAACCCATTAATTTTAGTGGCCTTTTGGCTTAACAAAGAGTTTAAAACTTTTATCAGATCATTTGCGCACATAACACCGTGAGTAATTTGTGTGGACCTGCCTAATAAAATTTTGGCTTCTTTTTTATCATGCCACAAATGAGCAACTTCAACTCCAATTTTTGATTTATTACTTTCATCAATTAATGTAAAATCTGGCTTGTCTGAATGTTTTAATATTTTCAGTTGTTTTGGATATGCTCTGATAAAATATTCTACTGCATATTTCTCTAACTGTTCTTTTTCAGTCGTTGTCATATAGTTGAGTTAAAATCGGACAATTTCATATAACAAGTTATATACTAATTTGTTTATTTTTATTTTAAATAAAAAATTAGTCCTGCTATTCCGGCGAGTATAACAAGCCACATCGGATGAATTTTAAAAATCACTATACCAATGAAAACAACCAACGCAATAATTAAACTCTTTATATCAAAAATAGCCTTGCCTTGCAAAAGGCTAAAAATACTAACCGCTATTAATGCGATAACCGCCGGTTTTAAACCTTTTAAAATTGCTTGGATAATTTTATTTGTTCTAAAAGCATAAAAGAAAGCCGCTATGATTGTTACTAGAATTAATGATGGCAAGACCACGCCCGTGGTTGCAATTACTGCGCCGAGGACACCACGCACTTTATATCCTACAAAGGTTGCCATATTTACTGCAATCGGTCCTGGAGTAACAGTATCTAAAGCAATAATTTCAGAAAAATCTTTTTCAGTTATCCATTTGTTTATTTCAACCGCCTCTTTTCGAACAAATGGAATCATCGCATATCCTCCGCCAACGGTAAATAGGCCGATTTTAAGGAAGCTCATAAATAGTTTTAGAAGAAGCATATTTTTGGTTTATTTTATTTTTTGTTTAAAATAAGGTAAAATGTTTATATACCAATTATAACAGAGTTTTATGAAACCAAGAATAGCTATTATAATTTCTCCAAATTGGCGCGATTATGCGGAAAAATATCTGTCCGATTGTCTGGAAAGTTTAAGAAGGCAAGACTGGGCCGGCGAGTCCAAAATTTTTTTGATTGATAACGAAACCAGCGATGAAAGTTTGGCGTTATTAAATAATATCGCAGAGACGCAAAATCCCCCTAACC
>CAYXGV010000048.1:0-7420 GCA_964464685.1 uncultured Gammaproteobacteria bacterium | reverse complement strand
GATGAATGTACAGCTTTCGCCATGTATTATATCATTGATTGTAGTATAACTGACTCTCCTTGTGAAGGAGAGGGGAACCTACTAATAAATTTTAAATTAGAATAGTATGTTAGATTCACTAGAAACAATCGTCTCCTTTGCCAAACGGCGTGGTTTTATATTTCAATCATCCGAGATTTATGGTGGCCTGTCATCTTGCTATGATTATGGTCCACTTGGAGTTGAATTAAAAAATAATGTAAAGAAAATGTGGTGGAAAGCGATGGTGCAAAACAGAAATGATGTGGTTGGACTTGATGCCTCAATTTTGATGGCGCCAAAAGTTTGGGAAGCCAGTGGACACCTAGAAGGTTTCACCGATCCTTTGGTGGATTGTAAACAATGTAAAAAACGTTGGCGAGCTGATCATTTATTAGAAGCAAAAGGTATTAAGCCAACTTTTCAACCGGGTGATTGGGGTAAACATAATATGAAGTGTCCTGATTGTGGCGGTGATTTGACTGAAGTAAGAAAATTTAATTTGATGTTCAAAACCCAAATGGGCGCAGTTGAAGACGAGGCAATAGATATTTATTTACGTCCAGAAACTTGTCAGGGTATTTATACAAATTTTTTAAATGTACAGCAATCAATGCGGAAAAAAGTACCTTTTGGTATAGCCCAAATTGGCAAGGCATTTAGAAATGAAATTACTCCCGGTCATTTTACTTTTCGTACCCGTGAGTTTGAACAAATGGAACAACAATATTTTTGTCATCCAGATGAAAAGAAAAAGATTTTTGATATGTGGCAAGAAGTGAGGATGCAATGGTATAGGGATTTGGGAATTAAAAAAGAAAATTTACAATTTCGTGAACATGAAAAAACAGAGTTGGCTCACTATGCCTCTCGGGCGTTAGATATTGAGTACAATTATCCAGCCATGGGATTTAAAGAATTGGCTGGTGTTCATGATCGAGGTAATTGGGATTTGACTCGCCATAGTGAATTTAGTGGTGAAGACTTGAGTTATTTTGACAACCAAAAAAATGAAAAATTTATTCCTCACATTATTGAAACCTCAGATGGGGCCGATCGCGCCACTTTGGCATTTTTGATAGATGCCTATGATGAAGTAGAAACTAGGAGTGGCGACGAAGATGGTAAGCACGAAAAAGAAGTGGTATTGAGACTTCACAAATCATTAGCTCCAATCAAGATTGCAATTTTACCTTTATCAAAAAAAGAACCATTGCAAAAATTATCTGAAGAAATTCAAACCAAATTACGACAAGATTGGATGACAATGTATGATGAGACAGGTTCAATTGGTAAACGTTATCGTCGTCAAGATGAGATCGGCACACCTTATTGTTTGACTGTTGATTTTGATAGTTTGGAAGATAAAAAAGTGACCGTTAGAGATAGAGATACTATGGTACAAGAGCGGGTTGGAATTGAAGAATTGGAAAAATATTTTGGAGATAAGTTGAGATAATGTAGAGATAAATTAAGATAATATATAATTAATTTTTAATACATATAATTATATGCGTGAATTAGAATCAACTGGTGATATTGCCAAACTTTTGGCAGAATTAAAAAAGTTAATTCCAACAATTAAGTTAGACGAAAAGGGTAGGGGAATTGGACAATTTTTAGACAGAGGAGAATTGTCTAATGAAGAATGGGTGCGAGCTAATGATTTACTAAAAGCAGTTCGTGGTATGGTAGAAAGAGGAGAAAAAATTCCCGATGAATTTTTGGCCACACCACAGGAAGTAACTGATTTTGAGGAAAAAAACAATGATGACTTATTACAAATTTAATTATGATTTACGAAAATTTTCAATTGAAAAATAAAGCGAATATTTATTTGGTTCCGCTTAATAATACTGAGGCTTTAACTGCATTGGTTTTGTACCCGGTTGGTTCTCGTTTTGAAAGTGAAAAAATGAATGGTGTTTCGCATTTTATAGAACATCTTATGTTTAAGGGCACCAAGAAACGTCCCAATACTTTGGCTTTGACACGAGAAATTGATCGTTTGGGGGCAGAATACAATGCCTTTACCAGCAAGGAATATACTGGCTATTATATAAAAGCTGACAGTAAATATGCGGAGACCTCGTTGGATATTTTGTCTGATATGTTGTTCAATTCCAAATTTGATCCCAAGGAAATGGAAAAAGAAAAGACTGTGATTGTTGAAGAATTGCGAATGTACAAAGATAATCCAATTATGAATATTGAAAATGTTTTTGAAGAATTAATGTTTGCTGGTTGTCCGCTGGGTTGGGATATCGGTGGGACAGAAAAGCATGTCTTAAATTATGAAAGAGGAGAGGTTTTGGATTTTTATCAAAAATATTATTCGCCACAAAATATGACCATTGTTTTGGCTGGAAAGATTGATGATAAAATTAGAAAATTACTTGAACACCATTTTGGTTCAGAGCTTAATAAGAAAAAATTAGATAAGAAATTTAAACCAGCCAATTTTGGTTCGGTAGCCAAAGACAAGAGAATTAAAATAGAACAAAAGAAAACCGATCAGGTCCAAATGATGTTGGGTTTTCCTGCCTTTGCTCACAACGACAAAAGAAGTAAAACTCTAACTGTCTTAAATACAATTTTGGGAGGTTCAATGAGTTCTCGTCTTTTTATTCAAATTCGAGAAAGACGTGGTTTGGCTTATATGGTTAGTAGTGGGGCAGATAGTTTTTTGGATACTGGTTATGCCTTTATCCGGGTTGGTTTGGAAGTAAAAAATATTAATCAAGCGATTGCTGTTATTAAACAAGAGATAGAAAAAATAATTGAAAAGGGTGTAACTAAAAAAGAATTGGCTGATGCCAAAACTCACATAACTGGTGGATTAACTCTGTCGATGGAAGATTCCAGTGCCCAAGCTAGTTGGTATGCCAAACAAGCTTTGTTTGCTGACAAAATAAAAACACCAGCCGAAAAATTAGCTGAAATAAATCAAGTGACCAATGATGATATCAAAAAATTAGCTAAACAAGTTTTTAAGTTTAACCAAATGCGGGTGGCAATTATTGGTGATGTTGACGATAAAAAAATTGAATTTTAAATTTATTTTTTAAATTAAAAAATATGAAATATTTATTTGCTAATTGGAAAATGTATCTTGATTTTGATGAGTCAAATATTTTGATAAATGGTTTGTTGCAAGAAAAATTTGATAATGAAAAAGTTAATCTGACGGTTTTTCCTTCAGCTTTGGCATTGCGTGAGGTGTCGATGGCGACTGAGAATACTGAATTTGCGGTCGGAGCACAAGACGTGGCTTGGGTAGATAAAGGTGCCTATACTGGTGCTGTTTCAGCTCAAATGTTTGCCGATGTTGGTTGTAGATATGCCTTGGTTGGTCATTCTGAACGCCGTCATATTTTTGGTGAAACCAATGATGATGTGAGAAAAAAAATAGAGGCCTGTCTTGGTGTAAATTTGATTCCAGTGCTTTGTATTGGTGAGACAGCTGAGGATTTGGCTGAGGGCAAACGTAATTATCGTCTAAAAAAACAACTTATGAAAGCTTTGGTTGATTTGGATTTGAATGGTGGAAAAATTATGGTGGCCTATGAGCCAGTATGGGCGATTGGTACTGGTCAAGCCTGTGATCCTGATACTGCTCAAGCTGTTCATACTTTTATAAAAACCGAATTAAAACAATATTTTGCTGAAGATGTTCCAGTTTTGTATGGTGGTAGCGTTAATCCTGAAAATGTGTTATCATATGTTTCACGCGAAGTGATTGACGGTGTGTTGGTGGGTGGGGCTTCGGCCAAACTAGATAGTTTTGTTTCTTTAATTAGGGCGGTAGAAGGTGTTTAAATTATTATTTTAAATTTTGTAATTTAAAATAATCATTTTTAATATATGTATTCAATTTTACCATTTATACTAATTTTATTATCACTGGCTGTGATGGTGGTTTTGATTGTAAAAAAGTTTCCCCAACTGGCTTTGCTTGATGTTGATTCTATTCCAGAAGTAAAAATGGAAAAAAAGAAAGATGAATTTTTTAAGAAAAAAGCTGATAAACGCGCTGAGGTTGTTTCACAAAAACAAAGAGAAATGATCAAGCCGTTATTTAAAAAGTTGCAGGATTTGCAAACATGGTTTAGAAAAATAGTTTTGGATGTCTATAAAAAAACAAATGAAAAGACTGAAGCCATAAAACAAAAAAGACAGATAAATAATTCTGTAATTAACAAAGAAAAAAAGGAATCAGATGCAGAAGAAATAATAGATATAAAGAAAATAGTAGTTGAAGGCGAGGTGGCTTTGCAGGCAGGTGATTTGGAAAATGCTGAAGCAAAATTTATAAATGCCATTAGAATTGATTCCAAAAATGAAGGAGCCTATTTTGGTCTAGCTGGTGTTTATTTGCAAAAAGAAGAGCGGGAAGAAGCCAAAGATACGTTGGAGTTTTTATTAAAAATTTCTCCCCAAAATGTTAAAGCCTTGCTCAAATTAGCAGAAATTTATGAACAAGGTGATGATGTGCAAAAGGCAGTAGAATGTTATGAAAGGGCTGCGGTAATTGACGATAGTCGAGCAGAAACTTTTGCCAAAATAGCTGATTTACTCTTGGATATTAATCAGTGTGAAAGTGCTTTGGAAGCTATGGGGCAGGCCAGCGAGTTGGAGCCGGAGAATAAGGAATATCTTGACAAGTTGGTGGATATTAGTGTAAAATGTGGTAATAAAGAAAAAGCCGAAGAATATTATCAAAAATTGCGAATGTTAGACCCAGAAAATAGCCGTTTGTTAGTTTTAAGAGGGAAGATTGATCAGGTTTGAAAATAAAATATGCCAACTTAGCTCAGCTGGTAGAGCAACGGTTTTGTAAACCGTCGGTCCGGGGTTCGAATCCCCGAGTTGGCTCAGAAATAGTTATAAAGTTTGTAAAGTTAAAAGTTTATAAAGTATTTATCAAAAGACTTTATAACTTTATAAACTTTTAACTTTTTACTAAATATGGGCAGATTCCCGAGTGGTTAAAGGGGACAGACTGTAAATCTGTTGGCTCCGCCTTCGAAGGTTCGAATCCTTCTCTGCCCACCAATAAAAAACGGCTTTGGCGCTGTTTTTTGTTTGGGTTATACTAATAAACAGATAATTCAATAAACTAATTTATGCCAGAACTGCCAGAAGTAGAGACAATTAGACAAGATTTGAAAAAGAAAATATTGAATAAAAAAATCAAGCGAGTTTTGCTTACAGGAAAAGCCAGAGTAAATTTAGAGCATAATAAATTTATTAAGTTTTTACAAAATAAAAAATTTGTTGATATTGATAGAGTGGGGAAGTTGTTGATTTTTGATATTGATATAAAGGACAAGTTTTTGTTAATACATTTGAAGATGACAGGTCAGTTGATTTGTGTCCAGGGACGACAGGTAACTGCTGGCGGACATTCTGATCCTAATTATAATTTTGATTTGCCAGATAATTCAACGCGAACGGTATTTGAATTTTTGGACGGCGGAAAATTATTTTTCAATGATTCTCGTCGGTTTGGTTATTTAAAAATTGTAAATGGTGAGGAATTAAAAAAAGTAAGAGCAAAATTTGGCATAGAGCCATTAACAAAAAATTTTACATTAGAAAATTTTAAAAAAGTTTTAGTTGGTAGAAAAACTAGTATAAAGGCTATTCTACTCAATCAGCAATTAATTGCTGGAATTGGTAATATCTATGCTGATGAGGCTTGTTTTTTGGCAGGCATTAGACCCGATACATTAGTTTACAAGTTATCTAATGGACAAATTGTTAAATTGTACAAGTCAGTAGAAAAATTAATTAAAAAAGCAATTGAGAAAAGGGGAACAACTTTTAATAATTATCGCGACAGTGATGGTAATAAAGGTAATTTTCTTAATTTTTTAAAAGTATATGGGCGGGTCGGGTTGAAATGTAAGCGATGTTCAGGTATAATAGAGAAAACCAAAGTTGCAGGGAGGGGAACTCATTTTTGTGCCAATTGTCAAAAATAAAAAATTACCCTTTTGGATAATTTTTATTTGGAGCCGTCATCCAGGATTGAACTGGAGACCTCATCCTTACCATGGATGCGCTCTACCAACTGAGCTATGACGGCGTGAATGGAATACAGAGATTGTACTAAAAAATTGGGTCATTGTCAAGCAATTTGGGCGGGGTGTGGATAAATGATTATTGCTTTTTATTTTTTTAATTGTTATTATTAATAAGTATGATAAATACCTTAATACAAATTAGTAAGAAGAGCCGAAGATATTACTTCTAGGCGATTTTTCTTTTTGTATTAAAAACTGCAAACCGATCGTCCTAGAAGGGCGATTTTTTGTGTTCATTAAGGAGGGTGCTATGACACATGAAGAAAAGAGTGTTACCGTTGTGCCACAGCCGGTTCGTTATCAGCCGGATCCATCCGCACCACCTTCTCCGCCGTGGGTTGAGCTGACAGAGTCAGCCCCGTCAGACCCTGTGCATTCTCCCAACTGTTGTTAGGTTGGGTGCGTGCCTCAAAGTGACCCCTTGGCTGTTTACAGTCAGGGGGTTCGTCTTTTTTTAAAAAATAAGGTATAATATAATCAGATATTAATTTTAAAAATATTTTTATGTTTAAGAAAAAACCAAACTACAAAAAATTAATTATTGCTTTGATTATTCCCCAGTTAGCAGGTTTTATTGGTTCTATTGCCAATTTCACATCACTTGATACTTGGTATGAAGGAATCGTAAAGCCAAGTTTTAATCCACCAAACTGGATATTTGGGCCGGTTTGGACGTTATTGTTTTTGCTAATGGGCTGGGCTTTGTATTTGATCTGGGAGAAAAAACCAAAGGTAGGTAGAGATAAGAAGGTTAATTTTGCTTTGCTTGTGTTTTACACCCAATTAGGTTTTAATATAATTTGGTCCTATTTGTTTTTCGCCCTGCAAAATCCATTATTTGCCTTGGGTGAAATATTAGTTTTGTGGGCTTTAATAGTGCTAAATATGGTAGTTTTTTGGCGTTTAGATAGACTAGCCGGCCTTTTCCTCATTCCTTATCTTTTGTGGGTAAGTTTTGCTGTTTTTCTAAATTATTTTATAGTTATTCTTAATTAACAGGTGCTTCTTGACTTTTTTTAGAAAATAATGTATTATATCGTCACTATTAAACCAATATCAGCCAAAGGACTGATCCGTCCTCTGGCGGAAACATTAACAAATATATGCCAAAATCAAGAGAAAGAGAAAATATGATTAAAATGCAGTGTACTGAGTGCAAGCATACTAATTATTTTTCTAACAAAAATAAGAGGATTCTAAAAGAAAGATTGGAATTGCAAAAGCATTGTAAGTTTTGTAAAAAACATACTTTGCACAAAGAAACCAAATAAACAAAAATCCGCTGAATAAGCGGATTTTTTGTTTTGGCAGGC
>CAYXGV010000047.1:0-7582 GCA_964464685.1 uncultured Gammaproteobacteria bacterium | reverse complement strand
TTACTAAACAAAAACTGTCCAACTTTATCACGAATATCATTTCTAATTTGATTGGTATCGGCCCAAGTTTTGGGATCTGATTCTGTCACCATCTTTTTTACTTTGTGTCTGACATCTTCAATTAATTTTTTATTTTCTTTCAAAAATACAAACCCACGAGAAATAATATCTGGATTTTGAATTAGTTGACCAGTCTTGGTATCAACCGTCGCAATTACCACTACCATACCATCTTCGGCCAAAACCTGTCTATCGCGCAACACCACATTTTGCGTATCAGTGACACCCAAACCATCAACAAACACATAATTGCTTGGCACTTTTTTGGCTAACATTTTTGCATTGTTACGATTTACTTCAATCACTGATCCATTATCTGGCACAAAAATTCTATTCTTATCAAAACCATTATCAATTGCCAATTTACGCGCTTCTTTTAGAAAATAATGATTGGCATAAACTGGAATAAAATAAGTGGGCTTAACTTGATTTATAACTTCCCAAATATCTTCACGAGTCGCATGACCAGACACATGCACATCCATAATTTCACCATGGATTACATGATCGGATTGACGATAAATATTATCTTTCAAGCGCTGAATAGTCCGTTCATTACCGGGAATAACCGACGAAGAAAAAATAACCGTGTCAGAAGTTTTTAATTGGATATGACGATGTTGCTTGGCCACAATTCTAGATAACACTGCCTTTTCCTCACCCTGAGCACCAGTACAAATAACTACCACTTGCTTATCGGGCAAACTGCCAATTTTTTTAATATCAATCAATACACCTTTTTTTATTTTTACATAACCCAATTCTTGCGCCATTTCAATATTCATCTTCATACTGTAGCCATCCAAAGCAACTTTTTTATTTAATTGTTGAGCCGCATCAATTACCCATTTTATTCTTTCTACTTGTGAAGAAAAAGTCCCAATAATTACTCGGCCTTCGGCATCTTTTAAAATATTAAAAAGATTATTATACATTTCCTTGTAATTTCCTGATCGTTTGGTATGAAGCGAACCCAAACTTTCCAACATCAACACGGTTGGCTTGGGTAATTTTTGTAAATAACTATAATCAATCATCGGCTTACCTCGCTCGTCTCTTTCCAAAGTCCAATCACCAGGATGAATCACAGTACCAACCGGTGTTTCTATAATCACCCCAACGGCATCCATAATTGAATGTTCTACCTGAAAAAATCTCACAGTAAATTTACCAAGGGTAATTACTTCATTAATATTTTTTATTTGCATTGTTTTTAGATTTTTGGCTGTACCTTTTTTGTAATCTTCCTGCTTGTGCTTGATCAAAGCCAAAGTTAAATCACGACCCAAAATTTTTGGATTACCCAATTTTTCAAGCAATATCGGAGCAGCTCCGATATGATCCAAGTGACCATGACTAAAAATAACTCCGCGAATATTTTTTTCCTTGCCAACCAAATATTTGGTATTTGGAACAATATAATCAATCCCCGGCATATCTTCTTCGGGAAATTGGATTCCCATATCCAAAATTATAATATCATCTTGATATTCAAAAACTGTCATGTTTCGCCCAACTTCTTCGCAACCACCCAGCGGAATAATTCGCAAATTATTATTTTTACCGACCGCTGGTTTGTCAAAAATATTTTTGTTAGCTGAAAATTTATTAAAATTAACAACTGACTTTGGTTTTTGTCCGTGATTTGTAGCCGAAGAATGACGATTCCCATAAGACCGTCTTTTTTGCCTACCCGGAACTGGATTTTGTGTTGGATTCATAAAAAAAATTAAATTAAGTAAATTAACTACTTCACAGCAAACTGATGGAATATTTAAAGCTACTCCTTAGCAATAAGCTGTGCGGTATAAAACCGCTTGTCCGCCTTTTTTAACCGCCTTGGGAGGTGGGCGGAAATTAAAAAGAAGATTTTATTGCTGTTTTATGTTCAGCAATAATTTGTGCCCAGAAGAGGATTCGAACCTCCATTCCCTTGCGGAAACATGCACCTGAAGCATGCGTGTCTACCAATTTCACCATCTGGGCTTGATATATACCAATATACTAATGTACTAATTATACTAATGCTATACTAATATTTCCTTAGAAAATTATTTTTAAAATTAACTTTTGTTTATATATAATAATTACTGTCTAATACCAACTTTACGCCAGCGTACATTAGTATAGCATTAGTATAATTAGTATTATCCGTATATTAGTATATCTATCTAATATATTAGTATATTTTATACAAAAGATCAGAAATTCCACTGTCCCTTGGTTTTCATAAACCAAGTAGAGACATCGGCAAACCTGTCCGAAGGATGAGAAATTCGCACCACATCAATTCCCGAAACTTGATCAGTGGTAGCGTAAGTATAAGTCGGCACATAAAGAAATATGGCCGGAACTTCATCAATTATAATTTCTTGAAATTTTTTATAAGATTCCACTACTTCTGCTTCATCAGTACTTTCTCGCGCTTTTTCAATCAAAGCATCCACATTACGATTGACATATCTGCCCAAATTCAAACCCGGATAATCAATTTGGCTGGAATGCCAATAAGGAAATGGATCTGGATCATCACCTAGAATCTCACCATACAACAAAATATCATAACCCCTATCTTTCAAAACTTTGCGAGAAAAATCTCTAGTTTCAATGAATTCCAAATTAGTTTTTACACCAATGTTTTGCCACAAACCAGCAATTAATTCAGCGGTTTTTTTGTATTCTTCACTTTCTACTGTGGTAATAGTAAGCTCCAACACATTACCAGCCTTGTCTTCGCGATAAAATAATTGAGCAGCTTGCAATTCTGCATCTAGTAATTCATCGATTTCTTTTTCAGCCAATTGACGCAGTGTACTGGTAGTTTCTTCATTATTTAATTCCCCAGTTGATTCAGTCTCTTCTACCACAATATCAATTGAAGAAGCTGTGTCGGTTTGCTCAGCTAATATTTTAGCTTGCTCTTCATCCCATTTTTTTAATAATTGTTCTTTTCTGGCGCTTCTATAATCTTCCGCTCCGACTCGTTGCCAATTTTTATCAAGTAACTCATTGGCCTTTTCAAAAGAATAGTCAATTTTACCCAACTCGGCATCATAACCCAAGAAACCCGGCAAGATTGGACTATTTATTACATAACCCTCATTTTTTAAAACTTCGGTCAGTATTCTTTGTTTGTCAGTGGCATAAGACAAGGCTTCGCGCAAATCAACATCTTGCAAAAAAACTTGGTGATCTTTATTAAAAAACAAAGCTGTATATTGAGGAAGTTCCATGACATGGAGCTGAGTATATTTTCTTTCAACTCGATCGCGCAAAGCATTGGGAACAAAATTCAAACTGGTCACTTTTTTTTCACGAAAAGCATCAATCGCCCCATTACCACCTTCGTATTCAGAAAAAAACTGAAAAACAAACTCTTTTAGAAATGGCACTTGGCGATAATAACGATTAAAACTTTCCAATTCATAATTATATATATAACCCATTTCATTTTTGGCCAATTTTTTAAATTTGAATGGTCCAGTACCGATTGGTTGTATATTCAAGGAATTTAAACGCATCTGTTCTGGCGGTACTTGAAACCAAAGATGTTCGGGAATTATACCAACTACCAAACTAGACAAAAATGGCGCAAAGGCTTCGGGCAAAACAAATCTGACAGTATAATCATCAGAAGCAGAAACTTCTATACCTTGAAAGCTAATTTGTAACGGACTATTGACCAAAGAATTTTGCATGGTTTCAAAAGTAAACAGGACATCTCGAGCTGTAAATGCCTCACCATCATGCCAAAAAATATCATGACGTAATTCAAAGATATAAGTTTTTTTATCATCACTAACATCATACTTCACTGCCAGATCAGGCACAAGACGATGTTTTTCATCATAACGCATCAAACCGGAAAAAACCAACCGAGCAATATCGCTATCTACATCATTGGTAGAAGAA
Source organism: uncultured Gammaproteobacteria bacterium (assembly GCA_964464685.1). Classification (GTDB taxonomy): domain Bacteria; phylum Patescibacteriota; class Patescibacteriia; order Magasanikbacterales; family UBA922; genus JABIBU01. Next base: position 3,610 of record CAYXGV010000047.1, on the reverse strand, counting down.
AAAATTGGATTGATAAATTGTGGTGAACCAACTACAGCTTCAGTAAAACGCCCGCCAGCCACTGGCACCTGTACCCGATAATTATTCAAAAATTCAGAACCAATCCAAAACAAACCAACCAAAAAAACTAACAGACTTAACAAAAATATTTTTTTTTCTTTTTTATTCAAAAATTTACCAACTCGGACAATCTGTTTTGGCCTAGGAAAAGTCCGACCATGAGCGCGACGCAAAAGAGTCACATCATGTTGATATGTTCTAATTGGTCTAAGTTGGGATCGTTTTAATTTTTCCCAATACTTATGAATTTGATTTTTAATAAATAAAAACATACAAAGAGCCTATTCAACTTGTTTTGAAAGGCATTATGCTCCCTTGAAAAAGGAATGGGTTAGACGACCAAATTAAGGATTGCTACCCCAAAAAAAATTATAGAAACCACAATTGTGGCTTGAAAAAGTACTTTATCTGCTCCACGTTTGGTGCTATAGATATTACCAGAACCACCAAAAGCTGCCCCCAAACCAGAGCCTTTTTGCTGAAGTAAAATCACAACCACCAAAATAATGGCGGTTATTATCTGTAATATAATTAAAATATTTGAAATCATAATTTTCTATTTACTTAGATAGTATAAAACAAAGACATTATAATGTAAAGGCGGAAAAAAGTCAAGGCTAGTAGTATCCTTGACAAACCTCTAGTAATAACCGATAATAAAAGTATCAACCAAACCTCTGGAGGTGCCCCATGAAAATTAAACTCAGATACAAAGAAGAAGAAAGACTCCAACTCCACGTAACTGACAAGAAAATGGTGGCTCAGGGCTACAACGGTTGTCTAGTGGAAATAGACGAAACCAACACTTCGGATCCTGATGACCTATATTACGAGGTCAAAATCCTTGGTGTACCAAAAGGTGGCAACAGAGAATTGGTGGGACAATTCATTTCGGTTTCCGAAAAAGAACTGGTACCACCACCGGACACAACCTAGGCCAAAAACATTGCTCTTTCATTCAACCACGGAGGATAAAAGGAGGACCTCACAAAACACATCTCATCAGAGGTGTTTTTTGTTAAGGGTGGTTATACTTGACAAATTTACCCCCCTATGTTATAATCATCGCACTAATAAAATATCAAATAATCTGCGTCATTACTCACATATGAAAAAAGACATCCATCCAAAATATCACGAAGAAGCAGTGGTCACTTGCGCTTGTGGTAATAATTTTACCGTTGGCTCAACTGAAGCTGAAATCCGCGTTGAGCTCTGCGATATGTGCCATCCTTTTTATACCGGTAAACAAAAATTTGTTGACACTGCTCGTCGCGTAGAAAAATTCCAAGAAAAAATGGGCAGGGTCCAAGCTACCGCTGCTGTTAGAAAAGGTAAAAAAGCCAAGAAAGTTGCCAAAGCCAAGAAAAATAATGCTGTCACTGGCAAAAAAACAAAAAAAACTGAAACTAAATAGCTACCTTACATAAAAAGCAGATTCATACTTATTGAGTCTGTTTTTGTTTACACGACACACGACCCACATAACACGACCCTATCCCCTGCATGGTGTTACGTGGGTCGTGTGTCGTAAAAACTTTTTTAAGAATCGCCAAAGAGACTTTTTTATGTTAAAATAATCACATAACAATATAAAAATATGAACCCCAAATATCAAGAACTAAAATCTAAATATCTTCAACTAGAACAAGATTTACAAAATCCAGTTGTTATTGCTGACCAAAACAAACTTAGAAAAGCGGCGCAAGAGTATGATGATATAAAATTAATTGGTGAAAAAATAATTCAATTAGAAAATATTGAAAAAAATCTTGGTGAGAATGAGGCTATTATTGTGAGTGAGCCGGATGAAGAATTAAAAATTATGGCCGAAGCTGAATTACCCGAATTAAATGACCGAAAAAAAATCTTAGAAGACGAGTTATCCCTTCTTACTACTCCAAAAGATCCAATGGATAGTAAAAACGTAATTGTAGAAATACGAGCTGGAACCGGCGGTGATGAAGCAGCTCTTTTTGCTGGTGATTTGATGCGTATGTATATGAAGTATGCTGAAAAACAAGATTGGAAAACTAGTCTATTGAGTGAAAGTCAAATTGGCATTGGTGGCTACAAAGAAGTTATTTTTAATATCACAGGAAAAAATGTTTATCAAAATATGAAATATGAAATGGGTGTTCACCGTGTCCAAAGAATTCCCGAAACTGAAAAACAGGGGCGCATTCATACTTCTACTGCTAGCGTGGCAGTGTTACCTGAGATAGAAGAAACTGAAATGAAAATAGAGGAAAAAGATTTACGGATTGATACTTTTTGCGCTGGCGGTCATGGTGGGCAAAGTGTTAATACCACCCACTCGGCAGTACGTATTACCCACATACCAACCGATACAGTTGTTCAGTGCCAAGATGAAAGATCCCAATTACAAAATAAAGCCAAAGCCATGGTGGTACTACGTGCTCGACTTTATGAAATTGAGCGAGAAACAAAAATGGCCACAATTGATGCCAAAAGAAAAAGCCAAATCGGCACAGCCGACCGTAGTGAAAAAATTCGCACCTACAACTTTCCCCAAGACCGGATTACCGACCACCGCATCCACGAAAACTGGAGTAATCTTGAAGGCATATTAGACGGTAATTTGGACGACATCACCGCCAAACTGAAAAAAGCGGATTGTGAGGAGATGGAGAAATAAGATATTAATAAAATATTAATAGAATATTGAAAAATATTTATTCTATTATTTGTTAGAAACAAGGGCGTTGTATATACTTTTACTACCAAATGATTCTGAAAAAAGCGATGGTGGGTGTCATTGCGAGTCCCGATTCGCATCGGGACGTGGCAATCCCATACTTCAATACATTAACGTCTGGGATTGCTTCGTCGTCGTGCGAACTCCTCCTCGCAATGACACAAGTGTTTATTATTAAAATAAAAAAGTATAAATAACGCTGGATTTTCTAACATATTATCATTTTCAATACTCTCAGCACAAATTTACATACTATAAATATGTTTAGAATGTTTTATAAATTATGATAATATTTTTATAATATTTTTTTCGTATTTTGATAATATTTTTTAAACACAACCACATGAAATCTTGGTTCAAAAATAATTATATTCTATTATCAATTATTTTACTCGGTATAATTATCCGTTTTCTTTTTTTACTAAAATACGGCGACTTCTGGGACGATGAAATGTTTAGTTTTACTTATGCTCAAAAAGCTTGGCCCGAAGGGTTGATTTATTGGCTCTGGGAAACTAACCCGCCCTTACACATGTTGATTTTAAAAATTTGGTTTTTTGTTTTTCCGGCCACTGAATTTTGGACCAGAATTCCGAGTTTGATCTTTGGCACCGCCACCATCCTAGCGGTTTACAAACTTGCCAAATTAATCTGGGACAAAAATGTCGCGCTACTTAGCGCTCTTTTTATTGCTCTCCACTCTTACAATGTTTTTTGGTCAGCCACGGCCCGTGTCTATTCCTTGTTAATGTTGCTTTCATCATTATCTGTTTATTTTTTCTTTAAAATATTTTTTTATAATAGCCCAAACAAAAAAGATAAAATTTTTCT
>CAYXGV010000046.1:0-7673 GCA_964464685.1 uncultured Gammaproteobacteria bacterium | reverse complement strand
AATTTTACCATCTCCTCAATAACCATAACACTCAATTACTAAATTACTAATTACTCAATTTCTTCACTCCGATATTCGCCTCCCCTGAATAAGTCGCAGAAATATATTGCCCCTTGGGTTGTTGTAATAATTTTGGAATTAAATTCTGCACGCTCTCAATCTTATCTTCGCCAATCGCCAAAAGCGGAATTTGCAAAACATAAGCAAAAGTATTGGCCACGACGCAGGCAATCCGAGTACTAGTAAAACTACCTGCACCAACTACAATCATAATACCTTCGACGTTTACCTCACCCCCTGCCCCTCTCCTTGTGAAGGAGAGGGGAGTTTTAGCGACTTCCCCACAAAAATTATCAATGCAACTTAAAAGCTCTCTGTTCATTCCAGAGTACTTTTTGTGTTCAATACTTTGTTCATCAAACAAAGCCAAATGAATTGTATCTTTGACCGAAAGGTTGATGAGTAGGTACATAAATGATAAATATACGAATTATCTTGAATTACCAAATACGTGTCATTGCGAGGAATGAGAATACATGACGAAGCAATCCCAATGCACTAGCAACGTTGCCACTAGTCTGGGATTGCTTCACCCTGATGCGAATCAGGTCTCGCAATGACACAACTAAAAGTGGTTTCGTAATTAGAATGTTAATTACTAGACGTTCAACTTATTAATCACCTTCAAATTCTCCGATTCAAACATAGAATACAAAAACTTATCCATCACATGACGACGATCATTAAATTCTTGTTCAGTCATAACTGTGTACATTATTTCAAAACCAAAATCTTTTTCATATTCAAAAATAATATTAGCCAATGTTCTTTCTTTTATTTTGCCGACCAACAGCAAATCACTCGGCATCCCCTCTCGGCCAGTGAATTTACCGGTCAAAACAAACAAAGAGATATCCCCCGCTTTTTTGGAAATTTCTTTTATAAATTCTTGCTCACCCAAAATCTTGACTTTTAAAAGTAGGGCTTGTAATTCAGGAAACAAAAGAGACTCTCTGTCCAAAACATAATATCTACGTAGTGTGGAACCTTGAACTGATTTGTCAGTTGCTTCCACTTCTTTTTCTTTGAGAATTCCAAGATTAAGCAGGAGCTCTAATTCACGCCTAATCGCATTAATTTGTACATCCACTAAACGAGACAACTCACGCACAAAAAAAGGTTTATCTGGTTGGCGAAACAAACTCCTTAATAAATTGTATCTGGTCTTTGAACCAAATAGTTGTTCAAGCATATATTTAAATCAAAAGTCTAAAGTATAAAGCCTAAGGTGACCTCTTAAAGTTGCCATAAAAAAGTTGGCAAATATTGGCAGATATAGTATAATGTCTATGCAGATAAATTGCAAGTTTGAAAGGTGGAAGTTCTAAACAGCTTTTACCGTGCTTGCCGACAGGTGAGACTTTAGACTTTAGACTTTTGACTTATCCTATATGTCAGACATTTTAGAATTACAAGAATTTTTCGTTGAAGGCAACAACCAAGAAAAATCACATGTCTTGCTCCATATTACTGAGCCAAGCAATGCCGAAGAAAGAAAAAAAGGCTATTTTTTTGCTTTGGCAGAAATCAATAACGGTCCACTGGAACAAATTGAACATTTACAACAAATGATTGATGATTTGGAGTCTGGCTATTACGAAATTGACAAAGACGAAAGTCACGATCCATTTGAAGCTACTTTGGAATATATAAACAGACGCGGACACCATATTTTACAATATAAAAATTCAGTTGTTCATTGTTTGGTGGGTGTTATCCGCAATCATGAAATTTCTTTTGCCTACCACGGCAATCCGCAGGTTGTTTTATTTTTCAAAAACAAAGCCGGAGAGCTAGAAGAAATTGATATAATGGCTGATCAAGAATTAGAATTGACCGGACAAGAGCAACTTTTTTCTTCCATTATCCAAGGAAATATAAATACAACTGACACTCTATATGTAGCCACCCCACACGTCACAGATTATTTTACTAGCGAACACATAAAGAAAATTATTCATACCCGAAGCACTACCCAAGCTACTGACCATATTCAAAAAATATTACATGATTTGGATAGTAATATATCTTTTGGGGGAATTTTTATGCATTATCCAAGTGACATAATCAAACCAAACTTTTCATCTGTCTACCCCCAAAAAGGATCAGATGCATCCATTAACAAATTAGTTACACAAGAAAGAAATACTGAAGAAATTATGTCCCCTCCTCTATTGCGGGGCGTCAAGAAAAAAATTAATAAATACAGAAACAGAGAAAAAAAAGTTGAGGAACCAATCTTATCACCAAAAAGAAAAGGCAATATTGAAACAAACTTTCGCAACCGACAAGAACAAAAACAAAACTCAATTTTCAATACTATTTTGATCACCTTGGGCAGAGCACTTGTTTTGGGCGTACTTGGTTCTTTTCGATTATTAAAAAAACTAGCCATCAAAATTGGCCGAGGTACGATATTAATTATTTTGTTAATAACCAACAAAGATAAAAAACGTCAGGACGTAATAAAAAACCTCAAAAATAATATTCATGAAAAAAAAGAAAAATTTTATGATTTACCAACTATCAGTAAGATTCTTTTTGTCTCTGCAATTATATTGATATTTATTTTTCTAGGTAGTATTACAATTTATAAAGTAAAAGAAAATTGGCAAGCCAACAAACAAGCCTACAACAACCAAATTCAATCAATCGTTGACAAAAAAAATGCCGCCGATGCTAGTATTATTTATAATAACAACGAACGGGCCCTGACTCTATTGCAAGAAGCCAAAAAAACTATTGAAGAACTACCCCAAAGTAGCACAAAAGAAAAAGACAAAGCCCTAGAACTCTCAAGCGAAGTTGATTCGGTTCTGATGAAACTCAGAAAAATTTCCATAGTTACACCAGAAATAATTGCCGACTTGACTCAATCAAATGGTAATGCCGACACCTCACAATTAATCAAAATAGACAACACTTTAATTGCTTACGGCGACAAAGACACAACTTTTTATAAAATAAATTTGATTAACAAAGATATTGAAAACAAAGAACACAATAATATTGGCCACCTTTCATCAGCTTCAACCCCCAAAGAACAAGATATGATTGTCTTTATTACCGACACTGCTGGAATTGCTGAATACGACAAGGAATCGTCTTTGCTGACTGCCAAAGATATTGCCTTTGCCAACGAAAATGTTTCTCTAGCTGATATTTTTGTTTACAACCGAAAACTCTACTCCTTAGATACCACCAACAATCAAATCTATCGCCACAACCAAACCCAAACTGGTTATGACAAAGGTACGACTTGGATTACAGATGATAATGTTGATGTTACCGACGCTGTTTCTCTAGCTGTTGATAGCGACTTATTTATCCTCAAAAAAAATGGAGAAATTATAAAAATGTCTGGTGGAAAAAAACAAGATTTTTTTGTCACTGGACTTGACCCTGTGTTAGACAATCCAATTAAAATTTGGACATACAACGGCTTACAAAATATTTACATATTAGAAAGCACGAACAAACGGGTCGTTGTTTTGGACAAGGCAGGCAAGATGCTGAATCAATATACAGCTAATGATTGGCAAAATCCTACCAGCATGCTTGTGAAAGAAGAAAATAAAACAATTTATATTTTAGATAATAACAAAATTTATAAATTTAATTTTTAATTAATGGAGAGGTTTGGAGGAAAACCCTCTCTTTATTTTTTATTTATGAAAAAACACCTCTGGATTTTCCCAGCGATGATAGCTTTGGCTGCTACTCTCTGGGGCTTGGATGGCGTAGTTCTACGACCTGCTCTTTATTCATTACCTGTGACCACTGTGGTTTTTATGGAACACATGATTGCTTTTGTGATTATGATTCCATTTTTGATTTATGAAAGAAAAAAATTAAAACAGATCACCAAACAGGGTTATCTTTATTTTCTTTTGGTAGCTTTATTTGGTGGCGCTCTAGGAACACTGGCCATTACCAAAGGTTTATTTTATGTAAATTTTTCCAATCTTTCGGCTGTGATTCTAATGCAAAAACTACAACCAATCTTTGCAATTTTTTTAGCTTGGTTATTACTAAAAGAACGTTTACCAAAAAAATTCTTTGGCTATGCTATTTTAGCCCTGATTGGTGCTTATGCCGTGGCCTTTCCAGAATTAGTCCCCAATTTCAATACTGGCGACAAAACCACTGTTGCGGCTATGTTTGGACTCTTGGCAGCTCTGTGTTGGGGTGCATCAACTGTCTTTAGCAAAGGCGCCCTCAAGGATACTAATTTCCGCATTGGCACTTATCTACGGTTTGGTTTTACCTCTTTGATTGTCTTAATTTTTATGTTGGGCACTGGCGGATATACAGCTATACCAAGCATCACTAGTTTGCAATGGACTTATCTTTTTATAATCATTTTTAGCTCTGGCGGAGTCGCTATGCTTCTCTATTACTTTGGCTTAAAACACACCAAGGCTTCAGTTTCCACTATTGCCGAACTTGGACTCCCATTATCGGCAGTAATATTTGAATATTTTATCCACGGAAAAATCATGAACACCACCCAATTTATCGGTGCCGGTATTTTATTATTTTCTATAATAATGGTAAGTAGAATGAAAAATGCTATTACTGAATAAAAATATTATTTATTTTGATGTTAATTTTAAATTACTTTTCTAATTACTTTGAATTACGAAAATGCTGTCATTGCGAGCGATAAGTCCCTGAAAGAGGACTTATCACGTGGCAATCCCAGTCTTTAAAACACTAACCATAGCGTTAAAGTATGGGATTGCCGCGTCGCTCCACTACGTTTCGCTCCTCGCAATGACAGGTTTTTGTTAGTTTCGTACCCATAGGGCATCAGTCTGTGCTGATAATTCAAAGTAATTAACACTTCTTTATAAAAAACACTCCCATCTCTGGGAGTGTTTAAATGTTTGCGTGTTTAACTGTTTACTTGAGTTCAACAGCACCACCGGCTTCTTCAATCTTCTTTTTCATTTCCTCAGCTTCAGCCTTAGCTACACCTTCTTTGATAACTTTTGGAGCTCCGTCTACCAATGCTTTGGCATCAGCCAGACCAAGTCCTGTAATTTCTTTCACAACCTTGATAACAGCAATTTTGGTACCACCAGCACTTGTCAATTCAACGTTGAATTCACTTTTTTCTTCAGCAACAGCAGTATCACCACCAGCAACTGGAGCAGCCATCATCATAGCTGGAGCAGCAGCTGAAACACCAAATTTATCTTCCAAGATTTTGACAAGTTCTGCCAAATCAAGGACAGACATTTTCTCAATCTCACTAACTAGAGATTGAAATTTTTTAGGTACTACGACCTCTTTTTTTTCTTCTGACATAGTATTATGTATTTAAGTTAATTTAATTAAGTTTTTTATATCCTGATATACGGATAATCCAGATTTACAGATTTTTTAAACAATATCCGTCAATCTGGATTATCCGGAAATCTGAATATAATTTTAAGCTTTTGCTTCTTTTATATTATTAAGAACACTCACTAAATTCCTAATATTTCCAGCCAGTACATTTACAAAACCAGAGATTGGCGCATTGATAGTACCAACCAATTGAGCATAAAGTTGTTCTTTGCTTGGCAATTTGGCCAATTCATTAACTTTGTTGGCGTCAATGAATTTTCCTTCTAATATTCCGCCGAAGAAATTAACAACTTCGTGGGTCTTGGCAAATTTACTCACCAATTGAGCTGGGGCAACTTCATCGTCTCCGCCAAAAAAAGCAGCGACACCTCCGGCAAAAGATCCAGCATCAACTTCCAAACCAGCTTCAGCCAAAGCTTTTTGAACTAGAGTTTTTTTGCTGGCCAAGATACCGATATTTTGTTCACGACATTTCTGGCGCAATTCATCGGATTCTTTTACTTTTAGACCTTGGAAGTTGGCAAATATTACGGATTTGGAATTCTTTATATTATCCGCCAATATTTTTATTACCTCTTCTTTTTGTTGTTTTGTTTTTGCCATAAATTTAACTAAGTTTGCTAAGTTGATTAAGTTAACTAAGTTTCCTAAGTTAATATCAATTTTAGCAAATAAAAAATGTGGTTTTCACCACAATCTCAAGAGAATCTTCGACCTTCTCCAGCCTATAGCTGAAATTTAGATTCCTAGGTAGCATATTTAATCCCGATTTAATCGGGAAGCTACTGTCTGTGGATTAACTACATAGTATCATAAATTAAAAAACCTGTCAATAGACGGTTGTGGAAAAGAATTTTTGGCTAATCTTAGCCAAAAATTTTACAAAAAAATTCAACTTACCCATATATTATAGCACATTTTGGAGGTTTTGTCAATAGATGATTAATCCCCCTGAATCGCCCATTGGCTATTGACAAAAATACAATTTTGTGATATAAATACACTATATGTTCTGTACAATAACCATAACATAACTAAGTGAGGGATCAACATGGCAAAGGGTACTTTTATCAAAGAAGTGGAATTGCAAAACTTGGGGCTCTTTGGTTGGAAAGAGGGTAGACTGACCATGGAATTAAGTGGTCGGCCAGGTTGGGAAGTCATAACTGGCCCGACTGGTGCTGGAAAGACCACTTTCCTTCAAGCTGTGGCCTCAGTCATTGTAGGCCCGCAACTGGCACTTGTTGGACATGCAGAGGAATTATTGGCCAAAGAAGCTGGTCTTGGCACAGGCGAAGTTGTTGTCTCATCAGCGGACGGTGATATCTATTGGGGTCTTGAGTGGCGAAAAAGTGATCAGCCACTCAACCGTCCAGAAATGGGTAGGGTATTCTTCTCTACTACCCCCAGGCCAGAAAAAAGAGGAAATGATGATCAACTTCCAACTCTCGCAGGATTTGGTGCAGAAAGGAGATTGCACACTCAATCCGAAGCAATTGTGCAAGAAATTTCTCAGTTTCCTGAACTTAGCAAAGTTCTCACCCTGTTAAGAAATGATGGAGCTCTTGTTAAAGCCCAAGAATGGTTGCAACATCTACTCTTCTTGGCTGAAACGAAAAAAGGAGAAAAGCCACAAGTGGCAATTACCCGACAGCAACACTTCGTCTCTGTGCTTGCACTGTTAAACGATGGTTTGTTACCAATGGACAACAGGGTTGAATGTACGTATGAAAATCGCGTGTTAGTGGAATGTGGAGGACGTGAGTTGAAACCACTGCTGTCTACGCCACACATGCATCAGGCGGTCATTGGGCTGGTTCTGGATATCTGTCGATTGATTACCACAACACCTGAAGACTTTCAAATAACACCTGCCAGTGGTGTGACTGTCACAGCTAGTGCGGTAGTTTTAATTGACGAACCAGAACTGCACCTCAACTCGCAACAGCAAAGGCATTTTGGTCAGTGGCTCGTAAAACACTTTCCGAATGTGCAGTTCATTGTGGACACCGAAAGCCCAGACATGATGGCCATCGCTGGCACGGAAATCCACACTCTTTGATCCCGCCCCTCACACCCCCACCAAACTTCACAATCCAACCAAACAGCATGGATTGTGAACTTCCCAGCTCACAATCCGCGTAGTAGCGAAATCATTCACTTTTACGCGGAGCTGGGAAATTTATAAAAACAGCTCACTAAAAAGTGATCCGTACCCCAAAAAGTGGACACGAAATAAAAACCGTGCCCACTTTTTT
>CAYXGV010000045.1:0-7792 GCA_964464685.1 uncultured Gammaproteobacteria bacterium | reverse complement strand
CGCATTCTAGCTTCTGGAACAGCAGTAAACAAATCACGAATTGCACTAAAAACCCCTGTGTAAGTTGCTGGATTTGATCGTGGTGTACGACCAATGGGAGTCTGGTCTATGGCAATAACCTTATCTATATTAGACAAGCCTTTTATTTTTTTATGTTCGGCTGGCTCTGCTTTAGCACGATAAAAATGCTTGGATAAAGCACGGCCCAAAATTCCATCAATCAAGGTTGACTTACCAGACCCAGAAACACCCGTTATACAAACAAGTCTACCGAGAGGAATATCCACATCGATATTTTTTAAATTAAAAGCCTTGGCGCCGATGATAGTAATTTTTTTGTTATTACCTTTATTTAATTTTTTGGGAATTGAAATTTTTTCTTTACCCGTTAAATATCGTCCGGTTAAAGATTTTTCATTTTTCTTTATTTGCATTGGTGTACCAACCGCCATTATTTCCCCACCATATTCCCCCGCTCCCGGACCAACATCTACCACATAATCAGCTGACTCTATCATAGCTTTATCATGCTCTACCACAATTACAGTATTACCTTGATCACGTAAAGTTTTTAAAGTATTTATAAGTTTGTCATTGTCTCTCGGATGCAAACCAATTGATGGTTCATCTAAAATATAAATAACCCCGGTCAATCCAGTGGACAGTTGGGTGGAAAGACGCACTCGTTGTGCTTCACCACCAGACAAAGTGTTGACTGACCTATCAAGTGAAAGATAATACAAACCAACCCTCATTAAATCGGCCAAACGTTTATTAATTTCTTTTATTATAGGCCGGGCAATAGTTAATTCATTTTTAGAAAAAACAATTGGCAACTTACATTTTTCATTACTCAACTGACCAAAAAATATACTTGATTCTTCCACACTCATTTCAACTAAATCAGCAACTGAATAATCACCAATTTTTATATTTAAAGATTCAGTTTTGAGACGACGACCATGACAAACCGAACAAACTTTTTCATGCATATATTGTTCAATTTCTTTTCTAATGTATTCCGAATCTGTCTCAGCATGTCGTTGAGTCAAGTTTGGAATAACACCCTCAAAATGTACTTTTTTATTATTTACTTCATAACTTTGGCCATCAGTACCATAAAAAATAAGATCCATTACTTTGGCTGGTAAATCTTTTACCTGTTTATTCATAGAAAAACCGTGAAATTTAGCCACTTCGGTAAGTAAATTATGATAAAAATTTTGATTACCAACTATTCTGGTCCAGGGCTGAATTGCCCCTTCGGCCAAAGTCAAACGAGGATTGGGAATTGTGAGTTCGGGATCAACTTCCAAAGTAATACCAAGACCAGTACAGCGGGGGCAAGCACCATAAGGACTGTTAAAACTAAAACTCCTAGCTTCAACTGGTTCAAACTTTTTGCCGCATTTACTACAAAGCGAAGAAACTGAAAAATTATATTCTTCACCGCTGTTTTCATCCACCAAAATTATTTCGCCATTGGATAAATCTATGGCTTTATCAACCAAAGAATTAATGTCTTGTTTTTTTATATCAACTATTTTACCAATTAAAATATCAACTGAATACTTTTTTTCTGGATCAATTTTGTATTTACTAAATTCCAACATCTTCATTACAAAACCATTTAACCTAACCATTTCATAACCTGTCTGTTCCAAGTGATTTAATAAATCTTTGTGTTTTATATTATCAGCTTTGACAACCGGAGACAAAACCAAAAGCTCACTACTACCCCGCCCCAATTTTCTAACTTCTTCAGTAATTTCTCCCAAGGTATAATTCTTGACTGGCAAACCACAATCTGGACAATGTTGTACGCCAATCCGAGCAAACAATAAACGCAAATGATCATAAATTTCCGTAATGGTACCAACGGTTGACCGAGGATTTTGCGAAACCGTCTTTTGGTCAATGGCGATTGTTGGCGAAAGCCCGGAAATTTCATCCACATCGGGCCGATCTTGCAACTCCATAAATCGACGGGCATAGGCCGACAAACTCTCAGCATAACGCCTTTGACCTTCAGCATAAATAGTATCAAAAGCCAAAGAGGACTTTCCCGATCCGGAAAGCCCTGTGATGACGGTTAATTTATTTTTTGGTATCTCGAGTGAAACATTTTTTAGATTATGCACTCGAGCATTTTTGACAATTATTGAATTACTATTCATATTTTAAATTTCTTGCTATGCATTTTACATGATACAGCGTGTGTTAAGGTATTAGTAATTTTGATTCTTAATATAGAAATATTTTATTATAAACCCAATTCATCTTTCGTTCTAGCATAAGAATCCTTCAACCAAAAATTTTCTTTTGTCCCCCTTGCGGCCCAACCGGGGGTTGGATTGGATGCTGGATCATCTGCTATTTTTTCCAACATTTCTTTAGTCACAATTATTTGATAAAAATGATATTTATTTTTAAAATCTTTGAATAAAAAGGGTTGAAAACCTCCCGTATCACCAATCTTAAGTCCATACGGAGAAGCGTCCAATGAATTGGTATCGGCACCTATTGGATATAAAAAAGCATTTAAATCTTTATCACACTTCATATCTATATCAAATTCGTTTTTAATATAAAAACCCCAAGCCGTTGCTCCTACTACATTACATCTATATTCACCAGCAATGGCTTGCTGCAAAGAAAGAGAATGATAACTAACTAAATATTCATAATAAAGAAGGTCTGAGTTATTAAAATCTTTTTTTACCACAAGACTAGGCATTGTAGCCGACGAAAAATCAATATACTTATCAACATAAGCCTCAGTGTCTTTTAAACATAGTAAAACTAATTTATTAGCAGTACCATCACTTAAATCTAACCAGTCCGATTCCTCTAGCCGATAGTTTACAAATGATTCGGCCCCAGATACCACCTTACCAAATAAACCAATTTTATCGCTAACAAATGTTTTGACAGAATTATCAGGAATATACTGTATAGTGAGATATTTATCACTACAGAAAGGATTGGTTTTTCTACCATCCGCACCAACACCAAACGGCACGCAGGCATTTTTACCACTGCAATAATTACCCTGGCAGGTTAATTCCTCATTGCCACCCTCAACATAATATTCCTTTCCACAAACGGCTTCCTTTGGTTCAGTAATGAATTTTCCTCCTTTGGTGGCTGCTAACTTTTTGCCAACTACCTCATCACAATAAGGTGGAACTATACCAATGGCATTTAATTTCCAAACCTGTGGCAAACGTAAATTAACTAAAAACGGATTAACCGTATTTAAAACAGTATAAGAAAGAAGAGCAACAAACAACCCCATCAGCGCTCCCCCAATTCGCTTTTTTGCCGCAGTAATTCTCTCTGGGCTACCGGCAGAAGTGGCCCACTGCAACCCTGACAGGACCAACATAAACATGGTTAACAAACCGGCAGACATAATACCATAACGATAAATCCACTGAATAAATTTACCAATATTTTCAAAACTCCTCTCACCTTTTCCAGCTCCACCAAAACCGACATTGGTCTCAGCCGATCCTGTAGCAGTACAAAAACCGATAGTTACTCCCGCAGCATCTTTTTCCATTTTACAAGCTTTTATGGTTTCGGCATTAGGGCCGTAAAAAAAACCGCTATCTGATTCGCAAGCATTTTTTTGCCAACAACGTTGATCTTTTGATGCCGCCCGAACATTTGTAGGGACAAAAAAAGTTAAACAAATCAAAAATAAAATTAAAAATAATACTCTTCTAAATAATCTGGGCATAATTTTTATTTATTCTGTTAAATAAAACCGATAATGAAATTGGAATTAATAACAAATTATAGTTAACATTTCAAAACCCCCAACAATCAATATCTATTTAACGAGGTTTATTATAAATATCTAAAATAATTTTATCCCACTCCTCCAAACTCATTGATCCTTCAACTTTATAGCCATTTACAAAATACGTAGGGGTGCCAATTAAACCCAAGTCCACCGCATCCATCATATCTTGACTTATGTCATTTTGATATTTTGAAGCATCTAAACAAGTGACAAAAGTATTGTAATTTAAATTTAACTGTCCAGCCAAGTTAATCAAACCTTCATCAGTATGATCGCTGATCAAAAATAACCCATCATAATAATCCCAAAATTTATTTTGTTCGCCAGCACAAGCCGCCGCATTGGCGGATAATTCGGTACCAGGGTGTAAATTTTCCAATGGCAGGTTTTTAAAAATTACCTTTACCAATGGCTCATATTTAGCCATGACCGTTTTAAAAATTGGATATGATTCATGGCAAAATGGACATTCAAAATCAATAAAGGCAATAATGGTTATCGGTTTTCCACCCGCGTAGAGGACAGGGTTAAAATCTCTAATATATTTATTTATATCTTTTTCTTGGATATTATCTATTTCTATCATTGATAATTCCGGATCAACGGAGAAATTTTCTGTGGTAAATTCTTTGACTAATTTTTGGGCATCACCATATTTTAATTGCCAGGCATAATATGAAAAAAAACCAGCAAAGACTACCGCAACAAATATAAATAAAGAAATAAGACCAAGGAAGGTGACACCAAGACCTGTCTTATACCATGGCCTTTTAAAATTATTATCTTCCATATATAATTGTTTATTGAATAACAATATTATACCATAAATTAAAGATTGTCAACAGAGACCACCAATCTTAACCTGCCTACCGACAGGCAGGCGGTAGGCAGGCACGAATCAACACTAATCACGAATTGACACTAATTATAACTAAACGATTTTTTCTTTATCAACCAAACGCCAGCGCCCGATTGGCAAGGTACCTAATTTTAATTTACCAATTCTAGTTCTCCTTAGAGAAATCACATGATAGCCAAGTAGGCCAAACATCCGTCTAATTTGACGATTTTTACCCTCTTTCAAAATTAAAGTAATAATAACGCGACGCCCTTTGTTAAATTCTTTTAAAATTTTTATACCTTGCACATAATCATCTTCAATTTGCATGCCAGAAGTTAAAACTTTTCTAGCATCCCGACTTAACATTTTATCAATCGTCACTTCATATTCTTTTTCATGCTCATATTTGGGGTGGGTAAGTAAATTGGTCAATTCACCATCATTGGTAAGCAACACCAAACCTTCGGAATCTTTGTCCAATCTACCGACAGGATAAACCCTAGTTTTAATTTGTTTTTTTTCTTGAAGTTTCCAATAATACTGAGGTGCGATTAAATCCAAAACCGATCTGCCTTGCTCATTACTCGCACTGGTAATATAATCCACTGGCTTATTCAGAGCAATGTATATACGGCGCTCAGCTTTCGGCTTCCTGCCTACAGGTAGACAAGGACGGCTTTCAGAACCCAACACAACCACTTTATCGTTATCGGGATCAATTTTAACACCCATTTCCCTAACTATTTCACCATTTACCTCTACTTTACCATCACCAATTAAAACTTCAGCCTTGCGTCTTGAACAAATCCCTTGATCAGCAATATACTTCTGAAGTCTTACTAACATAAAAAATAAAATATCATTTATCATCTAGCACAGGTAATAAATGATAGGTGATAGGTGATAGGTGATAGGTGATAGGTGATAGGTGATAGGTGATAGGTGATAAATAATAATAAATTATTATAACAATTTTATTTATTTTTCATCGCTTTCTTCTTCATCCCCTCTGGCATCTTCTCTATTGCATATCGCAAAGCTGTCCTAGGCATCTTATCTCTATTTTTAATTACATAATCAAATACTTCTTGCCTGTGTCCGAAAGAAGCGGCCTTGAGCATCCAACCATACCCTTTTTGGACTAAATTGTCAAGGTCTAAAAGAAGAGCATCGGCTATGTAAAAAATATCTTCCAAACTACTCTTACCAGTATGATAAGTATTATTTGATTTTATAAAAATAACCGCCGATGCCCGACGCACCCAGCGATTGGTTGATTTGGTCCATTTTTTTACAACTGGAACAAATTCAGGATATTGTGAAAGCAACTCGCCAAACGCATGGGTACAAAAATCATCACACTTACCCCAATTAGTTACATAATTTTTTAACCACCGTTCAAATATTTTCCAATCATTTTTTGTATATTGTTTTTTCAATTTATAAGCCCAAGCATAGGCAATTGTCGCTTCTTCATCAAAAGGATTATTTTTATTTCCTTTTAATAATTCCTCACACAATTCAAAAATTTGTTTTTTATCTAAATGTTTTATTTCTTGCCAGTATTTGTCAGCAATTTTCCTAACTGTCGGGGTTTTTACACCTATAAACCGCACTGGCTCTTTATACCAACGGTCAATGTTTACTTTATGTTTTTTATCAGCACTAGCTAACAATTCTTTTCTAATTTGGTTAATTATATTTTTCATATTCGTTTCCCTATATTTAATATTACAAGCATACACTATTTTAGGTTTTTTTTCAAGGTCAAAACCACCTTGGTAACTTGACATGATTTCAAAAAAAGTATAAGATTATAATGATTTAGATTTTCTTGAATGCCAAAAAGGGTATACAACGCCACGTAGGAGGATGACATCATGTTGAAACAGTTTTTGGAAGAAATATCGGATGCGAGAGAACAACTCATGCGGGAGATGCAAAGAATCCAGGATAAATTAGGACTCGATGCCCTGTTGGCCACAGAGTCCAGAATGAGGTTCCGGAACGAACGTGACCGCCAACTCTTCCGGGAGTTGTTGCAGTTTTTCTGTAGCAAAGACAGAAAAGCATCCCTCATCTACATCTATCCCGCATGGGGAGTACCCCTGCACCAAGAACAATCCTGGCGTGTCGGTCGCTACAAACGCGTCTAGGAGTACCTTCGGGTTCGGACCATGTCACTCTGACATGACGAACAGACATCCCATCTGTCTCGCTACCGAACCTCCATAGCAATGAAATTAATTCATTTCTGCGGAGGTAGCGAGACTTCTATATAAAAACATCCTGATTTAAAAATCGGGATGTTTTTTTGTTTAGTAAATAAAACTACTTGTACTATTGTACTAGTACAATAGTACAGTGTATTGACGTACTAGTACACCGATACCATCAAAATATAGTTTTGTTACGTGATATGTGCATCCTATCTAGTAGCGATAATGATCTGCCTTGTATGGTCCGTTCATATCAACTCCCAAATAATCCGCTTGATCCTGTGTAAGTTTGGTAAGTTTTACACCAATTTTTTCTAAGTGAAGTCTGGCAACTTCTTCATCAAGATGCTTGGCCAAACGATAAACCCCAACTTCATAATTGTTTTGCCACAAATCAATTTGCGCCAAAACTTGATTGGCAAAACTATTGCTCATCACAAAACTTGGATGACCCGTCGCACAACCCAAATTCATCAATCGTCCTTCGGCTAACATATAAATTTCATGCTTGTCCGCCGTAGCTTTAGCGGAGGAGGAACCACCTCCAAAAATATATTTATCAACCTGTGGTTTTATATTTATTTTTTCAACATCTTTACGTTTATTCAAAGGCTCCACTTGAATTTCATTATCAAAATGCCCAATATTAGATACAATTGCTTGATCTTTCATTTTTTCCATATGTTCTACCCGAATAATATCTTTGTTGCCTGTGGTAGTTACATAAATATCAGCACGTCCAAGTGTGTCTTCAACAGTTGTCACTTCATAGCCTTCCACTGCAGCTTGCAAGGCACAGATTGGATCAATCTCGGTAATGATAACACGCGCACCTTGTCCGCGAAGAGCTTGAGCACAACCCTTGCCCACATCACCAAAACCACACACAACAGCGACTTTACCACCAATCATCACATCCAT
>CAYXGV010000044.1:0-7836 GCA_964464685.1 uncultured Gammaproteobacteria bacterium | reverse complement strand
TATAATTAAGTGGTTCTGTTATTGGCCGGGGGGTTCGGTCAAGAAAGATATTTTTAAATTGGGGGGAAGAAAGAAATGTGTGTTCAAGAGTTGCAGAATGAGTTTTTGGCTGGGGTACTCAAAGACACTGGTTACTTGACGGCCAGGTTTTTTACACCAAGTGGCAAACTCAAATTTGCCGAATTCAAAAAGGAGGTAGAGTTTTTATACCGAGTTGAGGGTTCGTTTCCTTCTCGGATGAGAAGACAAGTTCAAAGCCAGGCAGATTTTGACAGTCTGCCTCAGTGGTTCAAGACGTTGATGCGTTGGCCAAATGATTGGCCAACATTTTCAGGGGGTAAAGTGTTATGAGTAGTGGTATCAAGGGGGGAAGTAAGAAGGAAGGTGTCACCTGCCGGTTTTGTAGGGGGAGTTTTTCGGTGGAGGTTCCGGCTTGGGTGTACTTCACTGGTTACAATGCTGAGTGTCCTCATTGCAGGAGCACCTATAGGCTAAAGGCCAATCAGTTGCTCTACGGCAATGCAACGGATGGGAGAGTTTTCCCTCCGCGTGTTGTTTGGCCGATTAATCAGTCGGCTTGATCGTTCTTTCGTGGCCGGCCGGTTCCTTCGGGGATTGGCCGGCTGTTGTTTTTTTGGTGCAACGCATGTTAATGTTATCCACAGTTCAGTTTGACTCCTCTTCTATTATAGTGTACTATTGTACTAGTACATTAGTACACTTCAATTTCGTCTATGATTAAAGTAAAATATAAAAAAGATTTAGTTCATAATTTGGTGCAGATCCAAAATGATAAAAACATGGAAAAGTTTTTGGATGTGCTTTTGACCGATTCGGAAGTAGAGGATTTGGTTAATCGTTTACAAATATTTAAAGGTTTGTTCGCGGGCAAGAGTCAGCGTGAGATTGCCAAAGAATTGGGTGTTGCGATTGCGACCGTGACCCATGGCGCCATTGAACTTAGAAAGAAAAAAGATAAAGTAAAGAGAATGATACAGCTTTAATGTGTCATTGCAATAGTGTGTCATTGCGAATCCCGATTCGCATCGGGGTGAAGCAATCCCATACTT
The DNA here is from genome assembly GCA_964464685.1 of uncultured Gammaproteobacteria bacterium. Lineage (GTDB taxonomy): Bacteria > Patescibacteriota > Patescibacteriia > Magasanikbacterales > UBA922 > JABIBU01. The sequence goes on along the minus strand of CAYXGV010000044.1, from coordinate 6,766 downwards.
TAACACACTAAAGACTGGGATTGCTTCGTCACTTCGCTACGCTCCATTCCTCGCAATGACACAGTAAAAAATATGTATAACAAAAATTTTATCCCACCTCCGGACGGGATCCCTGCCAAAGGTGGGACAAAATTAAATAGTTGGTGGGCTGTCTGGCGATGTGGACAGTAGTTTTGGTTTTTATTATTCAAACTAACTGTCCGAGAGGGCAGTTTTTTATTCTAGGCAAGAATGTAACTCAGGTCTTTAGATCTGACAGTGAAGAAAGTAAGTACTCAGTTTCTAGGGTCAGACCTAAAGGTCTGAGTTACATTAATTCAGTTGGTAAGACAATAACGATCTTTTTAGGAGGATTCAGATGAGTCAAGAACTTGATAAACAGGTAATTGATTGGACAAAAATCATTCGTCAACTTTCAGTTGATGCCGAAACTGGCAAAGATGAATTGCCAGAGCTATCAGATGTTGGCAAAGGGCCAATCACAAGCAACGGCGTCTTCTGTTAGGCGCGAAGGAGGAGGATCCAGACCTGTGAATTGGGGCGACGCAGAGTTACAAAACTTCGCGTTGCCCTACAAGTATCCCGTCATTGCGAGGAGGAGGTACGACGACGAAGCAATCTCAGGGAATTAGCAACGTAGATAACTTAATGGGATTGTTTCCTGCCTACCGGCAGGCAGGCGTCGCATATTCTCACTTCTCGCAATGACAGAAACCATAAAATAAAATAATAATAGTAAATTTGTCCGGTCGAGGAGATAAGGATGTGGATTATGTGGCGGAGAGGTTGGGGATGTAGTTTTTGAGTGGTTTAAGACAGATGAAAGACAGGCTTGACTTTTACTCTAAAATAGAGTAAAGTAGAGGTATAATATAAAGTATAACAATATGAAAACAATTATAAATTTTTTGGTATTTGTGTTTGTGGTTAGCTTATTTTTGGGAAGCTCAACTTTTGTGTTTGCCAAAACAGCGAGCAAGAATGTGGTACAGGTCAAATCTAGCCCAAAAGTGACCACGTCAGTAAGCACAAAAAATGTTGTTAAAAATATTGTTAAAAAAAAGCCAGTGGTTAAAATACCGGTGAGGAAAAACAATATTGTTAAGCCAATTATTAAAATCCCTCAACCAGTGGTAAATGTTGTTGTGCCTGTGACTCCAGTAATTGTAGAACAACCGGCTACTGAATCAACAAATGTTTTTAATTCAGCCAATCTTTCGTTGGCACGCGTTGAAGCGGATTGGATTTTGACTGCTCAAAAACCTTCTGGCGCAGTTGGTATGACTCCCGATAGTCCACATATCATGCCCTACTTTGCTAATTTGGCTTTGACTCCGGTTATAAAATTAAGCGCGGATTATCAAGGTGCGGTGCAAAAATATATGATGTGGTATTTTGATCATATCAATAGAACACCAGATGATATTGGCGTGGTGGGCACGATTTATGATTATTATCAATTGCCTGATGGCACGGAAGTGACAGAAAAAGAGCGTGATGCAACTAAGAAAAATTATGATTCGTCTGATTCTTATGCAGCCACTTTTCTTTCTTTGGCCAATGCTTATTATCAAACAACTGGAGATAGTGTTTTTATCAAGAATCATTTGGCAGATTTGAAATTAATTTCCAGCGCTATTGACGCTACTTTGCAACCAATTGGTTTGACTTATGCTAAAAAAGATTATCACGCCCTTTATTTGATGGATAATGTAGAAGTGTGGCGAGGTTATCAAGATTTTTCTGAATTACTTGCATCTTTGAAAGATCCAGAAGCTGGTTTGTATTTTCAAAAAGCAGAAAATATAAGAACGGCCATAGAAAAAAATCTTTGGAATGAAGAAAAACAAGAATACACCCCATACTATGGTCATACCATGAACTGGAATGTTTTTTATGCTGATGCGTCGGCCAATTTGTGGCCAGTGATTTTTGATCTGCCAGAAGCACAAGGTGAAAGAGCGGTAATTCTTTGGAATAAATTTCTTTCTGCTCAGCCAAGTTGGGTGAATCAAACGGTTGATAGTTTTCCTTGGATGTCTTTGGCCTTGGGTGCGGTCAAAGCCAAGGATGGCGTTGTTTTAAAAACTTATTTGGATAATAATGAGGCCAAATTTTTTCCGGCCAGAAAATGGCCATGGTATATTGCTGAATCTGGTTGGTATATGAGAGTTTTAATGGCGCAATAAATATAAATTAAATATTTACTAAATGTAATATGTCTAAACCAATCATCGTTTCAGGTATCCAGCCAACGGGCAATTTACATATTGGCAATTATTTGGGGGCGGTAAAAAATTGGGTGGAATTACAAAACTCGGGTAAATACGAAATGTATATTTTCATTGCTGACTTGCATTCGTTGACTGGCAATATGACAGCCAAAGAACGTCATGAACAAATTTTGAAAACTTCGGCCGAGTTGATCTCGGCTGGGATTGATCCTGACAAAACAACTTTGTTTGTGCAGTCACATATTCCAGAACATAGTGAGTTGGCTTGGATTTTTAATTGCGTGACGCCGATTTCAGAATTAGAAAGAATGACACAATATAAAGACAAATCACAACAACAAAATAAAAATATTAATGCTGGTCTTTTTACTTATCCGATTTTACAATCAGCTGATATTTTACTTTATCATGGTGAGATGGTGCCGGTTGGACAAGATCAAATTCAACATGTGGAATTAACTAGAGATATTGCTCGTTGGTTCAATTCCCGCTTCGCTAAAGCTACGCCGGATAAAAAATACTTCCCTGAAACTAAGCACTTATTAACAAAAATTCCAAAAGTAATGAGTTTGCTTGAGCCAAGTAAAAAGATGAGTAAATCATTGGGTCAGGGTCATGTGATTGAACTAGCTGATGAGCCAAATGTAATTGAACAAAAATTAAAAAAAGCTGTTACTGCCAGTGAGGGTGGAGAAGGTGCTCCGGGTGTACAAAATTTATTATTACTTTTGAAAGAGTTCAGTAGTGATGATTCTTTGTATAATAGTTTTGTGCAAACTGAAAAAGATGGAACAATCCGTTATGGTGATTTAAAAAAAGAAGTTGGTAATGCTATTAGTGAATATTTTATTGAGTTTAGAAAAAAAAGAAATGAATTACTTATGAATCATGACGAGCTGGCCGAGATTTTGATTGCCGGTGCTGACAAGGCTAGACCAGTAGCGAAGAAGACGATGGAAGAGGTGAGGAAGTTGGTGGGGATTAGATAATAATTTCCAAGAGACAATTTCCAAATAATTTCCAATTTTCAAATCACAAAATTGGAAATTGATTTTTGTAATTTATTTGGAAATTGTTATTTGGAAATTGAACCACTATGATGGTTTTTTGTTTTATAAAATAGTGATATGCACGAACGAGAAACACAACTTAGCGAATCGCTGATTGGAAAATTACTTTGGAAATTGTCCGCGCCAGCGATGGTGGGAATGTTGGTGGTGGCTCTCTATAATTTGGTGGACACAATTTTTGTTGGCCGATCAGTTGGGGTGCTTGGAATTGCAGCCATCGCGATTGTGTTTCCAATCAATATGCTCATAATGGCAATTGAACAAACTATTGGAATTGGCGGAGCGTCATTTATCTCTCGCAAATTAGGTGAAAGAAAAATGGCAGAAACCGAAATGGCTTTTGGTAATATTTTTTCTTTGACAATTGTAAGTAGTTTAATTTTAAGTTTGGTTGGTCTTATTTTTCTCAAGCCAATTTTAACAGCTTTTGGGGCGACTGATTCTATATTGCCTTTGGCAGTTGATTATGGTTGGATTATTATTCTTGGAATTCCATTTTTTTCTTTTGGTATGGTGGGAAATACGATTGTTCGAAGTGAAGGTAATGCCAAAATTGCTATGATAACCATGTTGGTGGGAGCGGTTTTGAACACTATCCTGGATCCAATTTTTATTTTTGGTTTGGGAATGGGAATAAAAGGAGCTGCTTTGGCAACTGTTTTGTCACAACTAGTGACTGCATTATTTATTCTGTATTATTTTATTTTTGGTGATAGTTTATTAAAATTTTATTGGCGCAATTTGAAATTAAAATTTTATATTGTAAAAGAAATTATTGCGGTTGGTTTTTCTTCGTTTGTTCGCATGGGAGCAGGTAGTATTGGTGCCGTGGTTTTGAATCATGTGTTGGCGTTTTATGGTGGTGATTTGGCTATTGGCGTTTTTGGAATAATAAATCGTTTGTTGGCCTTTATATTTTTGCCGTTAATTGGTATTGTGCAGGGAATGCAACCGATTATTGGTTATAATTTTGGTGCTCGGGCGATTGAGAGAGTGAAAGAGACAGTGAATATATCAATTAAATTGACTACTTATAGTGCTATCTTGGCTTTTGTAATTTTGGAACTTTTTGCTGAGCCGATTTTGCGAATTTTTACGACTGATTCAGAAGCCATAAGAATTGGCGTGCCTGCGATGCGAATAGTGGCGCTAGCTTTTGCTACGATTGGTTTTCAGGTAGTGACAGCAGGACTTTATCAGGCAATGGGTCGAGCCAAGGAGTCAATTTTTTTATCGTCTTTGCGTCAAATTATTTTGCTTATCCCACTGGTTATTATTCTGCCCTATTTTTGGGGACTTTTGGGAGTGTGGATTTCTTTTCCAATTGCCGATAGTGTGTCGGGTGTTATTACTTGGATTATGTACAAGTCTGAGTTGGCTAAGTTGGGCTAAGTCTTTTAAGTAGACTAAGTTGTTGTAGAATATCAAAATATTATTTTTTTACGACTCACGACACACCTAACACTACTCACATAGATTGTGTCGTGTTGTGTGGGTAGTGTGTCGTTAGTTTTGTTTTTGTGATATAATATTTATATAATTAGTTTTAATATGCCTGCCAGTAGCCAGGTTTGTCTAAATCAATACTATGAAATACATCATCGCTTTACTCGCCATCGCAGTTGGTGCAATTCTTATTATCAAAACCGAATGGTTTATTCAAAATTTTGGTACCAACTCTTGGGCCGAAGAACACATGGGCACATCTGGTGGCTCGCGCATGCTTTACAAATTAGTTGGTTTGGCTATTATTATAATTTCCTTGCTGGGAGTTAGTGGTTTGTTGGGAAATATGATTTTGGGATTTTTTGGTAAGTTGTTTATGTTTTAAAGTAAATATACTAATATACAAATAATACTAATTATACTAATGCTATACGAATATGTATGGAGGAGGAAATTTAATATATCCAGATTTATCTTATAAAATAAATGGCATATTGTTTACTGCCCATAATGAATTGGGTCCATATGCCAAAGAAAAACAAGTGGGTGATGTGATTGCAAGATTATTTAAAGAAAATAATTTATCTTTTTTAAGAGAATGTCAAGTGGGGAATAGTGGAAATATAATTGATTTTATAATTGAAAATAAAATTATATTGGAATTAAAAAGTATTAGAGTTTTAACTAGGCACGATTACGAACAGGTTCAGAGATATTTACAAACAACCCAATTAAAATTGGGGATTCTGGTAAATTTTAGAAATCAATATCTAAAACCAATTAGAATAGTAAAAATAGACACCCAATTAAAAAATAAATATCAAAGCAAAAATTAGTATAGCATTAGTATAATTAGTAAAATTTGTATATTAGTATATAAATTTATGTATCACTCTGGCAATCAAATGGTTGATCCATATATAGTTTTTGAAAAAGCCAGGTTGCATTCAGGTATGCACGTGGCTGATTTTGGTTGTGGTCAGACAGGGCACTTAGTTTTTCCGGCTGCCAAATTAATTGGTGAGGCGGGGATTGTTTATGCTGTAGATATTTTGAAAAATGTTTTGGAACAAATTACTAGGCGGGCAGCTTCCTCGTCTTTGCTAAATGTCCAACCTGTTTGGGGTGATTTGGAAAGACAAAATGGTGTAGCTATTCCTAAGAAAATTTTAGATGTGGCTCTCTTAGTCAATACTTTGGTTCAGACTAGTGATCACAAGCAGGTACTTGATAATGTCCTCCCACTTTTGAAAGATAAAGCGAGAATTATTATTATTGATTGGTTTAAAAAAGGTTTGCTGTTTGGTCCGAGTGACGACAGGTTTATTAATTTTTCGGAAATAAAATTTTGGGCCAAACAAAATGGTTTGGTGGTGCAAGAAGAATTTAGTATGGGGCAGTATCATAGAGGAGTGGTGTTGTATAAGAATGACTAGTAATAGGGTAATATCTTAATAAAAGATACTAATATACAAATAATACTAACCTGCCTGCCGGTAGGCAGGTTATACTAATGGTATACTAATACCCTTCGGCAAATACACATTAGTATTTATTTGTATCATTAGTACTATTAGTATATTGGCATCTTTTATATTATTAGTATGTCTAAGACCGAAAAGCAAGAAATTGGTAAGTGGGGAGAAGAGCAGGCTTCTCTTTTTTTGATTGACCAGGGTTATGAAATTATCGCGAGAAATTATGGTTATAAAAAAGGTGAGATTGATATTATTGGTTGGGGTAAAGATAAGGATGAAAAAACTGGTGAATTAAGATCGGTTCTGTCTTTTGTAGAAGTTAAGACACGAAGTTTTGGTTATGACAGTGCCGAATTGGCCGTGACACCGAGTAAAGCCAAAAAAATAAAACAGACCGCGATTAGATTTTGTTTTGAAAAAGGGATTAATCCAGATAAAACTTGGATAAAATTTGAATTAGTTTGCGTTTATTTTGAACCAGGATTCAAAAAAGTGGAATTTATAAAGTATCTTATTCCTAGTCGGTTGTTTGAAAAAA
>CAYXGV010000043.1:0-7944 GCA_964464685.1 uncultured Gammaproteobacteria bacterium | reverse complement strand
GATGTTTTTTGTTTTAAATAACTACAAAATGTGCTATAATAACATTGTTAAATACCCATATAAATAATTGGGTAAATTGTCGTTATACATGCTTGCCAACGACCTAAAAAAAAGAAGAAAATGCTCTGTGTGTGGGCTAGATGGACATGACAAAAGAAAATGTCCCGAGCTCACCAAAGAGACCAAAAAGATTAGCACTAAGAAAAATACAGTAGTGTTGGTTAAGTTTGGAAAATTACACCAACGTTCTCCCCATTTAGTTAATTTACGTGAAGAAAAACCAGCTAACATTTGGGATAGTGTAGATGTTTATTTTGACAAAGGACCAGTAAAAGAAGAAAGGCGAGTGGTGAATTTGGCAGAGATGGTAAGACAGGCAAACATTGAACAAAAAACATGCAACACAGAACAAGTTTTAGAAAAGAAGGTGGAGGTTAAAAAAGAAATACCCACAGGGCATCAGTATCCTTTGAAAATTAAATTTAACTTTCCTAAATTAAATATCATTTATCATATATCATCTATCATTGGGTTGCCGAAGAAGTTAATTGTTAATACAAAAAATAAAATTGTTAATGCGGTAAATGATTTTGTGTCGGCGCTTAACTTCAAACGTTTTGCTTATGCGACCATAGCCTTGTTTCTTTTGGTGGCTGTACCTTTTCCAGCGGTTGGTTATTACAACAATGTCAAAGATACTGGTAATTGGGTAGTAGAACAAAGCACCAATGCATTTTTATCTTTGCAGTCTTCCACGGTGGCGGCTTTTAATTCCAATTTGGATCAGGCCGAGTATGATTTGAATTCGGCTTTGGAATCTTTTGGTAATGCTAGTTCGGTTTTGGAAAAAGATCACCGAGCTTTGCAATTTGTGGCTGGGGTTTTGCCAGTGGTTGGTAAACAAATAAAAAGTCGTCAGCATCTGCTCGTGGCCGGACACCATTTAGCTTTGGGTAACACCTATTTAGTCAAAGGTGTAAAAACTGTGTCCGAACAAAATGATTTGGCATTAACAGACAAGATGAGTATTTTGGCTGATCATCTCAGGGGCGCGATTCCTCAATACAAAGAAGCCCTGATTGAATTGAGTGGGGTTGAACAAGAATCAATTCCAGTTGAATACCAAGCCTCTTTCCAAGATTTTAGATTATTATTTGCTACTTTTGTGGATGACATGCAAGATATTGCTAATTTGGCAGATGCCACTGAGATGATTTTTGGTGGTAGCGAATTTAGAAGATATTTATTAGTTTTTCAAAACAATAGTGAGATTAGGCCAACTGGTGGTTTTATGGGCAGTTTTGCAATTTTGGATGTACAAAAAGGTAAGATATTAAATTTGGATGTGCCAGGTGGTGGTACTTATGATTTGCAAGGTCAACTTGATACTTATATCAAACCACCATTACCTTTGCAATTGATAAATGATCGTTGGGAATTTCAAGATGCCAATTGGTTTCCTGATTTTTCTGCTTCGGCTCAAAAAATGGCTTGGTTTTATGAACATGGTCGGGGTGCGACGGTTGATGGTGTTATTGCAATTAACGCGACAGTCTTAGAAAGATTATTAAATGTTTTGGGACCAATGACTAATGTTGAACATGGTTTGGAAATAGCTAGTGACAATGCGTTAGAAGATTTGCAATACCAAGTTGAAGTTGATTATGATAAAGAAAAAAATCAACCAAAAGAAGTGATTGGTGATTTGGCTGGACAATTTTTGGAAAAATTATCAGCCCTTGATACGGTAGATGCAATTAGATTATTATCAGAATTAAATGAAGCTTTGCAAAATAAGGAAATCCAAGTTTATTTTTCCGAAGCTGATTTGCAACAAAAATTTTCATCTTTCAATTGGACTGGTCAGATTTTACCAATCGTAGCTGATCAAGATTATTTACAAGTAGTTGATACCAATATTCGCGGACAAAAAAGCGATGCCAAAATTATTCAAAATATTGAACACCAAGCAGTGATTGATGCGGATGGTTCCATTGTTGATACCGTAGTCATACATCGTCAGCACACCGGAGTTTTGGGAGAAGATTTTTATGGAGTTAATAATGTAAATTATATTAGAGTGTATGTGCCCGAGGGCGCAGAATTATTAGATGCGGGTGGATTCAATTATCCACCAGAAGATGCTTTTCAGGTGCCAGAAGATTGGTATAAAGATGATTTGGATTTGGCCAAATATGAAAAGCCAATTGGTATTCACACCAAGACTGGTACCACGATTACCAATGAATTTGGCAAGACGGCTTTTGGTAATTGGATGATGACTATGCCGGGTGAAACTAGTAGCGTATATTTTGTTTATCGTTTGCCTTTCAAATTAGATTTTGCTCAGACCAAAACTACAGAAAAAAAATGGAGTGATATTATTGATAATTTTAATAATGAGGAAACCGCTCGTTATAGTTTATCAATACAAAAACAATCAGGAATTGACAGTGGATTTTCTACGCAAATAATTACCCCCGATGGTTGGACGCCAATTTGGCAGAGTAATGATGAAATGAATCTAGCCAGCAACGGCGCCGAGTTTGAGACTGTTTTAGAAACAGATGAGGCTATTGGTTTGGTGTTTGGGAAGATGTAGGCATTGGCGATAACTCACCCCCAACCCCTCTCAAGAGGGGAATAATAAAATCACTAATTTAAATTAGTGATTTTGCTTTTTGCTTATTGCTTATTCTGCTTACCTGCTGTCAATCATACCTAATCACCCCGTGCTCATTATTAATTTTGTAATGGGCAATGGCTAGTTTTAATTTGTGATAATCAAAGCGGCCGTTGAATTTGTCGTATAGAGTTTTTAATTTATTGGGAATGCCAGAGTTTTTTATTTCTTCAGTAATTTTTTTCAAATCTGGTTTGGTAATAAATTTGGCAATATCAATATCATAACCTTGTTCATAAAGTTCGGCCAAGTGGGAATAAATAGTTTGTTCTTTCAAATTTCTTTCGCGGGCGATTTGGCCGACGGGCATGCCTTTTTGATAATATACAAAAGTTAATTCTTGAGTTGTGCCTTGGGTTTTTTGGCCATCTTTGTCACGAGCTTGAACAAAGTCGGCAATCGCAGCGATGAATAATTTTCCGTAAGTAGCAAATTTTTTGTCACCCACACCACTGATTTGTTTTATAGCTTTTTCTGTCATTGGTTTGTTATCCACCATTTGATTCAAAGTTGCGTCATTGAATACCAAATAAGGTGGAATATTTTGTTTTTGAGCCAAGGACTTGCGTAATTCCCGCAAAATATTAAATAATTCTTCATCAGCCGATTGTCTGGCTGATTTTGGCCTAGCTTCCTCGGCGCGTTCTTGTGATCTTTGTTCAATTGATTGAATTGTGACGAAGTCAATTTTTCTTTCTCCCAAAAGGACTTGTTTACCAAGTGGGGTAATTTTTAAATTATAATTTTGATCATAGGCAATATCAATCAAACCCATGTTTAGCATTTGTAATAAATAGTGTTGCCAATTTGGGGGAGTGATATCATGACCAGCGCCATAGGTTTTTATTTTGTTATAACCGCGTGTCAAAATTTCTTGTCGGGCTGATCCACGCAAAATATCAATTAACAAATTAGTACCAACATTTTCATTGACCCGATAAATGGCTGACAAAGCTTTGCGGGCAATTTCCGTGCCATCCATAATTTCTGGTGGATTTTGACATACATCGCAATTGCCACAGTTTTCTTCTTTGTGTTCACCAAAATATGATAACAAAATTCGGCGACGGCAAATCAAAGCATCCGCATATTGTTGCATTCGTTCCAGTTTGGCCAATTGCAGAGCCGGTTGACCACTGTCCATGGCAAATTGTTTTAACAAAATTACATCGGCCATGGTATAAAAAAGAATTGTTTCACTTGGTAGACCATCACGACCAGCCCTCCCAATTTCTTGATAATATCCTTCAATATTTTTTGGTAAATTGTGATGAATAACAAAGCGGACATTTGATTTGTCAATTCCCATACCAAAGGCAATCGTCGCGACAATAATATTAATGCGTCCGTGAATAAAATTTTCTTGGGTTTTTGATCTAGTATGTGAATCCAGCCCAGCGTGATAATATGAGGCCTTGATATTTTCTTGATTCAAAGCCGAAGCCACTTTTTCAGTTTGTTTGCGACTCAGACAATAGATAATACCAGATTCGTTTGGTCGTTTTTTTACAAAATTAATAATTACATCCAGACGTTTGCGAGCTGGCAAGACGGTCAACTTTAAATTTGGTCGGTCAAAAGAAGAAATAAAAATTTTTGGATTTTTTAAATTTAATTGTGTCACAATATCTTTGCGCGTAATTTTGTCAGCTGTGGCAGTGAGGGCAATCACTGGTATATTTGGGAATTTTTGTTTTAATTGTCCGAGCTGGGTGTATTCTTGGCGAAAGTCATGGCCCCAAGCTGAAATACAATGGGCTTCATCAATGGCAAACAAAGAAATTTCAATTTGTTTTAACAAATTTTGAAAACTTGCTGTCACTAATTTTTCCGGTGACACATAGAGTAATTTTAATTCACCATTTAACAAAGCCTGTTCAACTTCGTGCGCTTCGTTTGGTTCAAGTGAGCTGTTGAGAAAATTAGCCGCAATACCATTTTCTACCAATCCTTCCACTTGATCTTTCATCAGTGCAATTAATGGTGATACCACAATTGTCACCCCAGGCAAAAGGGTGGCCGGTAGTTGAAAACACAAAGATTTGCCCCCGCCAGTCGGCATGAGCACCAAACAATCCTGTCCTTTTAAAACAGTATTTACAATTTCTTCCTGTTCTGCCTGAAAAGAGTTAAAGCCAAAATTGTGTTTAAGTGATTTTTGTATTTTTTCTGAGGTCATGGAATTAGTTGAAAGTTATAAAGTTTTTAAAGTTGTGTCATTGCGAGGAGTTCTTATGAAATAAAGGGCGACGCGGCAATCCCATTCATAGTAGCAATAAAGTCTGGGATTGCTTCGTCATTGCTACGCATTCCTCGCAATGACAGAGTTTATCAGCTCTAATTTTTTTCTTTTAGTCATTTTCTTTATCGCCATCTCTCGCTTGGTTGCTTGACTGCGGTTTTTGTATTTTTCTGTATAGATCAGAGTAAAAGGGAGGTGGGCACGGACGTATTTGGAACCAGTGCCTTGGCGGTGTGTTTTTAATCTAGCTTCCAGATTATGAGCAATACCAGTATAGAGCGAATCATCCGCACATTTTATTATATATAGGGTGTACATATGGGGCGTATTATAACAGAAATAGGGTTGTATGGCTATATTGTTATATTGTTATATTACTGTATTGTCATATTGTCCGCCCAAGGCGGATTTGGCTTGGGTGGATTGTATATTGCCTTACCGTTGAATTTTGTGCTGTACTTAGGCAAATTTGTTCCCCCCCTTGACAGAACTAGCAAAATATGCTATAATATCGCCATCAAATTCAGTATTGTTAAACAAACATAGTCGAGTTTGCTCTAGCCACTTTGGTGAAAGCACTATGCTGGGATTGATGCTTCCGTTTTATACGGATGAATAAGTCACATTGTTTTACAATATTATGCAACAAGGTAAAATTGCCAGACTTACCGACAAGGGGTTTGGTTTCATTTCTCGTGAAGGCGAAGAAAAAGATCTTTTTTTCCACGCTAACGAGCTTGTAGACGTAGATTATAACGATCTTCGCGAAGGCGACACTGTAGAATTTGAAGTTGAAGAAGGTCCAAAAGGCCTGAACGCTGTCAAAGTTCGCAAAGTCTAACTTTCCAAGTTTTAAAAACATCTCTAGCAATAGGGGTGTTTTTTTAATATATCTTTCTTTGTGCTATAATATTACAGAATAAAATTGCTGGGTTTTGTGATAAACTGGGGATTTATAAGCCACTTTAATTTTTTATTAAATGTATGGTCATTTCGGAGGAAAAATTTGAAGAAGTAAAATTAAGTGCTAAAGAATATTATGACGGATTAGATTCTATTTATTGTCCCTATTTAAAGAAAGATGTGCAATTTAATAAATTTGGCTTTGAACACATACTTTCCAAATCATGGAATAGAGGACGTTCCACAATAGAACAATATACTAGGTTGCGTCTATTGCCAAAAGTTGTAGAGATTATAAAAATATCCCATACATTACAAGAATATGATGAGAGAATGACGATGGTAAAGCAAAAAATAAATTCACGTTGGGAAAAGCGTCCCAAAACAGTTCGTTATTATGTGTTTATTGCTATAATCGTATCAATCGGTGTTCGTTTTAAAGTTGTGGTAAAAGAAATTGAAGGTGCTTTGCCTTTCTTTTGGAGTATATATCCTTCTTGGAAAAAAGAGACAGACGAAAATGGTGGGATGAAAAAGATTTTTTATTCTGGCAATCTAGAAGAGGATTAGATAAAAAGAAAAAAGGCAATCATCCTATCGGTTGACGCCTTTTTTACAAATACGTTTGTGCAAACACTTGTCTGCGGTTTATGTGTTGACCGCTGGAGAGCCAAAGCCCTCACAAATGTTTACATGCGTATTATACCACAAAAATAACTTTTGTCAAGGTCTATAAAATTGCCTGTGGAAAACTGTTTTTTATGAACATAATTTTTAGAAAATTATTTAAAAGTATTTCACCCGAGGAAGAGGGTAAAACTTTGTTGGGTCGAGCCAATGCGTCGGCTTTTAGCATTTTTCAAGACGAAGGTTTTCGCAAACTGGCGGATTTTTTCAACCAATCACAAGTTGAACAGGATCGGATTTTTAATGAGCTATGCGTGACTGCGATTATTTATCTGATGTTTATAATAGAAGGCAAGTTATATTTTGAAAGAGTTGTACCGGAGAGAATCAGGTTTTGGAATAGTTTGCATGATATGATTCCTGATTTGTATGTTAATTATCTAAAATCGCTCGGCATAGATGAACAAAATGCTAGCATCTGGAAAAAGCTAATTCAAATGCGTCACCGCGAATACAAAGACAACCGCCGAATAACCCGCAGTGCTTGGACCAAAGAACTGGCCACGAGTAAAGTTAACCCGGAATTTGACGAGATGGCAGTCCGGCTTGAAACACTTACTGTTGGTGCACTTGATCACATCACCCGCGGACAAGCCGGCCCTGATTTTCAAGACCCCCTACGCCGTCACCTCCGCACCTGGCTCAGTACCCTAGAGGCGAGGCTGTACAAGAGGGTGGGGTGGTGACATAACACATAGCACGTAACATGACCCTTCTGGTGGAGGGTTTTTAATATATTTAATTTATGGTAGGGGTTGCCACCCCTACTACCCCGCCTGTCTAAGCAGGTCTTGACAAGATCTGCGCTTTTTGGTATTATCTAAAGTCTGCCAATAACCCATTGATGGAGGGATCAATATGGGTAAGAAAGGACACGTGTCCGGGGGCAAAGTAGGTGGTAATCATACCACCATTATTCCCGCGGCTGAGAAATTGGTAAAGTTTCTGCGCAAGCATAGGGCCGTGACCAATGTCGCCTTGGGCGAGATCGGGCAGGTTGGCAACGGCCCGTTCCGTGTCTCGGTCAAGGAGATTACTGGGGGGTTGGAGGTCAAGGTGCGTGGCACCAGGACCATTCAGACCATCAAGGTTTACACCAGTCAGGGCACCTTCGTCGCTCGTCAGCTCCGCCGGGAGTTCGACGTGGCGTAGTCACTTACACCAGCAAGGAGGTAGAGAATATGAAGATTGGAACAAAAGATCATTTGATTGTTAGGGGGGAAGAAGATGGTGTTTTGGAGGCAACAATAGTTCGTGATGATGGCAGTATTGCTGGTGTTGCAACCATCAGCGATTCAGAAGAAGGTGGAGAGGGAGACCTCTATGATTTAGAGGAGTGCCCTTCTGGTGGTCCGGGAGTTTTCCATGTCCACAAGAGGAACAGAAGGAAGGGTCCGCCAAAGGTCAATTCTCCAGCCTTTTGCGAGGG
>CAYXGV010000042.1:0-8062 GCA_964464685.1 uncultured Gammaproteobacteria bacterium | reverse complement strand
GAGGAGATTCGAACTCCTGACCCCCTGCTTGCAAAGCAGGTGCTCTAACCAGCTGAGCTACGGGCCCATACAAGAAAATTACAATGCTTAAATTTAAAATTTAAACTCTGTATAATCTAATTTTATTTTATTTTAACCCGAGTGAAGCTGGAAGCTGTCGTAGCGAAGCGGAGATTCCGATATACATCGGGAAGCTACGGGCTCATAAAACGAGATAATTATATCAGTAGAGTCATAAAAAGTCAAGTTTATTGTGTCCCAAGTGTGAATAAAGTAGAAATTAATGTTTTTTTGTGGTAAAATATAAATACTTTTAATTTTTAATTTAAAAAATATGGAAACGACTATTTTAAATTATATAATTTTTACTGGACAGATTTTATTAGCTATATTGCTGGGTGGAGTGTTGGGTTGGCAGAGAGAGCGGATTGGTAAATCAGCTGGTCCGAGGACGTATGCTTTGGTTTCAGCTGGCTCGGCTTTATTTACTTTGTTGTCAGTTCAAGCTTTTGGTCTTGGTGATCCAGCTAGAGTAGCGGCACAAATAATAACCGGTATTGGTTTTTTGGGTGCAGGAATTATTATTCATCGTGAAGGTGGTACAGTAGAGGGTCTGACCACGGCCGCTGGTTTGTGGGCGGTAGCAGCGATTGGTATGGCGATTGGAGTTGGTTGGCAGGTAGAGGCGATTATCGTGACTGTTTTATTGTTTTTAATTCTGGTGGTAGATGATAATAAATTGGTCAAAAGAAAAGAGTGATTTGTTTAAAATATTCTCTTGACAAAAGACAGCATGTGTTGTAAAATGTCTTTGCTTTTGTTAAAAAATGCGGGCATCATATAATGGTTATTATCCCAGTTTTCCAAACTGGTGACAGGAGTTCGATTCTCCTTGCCCGCTCAGGATCTTGACTTTATATAAAAGGTTTGTTATAATTATCACACAATAAAAAAAGATAAAGCGGGCTAGAGCAATTGGCAGCTCGTCGGGCCCATAACCCGAAGGTTCTCGGTTCGAGTCCGAGGCCCGCAACTGAGGCTACGTTCGTCCTTCGGCGAACTACGCCCCATAAATATATAATAAGGAGGTATGTACTTTGTATACATATTGAAGTGTAGTAACGGACAGTACTACACTGGTATGTCCGGTAATATAACAGAACGACTAAAAGCACATGGTAGAGGTGAAGTAAAATTTACTAAACCATTTTTACCTGTAAAATGTGTATTTGTGGCCTGTTTTTCTAGTAAAATAAAGGCTGCTACTTTTGAAAAATATCTGAAAAGTCATTCTGGTAAGGCGTTTAGAAATAAACATCTAATACAATAGTTTATGCGGTCCGGCTTTATGATATTATGCCGGATAAACAAAGTGTGAAGATAATAATTAGTTTACGCGGCGTAGCCTGAAGCGTAGCGGAAGGCGAAGACGCGGTAGTAGTTCAGTTGGCTAGAACGTCTCCTTGCCAAGGAGAAGGTCGCCAGTTCGAGTCTGGTCTACCGCTCAATAACAAAAACAGTCTAAATGAGACTGTTTTTGTGTCAATTGCGTATAATATTTATCCGTAGTATTTAGCACTCTTTCGTTTACCAAAATCTTTTTGGTAGTCAGGTAGATTTTTAATTGGTTGACCATAATCCTCTGGCCTAGGTAAGGATTGATTACCTCTTTTTGGAGGATTATTTTTTGATTTTTTATGTAATTCCTTTTGTTCTTTCTCCCTTGCTTCTCTTCTTCTCTGTTTCTCGCTTTCGGGCAGACTATTGTAAGTATCAATTTTCCTTTTAATTAAAATATCCTCAGATAATGTATTGACCCCGTGTATTTTTTGGCGGTAGTCGGATGGATTATAGCCAGCTTCTTCAATTTTTTTATCAATAAATTTTATTAAGGCTACCTTTTCTTCAGGTGAAAGACCCATTTCCTCCATAACTTCATCACTATAATCATTATCAATCCCAATATTTTCGATATTCTTAATATTCTTTTCCAAAAATTCTTCAAATTGAGTATTTAGTTTATCTTCTGAATTTTCTGCAACTTGGTTGGTTTTTTGATTAGCTTTACATTCTGGCATATGGCCAGCAAATGCAGGGGAACCACAAGATGAGCAAATATCTTGATTATTTTCTCGTTCATTCATATTAATATAATTAAAATATTATAAACTAACTAACTTAATAATACCAGTTAATATAATTTTAGTCAAAAAATTTAGATATTATTATTGTTAGGCTCCAGATAGCGCTGTCCACTGTGGCTTGACAACAAAACAATGTTCTTGTATAATGATTCTAAAGTCGAATTTATTCGATTCCGGAATACTCTAAGATAGAGTAATCCACAGCTATTTTGCAAAGATTTTGTAAATAGTGTATAATAATTTTGGGTTTATTCAGAAATATTGAAGATGCCCAATACTGTATGGCAAAACTCGTCTATTAAGGCGGGTTTTTGCTTTTTATAAAAAATGCAACTCAGTTCCATTTTTATAAAATCTAGTATTGACTTTTTATAATTTTTCAGGCAAAATAGCAGTCGTATGAGTCAAGTTTTTCAAATAGCAAAAAATAAAAAAAATCTAGAAGCGCGGTTTGTCATAATAAAATTAATCCGTGAGTTTTTTTGGTCGCAAAATTTTGTAGAAGTTGATCCACCAGCATTGGTCAAAACACCTGGGCAAGAACCAAACTTATCGGCCATGAGTGTAAAATTTCACAATGAACATGGTGAGGAATTTAATGGCTATCTGCACACTTCACCGGAGTATGCCATGAAAAAAATGTTATCAGCTGGTTTTGATAAGATTTTTTATTTAGGCAAATGTTATCGCGATTTTGAAAGTTTTGGCGGACAGCATAATCCAGAGTTTACGATGATTGAGTGGTATCGGGCAGGTGAAGATTTTTATTCTTTAATGCGTGATGTTGAGGAACTTATAAATTTTGTGGTTAAAAGAATGGAAAGTCAAAAGTCTAAAGTCAAAAGTCTAAAGTCATTTGATAAAGATTGGAAAAATTTATTTATGAGAGAGTTATGGCAAGAAATTGTTGGTGTGGACCTGAGTGAATATTTGACCAGAGAAAAAATGTTTGAGTTATGTGTTGCCAGAGGTTTTAAATCAGAGGCGGATGAAAGTTATGAGGAATTGTTTTATAGAATATTTTTAAATGAAATTGAGCCAAAATTAGTTGATATGGGTAATGTTATTATTCATCATTATCCCGCTCAGATGGCGGCATTATCTAAATTGTCTGAAAAAGAAATTGGTTATGTGGAACGGTTTGAGGTTTATATAAATGGAATTGAAATTGCCAATGCTTTTACTGAGTTGACTGATGCCGGTGAACAGTTAAAACGTTTACAGGAAGAACAGATAGAAAGAAAAAGACAAGGAAAAGAAGTTTATGAAATTGATTATGAATTTATTGAAGCACTTAAAAATATGCCTGATTCAGCCGGCATTGCCCTGGGTGTGGATCGTTTAATCCAAGTCTTGCTATCTTGCCAAAAGATTGAAGATGTGATAATATTACCTTCGATTGAGGTGTTTAGAGAATAAATCGTTTTTAAATTATGATACAGATGACGCAGATGTTTATGCGGATGTCGCGGATTACACGGATGTGATTGAATTATAATCCGCATATCCGTATCATAATTCAATAATAATCCAATAAACTAAATTACAAATTTATGGGCGACACAACTGAAATTAGAAAAGGTGCAATTATCCGTCATAACAATGAACTATATGTTATTTCGGATTTTTCTTTTACCAATCCAGGTAAGGGGCAGGCTTTTTTTAAAACAAAATTAAAAAATATTAATTCTGGCAAGGGTATGGAAATGACCTTTAAAAGTGGTGAAACTGTGGACACTGTTAGTGTTAACCGTCAGAATATGCAGTATTTGTACAAGAGCGGAGAAAACTTTTCATTTATGAATCAAGATACTTACGAGACATTTGATGTCAGTGGCGATACTTTGGGAGACGATGCCAAATATTTAAAAGAAGGTTTGGAAGTCGTAGCTATGATGCATGGTGAAAATGTGGTAGCAATTCAATTGCCCAAGAAGATTCAATACACAGTAGTTGACGCTCCACCAGCAGTAAAAGGTGATAGTGCTTCGGGTAATGTGACCAAAGAAATCGGACTAGATAATGGTCTTAGAATTCATGCCCCAATTTTTATAAAAGAAGGTGAAGAAATTTTGGTGAATTCAGAGACTGGGGATTATAGTTGTAGAGCGGGCGAGTAGAGTGCGATGCAAATATACGAATGCATACTAATTATACGAATTACGATAATAAAAAACCATCCTTAAAAATTTAGGATGGTTTTTTAATTTTTTTATATTCAAAATATTTAAATATAAAAAGTGAATCCTGTCTATAATGCCGACAGGAAGGCGAGTGTTAGAGGTTGAGAACTAGTCGAGTCCAGAATTGGAACCCAGTGTAATCACCGCCTTCATTGAAATGAGCTTGGTAACATAGCATTATATATAATAAAAGAAGAGTGGTAAATACCACCACGTGGTGTGGTATACCACCATTTAGTATAAAAATGGCTTAGATTAGGTAAAAAAGTTATACACACCATAAAAAATGTAACTCAAACCTTTAGGTTTGACCGCCGAAGTGCAAAAAGATAGATTTACTACATTAAAATTTAATAGGTAAAAGTACTTTTCTGCTCTTCGTCAGTCAGGTCTAAAGACCTGAGTTACACATCCATATTGTGTTATGCCTCTAGATGAAAATCAACCATACCCCATCAGACCTAGATTAAAAAACAGACAATCTTACTTAGGACAAAGGCCATATTTTATAACTATAAATGCATATAAAAAACAAAGATTGTTTATTTATAAAAATATTATTGATTCGCTTGTAAAATACTTAAAAGAAATTGCCGAAAAAGATAATTTTGACATAATGACTTATTGTTTTATGCCAACCCATCTACATCTGGTATTGTTTGGAAAAGATGATAAGTCTGATTTGTGTAAATTTGTGAAAAACTTTAAACAAATTACAGGGTATAATTACAAACAAACTTTTAAAAATAATCTCTGGGCATTGAGTTTTCATGATAGGGTACTCCGAAAAGAACAAGATATTAAAACACTTTGTCGTTATGTATTAAAAAATCCAGTTAGAGCTGGGTTAGTAAAATCGGTTTTGGATTATCCTTATTCTGGATCATTTGTCTGGAAATTGGAAGATTTGGTGAATGATGATCCATTTTTAGATTATGTTGATGAGAAAGAGAAAGTCTGGAACACCAAAGGTCAAACCTAAAGGTTTGAGTTACATTTTTTATTATATAATTTTATTTATATGCACCTAGATATTTTAGAAGAGTTGGGTTTGTCCCAAAATGAAGCAAAAATTTATGAAACCTTGTTGGCTTTGGGTGAGGCCACTGTTAATGAAATTTCGGTTAAAAGTAAAATTCATCGAAGAAATATTTATGATACAATGGGTCGGTTGGTAGAAAAAGGACTCACATTTCAAGTTATAGGAAAAGGAGATAATGTGTATAAACCAGTAGATCCAAAAAAATTGATGGAGCTCGTAGAAGAACGCCAGCGTAAACTTGAAAAAATAATGCCGGAATTAGTTTCAGCTTATAATAATAAACCACAAATTGAAGCAGTTTATTTTTACAAAGGTATTGAAGGGTTTAAAAATTATTTGCGAGATGTTTTGAGTAGTGGGGAAGATGTTTGTTTTATTGGTGCAAAAGGAGCTTGGTTTGATCCACGACTAAAAGTTTTTTTGGAAAAATTCTTAAAAGATGCAAAAAAAGAAGGTGTCACCTATCGTCATCTTTTTGATTACGAAGTGAAAGATAATTTACCAGAAGTTGTGAAGTTAGTTGGTAAACCATATAAGTTTTTACCAAAAGAATATTCCACGCCGAGTATGATAGATATTTTTGGTGATAAAGTAGTTTCATTTACAGGAGCAGGGCTGGGAAAAATTTCTGACGACATTTCTATTTTTGTGACAGTATCACGACCAATGGCTACGAGTTACAAAACATGGTTTCAATTTATGTGGGATCATTGCCCAACGATCACGACACACGATACACATAACACATAACACGACACAAATAAAACTACTCTTCTTGTGAAGAGTAGTTTTTTAATTCTATATTTTAATATATATTAAAATCTATATTAAAAACCAAACCAGACAAATTTGTATCACCAAAATCACAGCAATGCCAGCTTGAAAAGATAATTTTTTAGTTTTATGACGGAAAAATTTCATGCCAATTAGCGCGCCAATAGAGCCACCAACTAAAGACAAAATCCAAAGAGTTTTTTCGTTCACACGTCTAGCATTGTAAATTTGTGAACGCATTTTATCCCAGCCAAAATAAAAAAAAGTGATGATATTGATCACTAATAAGTATGTTGTAAGTATTTGGGTGTAGAGTGGTAAAATTGTGAACCAATTAAACATACTGTAAATATTAACAGAATATTAATAAAATATTATCTTCGTATTTCAAGCAGATATACATCTGTTACTGAGAGATTTGTGTGTTAGCAAATTTGTTGGCACAATTTATGACAAACGAGTCTAAACAGTACAATGAATAAATATTTTATTAATATTTTCCTAGTATTTTTATAATTTATTGATGATGAAACTTCAAATCCTCTTCAGACAATTGAATTGCGGCCTGTCTAACTTGATTAGGGTTGGGGATGTTTCTAAAAATTACATCGCTGTTGTTGGAGGCGGTTTTGACATGGACATCGCCATATTTAAAAATGGTAGGGAAAAGACCATCTACATTTACGGTGACATCTTGGATACGATACAAGTCAAGTTCGGAAGTGGTGCGAGAAAATAAACCATGTTGTTCAATATCTACAATTCTGTCATTTGTGACGATCCAAAGATCTAAATAAAAATCTATAAATTGAGCGTAAAAAAATAAATAAATACTTAAAATATAAACACTAGTTGCCAAAGCTAGTAGAGGAAAAGATATAGGTCCAGTTAAAAGCTGGGGATAAATGGAATTAATTAAAAAATATAAAGCCACTGGAATTAATAACAAAATAATAAATAAAAGTAAAATTGGAATAAACGTAATCGGGTGGCGACGTAATAAAAATTCTATTTTTTCGTATGGCTTTTGTTTTATTAGTTGAGATATTATCATAAAGTTTATTTAGTCAATCCCGAGCGAGTCCAGCCCTTCGCAAGGGGCTGGGCGACGAGGGATCTTTCTTACCCCTAATTATTTTAATGGTCATTATCACGATTTTAATTTTGTGATGTTAGAATTTATGTTGAAATACAGTTTTTCCACTAATTTCATTAGTTTTTTCCTTTGACAGATCCCTCCCTCCAGAGGCGGGCACAGCACCCACTTCGTGTCATTTCGAGATTTGTTTTAAAAAATAATACTATCAGTCAACCAGCCAGCATTAAATAACATGACATCGGCTTGCCAGTTGGCAGTGTTTATTATTTGCCAAGTGAAGTAAAGAGTTAAAATAGTAAGGGTAAAAGTAAAAAAAGTAATAATAAAACTAGCCAAAGTAAAAGAAGCCGTCATCACGATGTGATAAAAATTGATAATAGCAAAAGTGATAAAAATTACTAAGAAAATTAGGTAGAGGAAGAGGAAGGTATAGAGGGGTATTGTGAACATAGTGGTTAGTTAATCCCGAGACTACACGGAGCCATGCCGATTAGGCGGGCGAAGTGATTGCCGTGCCCACCTTGGGAGGGAGGGATCTTTCGGATAATAAAATTATTGGAGTACTTGGGATATTTAGAAATTGTTATATTTTGGCTTCGAAAGATCCCTCGTCGCTCCGCCCTTTGCGAAGGGCGGAGCTCGCTCGGGATGAAATTAAATTTTAAATCATCTCTTCTTGCTTCTTAAATTTCTTTCCCACTCCTAGATGTTCATAAGCCAACTTCGTCGCTTTTCTCCCTCTTGGTGTTCTTTCAATCATTCCGGTTTGTAGTAAATATGGTTCGTAAATACTTTCAATGGTATCCATTTCTTCGGCCAC
>CAYXGV010000041.1:2679-8187 GCA_964464685.1 uncultured Gammaproteobacteria bacterium | reverse complement strand
TTTTGTATTTAAATTATCTGGTATCATAATTTTTTAATTAATCCTTTTTCAGCATCAACTTCAACAATATCTCCATCTTTAAAAACATGAGTAGCTATTTTTGTGCCTATTATACATGGTTTTTTAAGTTCCCTAGCAACAATTGCAGCGTGGCAAAGCATACCACCTTCGTTAGTAACAAATGCTAAAGCCTGTTTCATAATAGGTAAATAGCTAGGTTCCGTCATGGGCGAAACTATTATTTCTCCATCAATAAAATCTTTCATATCTACCCGACTTCTTATTATCCGTACCTTACCTTGAACTTTTCCAGTGTAAGCAGATTGACCTTTTAATTCTGTAATCCCCTCTAATTCATCTTTGTTGCCTAATAATTTTCTTTTTTCTATTTCTTCTCTCGCTTTTTCTCCAGACCAATATTCCATTTGCCAAATAGGTCTTTGTATTACCAGCAAATCGCTATGTCTATTATTTATTTCTTCTAGATTAGGCAATTGACCATTACCTTTTGCATAATTAACTATCTCATCATATAATAAATATTTTAAATCATGAGCTGAATAATCTGGTAAATTATTCTCGCTCAACCATTTCAAATAGCGAGGCATAAATTTCATTTCACCATCTTTGTATATTACCTCTTCGCAAGTTCTAACTTTTTTAGCCCACTCCATAAAATCTTTTTGCTTAGTCAAATCTAATTCATCTATTACATCAACGGAATCTAAAGCTGCCAAAGCCACAGGCATTAAATCTTCGTAATATTTAAAAAATATCAAAATCATTTCCTTACTAAAAACGCTTTCATCCTGGTCAATAAACTTTTCATATTCCTCTACCATCTTAACAAAACTATTATATTCTTTTTCCAAATCAATCTCTCCCCTATTTACTCTTTGTAAAAATGACCTGGCAACTTTTTGTCTTTCACCGTCAAGTTGTAAGTGATAATAAACACCATTTTTGACAACCGAAATTATTTCACTCAGAGAATCTCCGAAAAAATCTTTTATACCTTGACTAACAATGGAGCCCAAACAAGCTGTAGCCCCAACTACCGTATACTCGCGCTGATGTTTTTCGTATTTTTTATTCATAACTTTTTAATTATTCCACTATCCGCGTCCACCTCAACAAAATCACCGTCCTGAAAAATTTGGGTAGCAATTTTGGTACCAACTACACAGGGTATTTTAAATTCACGGGAAACAATTGCGGCGTGGCAAGTTAAACCACCCTCATTAGTCACAATAGCTGAGGCTTTTTTTATGGCAGAAATTATATTCGGCGAAGTAGCGGTTGAAACCAAAACATCACCGTACTCCATTTTTGTCATCTCCTCGGGTAAATTTATAAGTTTAATTTTTCCCTTAACAATACCTGGAAAAGCTGATGTACCCTTTATTTCACTTATACTTTTATCTATTTCAGTATCAGCACACTCAATATTTTTATCAATAAAAACTTTAGCCTCACTACCTATTAAAATACTAACAGTAGAATCAATACCAGGAACACAAACATGGTAACGAAGAATTTTATTAATCTCATCTAAATCAATTTTTTCTCCACCCAGACCAGATTCTATTATTTCAATAGACATAGAACGAACTTGCGCCAACGAAAGAAAGAGACGGCGACCAATCTCCTTTTGTATTTTTTCCAAGTGCCAATACGCCAAACTTTGCAAATCTTTACGTCTGGGTTTGGTCCAAACTAACCACCCAGCCGCCTTGATAATTAAACGATAAAATTTATCTGGCTTTAATTTTTTAAGCCAATCTTTTTTGAGACTTTTCATTTCCTTCTGATATTTTTTTATTTCTTCAATCTTTTTTTTTGGATCAACACCAGCGAGTAAATAATCTTTGATTAAATTACAAAAATCACCGGCTCCATAAACTGGACCAGCATAGACAAAAAATACCCAACCATAATGTTCGGCATGTTTTTCCAAAATTCTACTAAATTTAGGTTGGTCTTTTTTAATTGTTTTCCAGTCATTTAATTTTATAGCGGTTCGCCAATTTTCATCATCATAAAAATTAGACATAATCCTCAGCAAAGCCAATTCCTGTGCCAAAGAAAAAGATAATTTAACAGGTTCGGTAAAAACAGAAAAAACTTCATTATATTCTGACTCACTTAATTTGCTCCGTAAAAACTTTTCCAAATTTCCCTCAACAAATGAAAAACCTTGAAAATCTAAAAATACTAGTAATGTACCCCGAGCGTAAAATTCTGCCTGTTTTTGAATAAATTCTTTGTAAAGTGATACAATTTTTTCAGCACTTAACTTTTTCAAATCTGTGTTATATATTTTCTTTTCAGTCCATTTGGTAAACTTTTTACCAAAATCAAGTTGGTCTTTAACTAATTTAAAGAAATATTTGTGATCATTTTCTATTTTTTCTCTTAGAGCAAAATGACAACTTTTCCAAGTTTCAAGATCACCAATATACTTGATATTGTTTCCATCGGCGCTAATACCCAAGATAACCTGGGGTAAATCAAAAATTTTGGCCTGCATAGCAAAAGCCGAAGTCCAAATATAGTTTCTAATAAAAGGTGAGTTGTAGTCGCCAGCTATGACCTGCCAATTATAATTTTGGTAATTCATATTTTTTTAATTAATCCTTCAGTTGCATTTACCAATACTTTATCACCATCTTTTAAAATCTCTGTTATTTTTTTAACACCAACCACACAAGGAATTTTAAATTCACGAGAAACAATTGCCGCATGACAAGTAATACCACCATCTTCGCTGACAATCGCTCCAGCTCGCTTCATAGCCGGTAGCATTGATGGATAAGTAGTGTGAGCCAACATAATGTCTCCAATTTTCACTTTATCAATATCAGCAACCGAATTAACAATTTTCACTTCTCCTTCCGCTTCACCAGAGCAGGCACAAGTACCTTTAAATCCTTGTAATATATCCACTTCCACATCTTCCACTTCTAAAGTATTTTTTATCTTTTTAGCTTCGTCTCCATAATAAAATATATTTTTTTCTTCAGTACAATAAATTAATGTATGTTTAATTCTTTCATTAATTAAATTTTCATCAACTTCACCGTTAAACAATAATTCTTCGACTTCTTCAACAAGCAGATGATTAGCTTGTTTATGGCTGATGTTAGTTCGCTTGGCAATTTCTTTTGTGAGCAAATCTAAAACATAATGACCATGCCACAAGCAATACTTACGATAATCTTTGAGCCAAATTATATCACGAGCAATATCAAAATAATGTTTTAAACCGACTGGTAATTTTATTTTTTCAATTAAACCATCTCGCTCTTTTTTTACTCTCTCACTTCTCCCCTTCTCTAATATTAACAATTCAACGATATTTTCTGTTTTTAATTCTTCAACAACTTTTTTTTCATAATAATCTAAAGTATATGCCGGACCTATATAACCATAAGGCACCCAATGCCATTTTTGATAATGTTTTTTTATTTCTTCATAAAAATCCCCTACGTCTTGTCCACTTTCTTTAATTTTTTGCAAAAGTCCCAAAAACTCTATTTGTTCTTCGGTGGCAAAACCTTGTCTATGTGGTGTAGTCAAAATTGTAAAATATTCAACCTGACTTATTTTATCGGTAATGTTAAGCTCGGCTAAATGTTCTTCTAATTTATTCTTTAAATAATTGGTATAAACCTCGCCATCACTATCCAAAAACCAAGTGGTGCTAATAGCATTAGAATGACCCCCAGCTTGCAAATCGCGCAATTTTTTAAAGTCACGAAGTAATTCTTCATTAGTTAATTCAATTAGATTCTTTTTTCTTATTTCCAAAGCAAAATCAAAATACTCACGATTTATATCTTCGGTATCCTGATGAAGTCTATCAGCCCATTTCGGATCCATAATAATTTTATCCCTAATCCACCTCACCATTGACTCAATCACATCAATTGGAATTAAAGCTGTCATCACACCATCTTCGTATTCCAAATACCATTCTCTAAAAACCTGTTGACCATCCTTTTTTGGAATTGGCCTAACAAAAATTCTCGGATCATGGTCCACTAAGTTGAAATTACAATCATGAACTACAAAATTTATTCTATATTTCATATTTTTCTAATTAAACCCATCTTAGTGTCAACCTGAACCAAATTAACATCTTTAAAATATATATTTAAATCTATATTTCTTTTTCCCAAAACCTCCCCCAACTCCCCAATTAAATCTTCCGCATTATAAAATGTCCCGACTTGTTTGTACAATTTGTCTCCAGTATAACCAGCCAGATAAATTCCAGCCAGGGCCGAGATGAGAGGCTCGTTGGTACACAAAAAAGCCGAAATAATTCCAGCCACAACATCGCCTGTCCCTCCTTTTGTCATGCCTACATTTCCAGTTTTATTTTCATAAAGTTTTTTACCATCACTCACATAATCATATTTACCTTTTAAAATAACCGTGCAATTATATTTTTTTGCCATTGCCAAAACATTTTCTGGCTTAGGTTCACAATTAAAAGTGTTGGAAAACTCGCGCGAATGTGGTGTCACCACACAGTTTTTATGCAATAGTAAAGGATCTAAATGCCAAAAAGCAGTAGCATCAACTACTATTTTTTTATTGGGATATTTTTTTAAAATTTTATGCACCAATTTTTTATTAATCTCGTTCTCTTCTAATCCTGGACCAATCAAAATTGCATCTACCATTTCTATTGTTTGCCATAATTCTTTTTCAAAAACATTAATAAAAACAGCAATTTCACTTTTCAGTTTATCAATCAACCCTGCATTGGCTGGTGAATAAACATAAACCATATCCACTATCCGCGATGCGGTTTTTACAGCCATAAGTAGGGCTCCATGAAATTTTTCTGATCCAGCGATAATCAAAAGCCGACCATTTTGTCCCTTATGGCTATCCTGTTTTAGCTTTGTTAAGCTATTTAAAATGTCTGATTTAATTATTTCCATATATGTATTTTGCCTTATTATAACAAAAAAGTCAATGTTTTACCATTGACCTTTCTAAACTTGTATCATTGACAATATAACAATGTAGCAATATAACAATGTGTTATACATTCTTCCGATAATCATCATCCCACAAATCAACATTTTGAACATTGGCTTTTTTATCTTGGTCATCACCAATCTTATCAAAACTTATAATCTCATCTGGCTTAATTTTTTTGGGTTGATTATTAAATTTTTCAGCTGGCTTGTCTTCAGTAATTGATACTTTTGGAACACTGGCCTGTGGAATCACATTTTTATTTACAACATCTGACCCAATATTATAGGCAGGCTTGCTTACATTATCAGTCTTGATCTGAACATTATTACCATTATTTTGTGTTTTGTTATTTTTTTTCTTTTTCCAATCCGCACCGCCACCGCCACCTTGTCTATTATTAGTATTAGTAAATTTTTGTTCTGGTTTTTTTTCTTGGGTCTTATTTTCAACCACTGGTTTTTTTTGTGAAATTAATTCCTGAACTGACAAAACCCTTTCTTCTTTTGGTTT
>CAYXGV010000041.1:0-2579 GCA_964464685.1 uncultured Gammaproteobacteria bacterium | reverse complement strand
ATTGGTGACATAGTAATAGCACTAAATGGCAAAGAGGCTACGCCATCAATCATTAATTTTAAAAATATGTGAAATTTAGCCAAATTAACAATATCTTCTTCCAAAAAAGTTGGGGTAAATTCTTTGACCAAAATTTCTGCATCGGCTCCACCAACTCTAAAAGTAACAATCGTACCAACGTTACCAAAAACAGCGTCGGCTACCAACTCGTCCAACTGAGCAACATATTGGTGAGCCATAATTAAGCTCAAACGATATTTACGAGCTTCAGATAAAATATTAGCAAAACTCGGCGTGGCAAAATTTTGAAATTCATCAACATACAAGAAAAAATCTTTTCTATCTTTTTCTGGAGTATCCACTCGTTCCATGGCAGCCAATTGAATTTGATTGATAAGCATACCTCCAAGCAAACGAGAATTGTCCTCACCTATTCTACCTTTTGACAAATTCATTATAAAAATTTTATTATTATCCATTATTTCACGAATGTTGATGGTGGACTTTACTTGTGCCACCATATTTCGGATAACACTAGCTGACAAAAATTGACCAATTTTATTTTGGATAGGCGCCACTGCTTCTTGGGCATAACGTTCATTATAGCTGGCAAATTCTGTCTGCCAAAATGCTTTGATAACCGGATCCTTGGAAGCTCGTACAACTTTTTTACGATAATCTTTGTCTGATAACATTCGATTGATCCCCAAAAGAGTTGAGCCGGGATAGTCAAGCAAAGCCAATAAAGTATTATTTAAAATATATTCCATTCTAGAACTCCACATATCTACCCAAATCTTTTTGAAAACTGCCATGAGCCCTGCCGCCACCAAATATTTTTGTTCTTCAGTTTTGGTTTCTAAAATATTAAAACCAATTGGAAAATCAACATCAGCTGGATTAAAATATACTACATCATTAATTCTTTCTGGCGGAATATAATTGATAATTTTTTCAGCAAAATCACCGTGTGGATCTACTACACCTACCCCATGTCCACTGTAAATATCATGCAAAACCATGTTTTCCATCATTGTAGTTTTGCCCATACCAGTCTTACCAATTACATACATATGACGACGCCTATCATCAGTTTTTACACCAAAACGACGCATTTGATTGCGATAATTGGTTTGGGCAAATAGACAAATATCTTCTTTTTCTCCCTCTACTTGTCCTTTTGGTGTCAATTGATCAAGTGGCATAGAACAAAATATACAAAATACACGTAACACGTAACACGTAACACGTAACACGTAACACGTAACACGATTATTATAGCACATTTTTATTTTAAAAACAAAATCCCCCTACTGGGAGATTTTATCAGCAAATATCTTCATAATATACTCATAAATCTGCACCTAAGAAAACATCAACCATTCGGGCTTAAAAATAAGTAAAACACCAAGAATTAAAATCATTAAACCGGCTATTAGATTGGTGTATTTAGCATATTTAGTACCAATCACTTTTGATTTTAGAGTCAACATGGCCAACACAAACACAATCATATCATCCAACATGTAGAAAAAGATGTATATAACCATATATAAATATCGATGCCACATTGGTAATTCTGAAAGAGCTAATACTTGAGTAAAAATAGCTGGAAAACCCGCTGAACAAGCGAGTTCTACCAAATTGACTGAAAAACCCAAGATCAAAATACCAATAATTGACCACCACAAACTTTTGCGATAAACAATGTCTTTTATCTTATCAAATGTTTTTTTGGTACCTTCATTTTTTGAAACTTTGCAAACTACTCCATCTGCTTTACGATTTTTCCAAAAATCCCAAATATTTTTCCCGCCAACACTGATGGCCACCAAACCAATCATAATCCTAATAATCAAAATCATGCCGATAAACATCAAAAACTGCAACCAAGCCGCCATAAATACAAAATACACAGCCCCTGAAGCAAAAATAAATATAGAACCCAAAAGCCACATCCGCTTATGATCTTCCATTCCCAAAAGAAGTGAGATCAAAAATAGCAAAACCCACATGGCACAGGGATTAAAGCCGTCTAACAAACCCATAACAATTGTCAAAATCGGTAAAGAAAAACTTTTTATATTTATATTACCCAAAACTGGTATATTTATAACATTGTCACCGGTCTCACAATTGGCAGTACTTGTTGCAGAATTAGTTTCACTATCTTCAATATTAGCTCGAGTGGCTATTTTTTCTTCTATAATTCTAATAATTTCTGCTCCAGTGGTTTTTTCATTACCAAAACCCTGAACCGGTGTACCATCAATAAAAGCCAACGGAACACCTCTAATATCAACTTTGTAATAGTAACCATACTGTTGAAATAATTCTTGATTTTTTGTTTCGCCAATCTCATATAATTCAAAACTAACCTTATCGCCGTATTTTGGAATTAACTTTTTATTAATAAATTTTATTTCTTCTTTACAATGTGGACAAGCATTGGAGTGAAATAAAACATACTCCACCTTGTTTTCAGCAGTGTCAGGCAAGCTCGGATCAACAGCTTCAGCCCGAGATATGGCTGGTAATAATAGAAATAAACTGGTTAGTAGGGTAAAGACAATTAGGTT
>CAYXGV010000040.1:0-8552 GCA_964464685.1 uncultured Gammaproteobacteria bacterium | reverse complement strand
ATCTGGCTTACTTTGATTTTATCAATTTTTTTATCGTTTGTTCGTCCAATGTGGATGATATATTTCATTATTTTATTTGATATTTATTGGGTTTTGAAAGTGGCTAATTTTGCTTTTTATCTTACTTTATCCTGGTCTCGTTTTCGTACGACAAAGAAGATTGATTGGAAAGACAAACTTCATCACGATTTAGATAATTGGCAGGATAAACATCATGTTGTTTTTCTTACTCTTTATAATGAAGGTTGGGATGTAGTTGAGACAGCTGTTCAGAGTGTTTGCGATGCGGTTTATGCACCAGAAAAATTTGTGATAGTTGTGGCAGGAGAAGCTAAAACGGAAGATCATTATCACGATATTTTGTCGCGAATACAAAATAAATTTGGTAATTGTTTTGGTGATATTGTTGGTACTTTGCACCCAATTGATTTAATGGAAGAAATTTCTGGCAAAGGTTCAAACTTAAATTATTCCGAAGGTGAGATGAAAAAATATATTGATAATAAAAATTGGGATTATAGCAATGTAATTGCCACAATTTTTGATATTGATACTGTTTGTCATCCTCAATATTTTGCTTATCTTACTTATCTTTATTGCACCCATCCCAATCCAACTCACAGCTCGTATCAGCCAATTGCTTTGTATAATAATAATATGTGGGAATCACCAGCGGTGTTGCGGATTATGGCATTTGGTACTACTTTTTGGACGATGACTAGTCTTGCCAGGCAAGATGCGTTAGTGACATTTTCTTCACATTCAATGAGCTTCCGAGCGATTGTGGATGCGGGTTTTCATGAAAGGCGAATTGTTAGCGAGGATTCACGAATTTTTTATCAATGTTTGTTGGCTTATAATGGTGATTATAAAGTGACGCCAATGTATTTGCCTGTGTCTATGGATACAGTACGCGATGAGAAGTGGTGGCAGAGTGTAAAAAATCTTTATCGTCAGCAACGACGTTGGGCTTGGGGAGTAGAGCATGTGCCATATTTGTTAAGTGAGTTTAGTAAAAAAGGAAAAAAGTTTCCGTTGTGGAAAAAAATCAAATGGATTCTTGTAGAATGGGAAGGAAAGTGGTCTTGGTGTTTAGTTGCTCTTACCATTACTATTCTTGGTCGCTTGCCAATGTGGGTGGCGCCGGAATATGTGAGACAAAGTGCTTTATTTTTTAATGCCCCACATATTTTGGAAGTTCTTATGATTATGGCTATGACTGGTATGCTTTTGTCAGCGATTTTGAGTATTCCACTTTTACCAAAGAAACCAGAGTCGCATCCGCGTCATAAATATATTATAATGGTATTACAATGGTTGCTCTTGCCGATCACACTTATTTTTATTTCCGCCATTCCGGCAATTGACGCTGTCACACATCTTATGTTTGGTAAATATTTAGGATTTAATATTTCACAGAAGAAGCGAAGTAATTGAGCAATTCAGTCATTCTTTTGATATTAAAATTACTAAATTACTTATTACTTATCACTCAATTACTTTTATGCTGCTCAAACATTTTTGTCTAAAAATATCATTATTAATTTTACTCCTGTTAGTTGGAGCGGGATTTTTGGGTTATCGTTGGATAAAAAATTTAACACCAGAAGAATTTTTACAAACGGATTTTATTCAAGATCAAATTGTAAAAAAGTTGGGTGATGAACAGGCTGATTTATTAAATTTAGCGCCACAATTTTTGGGATTTACCAAGCCGATGACTTACCTAGTTTTATTTCAAAATAATACTGAGCTAAGGCCGAGTGGTGGTTTTATTGGTTCTTATGCGGTTTTGAGAATTGATAAAGGCAAGGTTGATGTTTTGAAAGTGGAGGGGGCGGAGGTGTTGGACAAAAATGTGCCTGAGGATTGGAAACCAATTCCACCAGCTATACTTACGAAGCATTTAAAAGTTGATCGTTGGTATTTTCGTGATGCTAATTGGTCGCCTGATTTTGCAGTGAGTGCAGAAAATGTTTTGAAAATGTATCAGGGCGAAGGTGGAATTGAGGCTGATAAAATTGATGTAGTGATTGGTATTACTCCAACTGTTTTGGAAAAAATTATAAAACAGACAGGTCCTGTTACTGTAGATGGAATTGAATTTACTGCTGATAATGTCACAGAAAAATTAGAATATGAAGTGGAGTATGGTTATGACGAAAAGGGAATTCATTTTTTGGAAAGGAAACAAATTTTAAAGCCATTAATGCAAGCATTGATGCGGAGTTTAAAAATTGATAGTTTAATTAATTTGCAAGAATATTTTGATTTGGTGCAGGAGCTAACCAAACAAAAACAAATTTTGCTTTATAGTATTGACAATGATTTACAAAAAGAATTAGTAAAAAAAGATTGGGCGGGACAAGTTGAAAAAAATGATGGAGATTATTTGCTGTGGGTGGATGCCAATTTGGCGGCACTAAAAACTGATTTAGCAATTGATCGCACTTTAAATTATTCATTTACCCTCCAAGCTGATGGAAGAATATTGGCTACTGCTGAAATGGAATACAAGCATAATGGTAAGTTTGATTGGCGGACAACTCGCTATCGAAATTATGCCCGTGTTTATGTGCCGATTGGTTCAGAATTTGTATCATCTAGCGGATCAATGGCTTGGGATAGAACTGAGGAAGTAGGAGAAATTGATCAGGGTGAGGAATTAGGTAAACAATGGTTTGGTAGTTTTATTGCCATTGAACCAGGTGAAACTGGTAAATTATCATTTAGCTATTATTTACCAGAAGCAGTGAATGAACAAATAAAAAAAGGTTTGTATACTTTATTTGTTCAGAAACAAGCCGGCACAATAAATTCTGGTTTGACATTAAGCTTGGAATTTGGTAATAATATACAGACAGCCCAACCAGAGGAAATTGAGTCTCAGTGGGGTGATTCAGTTTATAAGCGCTCTGATGATCTTAGGGTGGATAGGAATTTTGTGGTTGGTCTGTAAGGAAACAAGATACAATTTCCAAATTTCAATGAAATGGCTTTGTGCAGATATAGTAGGTAATTTGAAAATTGTTATTTGGAGCTTATTTGGAAATTGTATCTTGGAAATTGTTTATACCCTGTATCTTGTATCCTTGTAACTTAATAATAGTATGTTAATAAAAAAAGTAGCAATTGATTTGGGGACTACAAACATCTTGGTTCATGTGCCAAGACGTGGGATTGTGATTAATGAACCTTCGGTAGTGGCGGTATCAAGAGGTGATAAAAAGATTTTGGCAGTTGGTGTAGAAGCTAAGGAAATGATTGGCAGAACACCAGATACAATTATTGCTGAAAGGCCTTTGAAAGATGGGGTGATTGCTAATTATCACACAACTGAGGCCATGCTTCGATATTTTATAAATAAAGCTTTGGGTGGTGTTAGATTATTTCGTCCTGAGGTAATGATTGCGGTTCCAGCTGGAATTACTTCAACCGAAAGGCGGGCGGTAATTGATGCCGCTGTGGCAGCTGGAGCTAGGGCAGCTTATATTATAAAAGAACCAGTCGTGGCTGCCATCGGCGCTGATATTCCGATCGGTTCTGCTTCTGGTCATATGATTATTGATATTGGTGGTGGTACGGCTGAGATTGCGGTTATTTCTTTGGGTGGAATTGTGTCAGTTGGATCTGTGCGAATTGGTGGTAATCGGTTTGATGCATCTATTGCTGAATTTATTAGACGTAAATATGGCTTGGCTATTGGCGAACAGCGCGCTGAAGATGTAAAAATAAAAGTAGGTTCAGCCATGTTTATGGACAAACCATTGGAAATGGAAGTTAAAGGGCGTGATGTTATTTCCGGCTTGCCAAAAATTATAAAAGTTAATTCAGAAGATGTGGTTGAAGCTTTGCAAAATGATTTACAAGGTTTGGTTGAAGCTGTAAAACAAGTTTTGCATGATACTCCTCCGGAATTATCCGCCGATGTTATGGATAAAGGTATTATGATGTCTGGTGGTTCCAGTCAGTTACGAAATTTGGATCGATTATTTTCTGAAACTACTGGTGTGGCTTGTTACGTAGCCGATGAACCAATGCTTTGTGTCGCCAAAGGAACTGGGATTGCTTTGGAAAATTTGGAAAGTTATAAGAGGAGTATATTAGCAACTAAATAGTTACGGATTATGATTATAGGTATTGATGCTTCACGAGCTAATGAAGAAAAAAAGACTGGTGTTGGCTGGTATGCCTTTAATTTAATACAAGAATTTAAAAGAATTCAAAATGAACAACCTGTTAAGGTTGTTTTGTATTCACGTGAGCCGTTACGGGGAGAATTGGCCAAGTTGCCAGACAATTGGGAAAGTAAGGTTTTGAAATGGTTGCCTGGTAGATTATGGACACAGTTTAGATTAAGTTTGGAAATGTTGTTTCATGCTCCAGATGTGTTATTTATTCCAGCACATGTATTTCCGATTATTCATCCAAAAAAGACTGTAATGACATTGCATGATATTGCAGCGATGAGGTTTCCCGAAGCTTACAATTGGTTTGAAAAGTGGTATACCATGTGGAGCGGACGTGTTGCTTTAAAAAAGATGTGGCAGATAATTGTGCCGTCAGAGTTTACAAAGAAAGAATTGCTTTCAGCCTTCAGCCCCCAGCCTTCGACATTGAACAAAGTAAGAGTGGTTTATCATGGATATGATGAAAGATATGAGGTGAGAGATAAAGAGATAAATGGAGATAACGAGATATTGAAAAAATACTCAATCATTAAACCTTATTTATTTTCAGTTGGAAGATTAGAGGAGAAAAAAAATACGGTTAGAATTATAAAAACGTTTGAAAACTTACGGCTTAAAACTTACGGCTTAAAACTCGTCTTGGTTGGTAATCCGGGTTTTGGTTATGAAAAAGTTGAACAAGAAATTAACAAAAGTCCTTATAAAAAAGATATAATTACTTTGGGTTGGGTAGATAATGAAGATTTGCCAGCTTTAATGCGTGGAGCAGAGGTGTTTGTTTTTCCTTCGCTTTATGAAGGGTTTGGTATTCCAATTTTAGAAGCTTTTGCGTCTGGTACACCAGTAGTTACTTCCGTTGGCAGTGCCACTCAAGAAGTTGGGGGAGATGCTTGTGAATATGTTGATCCGACCAATGTGACTGATATTGCTAGGGGAATTGAAAAAATAATGACAAATTTGGAATATAAAAAATCAAATATTGAAAAAGGTAAAAATAGAATTAAAGATTTTTCTTGGGAGAAGTGCGCGCGGGAAACTTGGCAGGTTTTGATTTGTGATTGATTTTGTGTTATCATATTAATATATGCAAGATATTATCGGACATAACAAGATCCTAAATTTTTTTGATAAAGCAATAAAAAACGATCATCTTAGCCATGCTTATTTGTTTGTTGGTCCAGAACAGGTAGGAAAAAAGACAGTAGCTGAGGTGATTGCAACTGGCCTTTTGCAAACGACTAGAGAAAAGGTAAAAAGTAATCCTGATTTTTATTTTACCGATCAATTGTTTGATGAAAAAACTGGTAAAACTAAAAAAAATATTACTATTAGTCAGATGAGAGAACTTCGTGAGCATTTGTCACGTCGATCCTATACAGGTGGCTATAAAGTAGCAGTTATTGATGGGGCTGATAAAATGAATATTGAAGCTGCCAATGCATTACTAAAAACTTTGGAAGAGCCAAGCCAAGGTAGTGTCCTATTTTTAATTACTGATAATGACGAGGCTTTACCACAAACAATTAGATCTCGTTGTCAAACTATTTATTTTGGTTTGGTAAAAGATGATGACTTAAATATTTTATTAGAAAATAAAAAAAATATTGATCAAGAAATTATTAAATTATCCCAAGGTCGTCCGGGTAGGTTGCTGGATTGGATTGAAAATGAAGATAATTTTTTAGATTATAAAAAAGAAATAGATAGATTTAAATCTTTGTTTGGTAAACCATTTTTTGAAAAATTAAAAAATGTTGAAGAATTGTTTGGTGACAAAAGCGATCATATCGCCACGCGAGGAAATTTGGATGACGTGTTGTCAATTTGGCAATCACAGTTGAGAGAAAAAATTCTAACCAATATTGAAAGTCAAGAAAATAAAAATTTTTTACAAATAGAAAAAAGAATTTTACAAGCTCAAACATTATTGCAACAAAATATCCACCCCAGATTGCTAGTAGAAAATATTTTACTTTTAATTCCATAATGAGTTTGAAAGTTTGTAAAGTTTTAAAGTCAAAAGTACTTTATAAATTTTATAAACTTTATAACTTTTTAATTTTTTAATCCATTCTTATGCATAAAATAGCCATTAAATTATCATTGCTTTTGTTAATTGTATTATTTATGGGGGCAGGTTGTGTGTCTTTTTCTAACAACGATGTCGGCACTTCTGGTTCAGCTGGTATGTTTGCTTCTACTGACAAAGGCGAAACTTGGCAACAAATTGTCACTTGGCCCACAGCCGAAGGTATAAAAAGTATTGCCAATGTCAATGTTTACCGTTTGTTTGAAGATCCACAAGATATAAATACGATGTACTTGGCGAGTAGAGATGCTGGATTATTTTATACTTATAATGAGGGTCGGACTTGGCAACAAGAGGGTAGTCCGCTCAATGCTGGTTTTATTTATGGTGTAGCTGTTCATCCTCACAACAAATGTATTGTTTATGCGAGCAATGGCCGTCAAGTTTTTAGAACCGATGATTGTTCCCGTAGTTGGGTGGAGATGTATCGTGAATCTCGTAGTGATGTTTTGATTACAAGTTTGGCTTTTAATCAATTTTCTCCATACGAAGTATATTTAGGGCAATCAAACGGTGATCTGTTGCGTAGTTTTGATAGTGGAAATAGTTGGAGCGTAATTCAACGTTTTGGTAATGGTGTAACATATATTATTAGCAGTCCGCTTAAGGAAAAATTAACTTATGTGGTGACTAGTAAGAGTGGACTTTTTAGAACTGAGGACGGGGCAAATTCTTGGGTATCGTTAAAAGATAATATGTCTAAGTTTTCTGGTGCTCTAGAATACAGAAGACATTTATTGCATCCGACTGATCCAGATACGTTTTATTGGATATCTACTTATGGAATTTTGCGTAGTCAGGACAGAGGTGATACTTGGGAAGCATATAGTTTGATTCATCCGCCAGGTAGTGCCAATATTTATGCTTTTGCCATTGATTCAACTGATGACAAGAATATGTATTACACCGCCACTATTGGGGTTAGATCTACTTTTTACAAGAGCTTGGATGGCGGAAAAAATTGGATTACCAAAAAATTGCCATCTGGTCAGTATCCAGTAGTCTTACGAGTGCACCCAGAAAAAAATAATGTTTTGTATCTTGGTTTTACTGTTCCGCCACAAACCAAAAAAGAACCACCTAAATTATATTAAGCAATAGGGGGTACGAGATGATAGATGATAAGAGATGGAAGTTAGCAAACAGTATTTTGTATTCATAACTAATAATCCAATTACCCAATATGACTTTTGACTTTATTAACTTTTAACTTTACAAACTTTATAACTCTAATCAATATGAATTTAATAGATCAACACAAAGAAAATTTTGAAAAAGCTATTTTTCATTTTAAAGAAGATATTACATCTTTGCGAACTGGTCGGGCGACACCGGCTTTGGTAGAAGATATTATTGTAGATGCCTATGGCACCAAACAACCAATGAAGGCAGTGGCTTCTATTTCGGTTCAAGATGCCAAAACGATTGTAATAGAACCTTGGGACAAAAGTTTAATTCAGGCGGTTGATAAAGCAATTTGTAATTCTCAGCTCGGTATTAATCCAGTCAATGATGGAAAATTAATCCGTTTACCTTTGCCTGATTTGACTCAGGATCGTCGTCAGGAATTGATAAAAGTATTACACCAAAAGTCAGAGGGTGCACGAGTGGCTTTGAGAAAAATTAGAGAAGATGTTCGTGATGAAATTGATAACAAATTTAAAAATAAAGAAATGAGTGAAGACGAAAAATATAAAAATCAAGAAGATTTGGATGAATTGGTAAAAAATTATAATGAAAAAATAAAAGAAATTGGCGAAGAGAAGGAAAAAGAGATAACGACGATTTGATATTTGACATTTTACATCTGACATTTGACATTTGACAATCCTGCGTGAGTGGGGTTGTTTTTAATATGGCTGTACTTGACTTTTCTACTAAAATAAGCAATAATATTAGGGCTCTTTGACAATTCATTGATTATTAATACAAAGAGGTATCAAACATGGTCACGACGCTTAAAGAGGGTAGGCTTGGTATGATTACCCCAAAGAAAAAAGAGCCAAAGGATTCTGATCCACCGAAGAAATACGGACTCTTGCTTGGTGGTCCAGAGATTAAATCCAAAAGATGGGATGAGTCGTTTGGGCCAACGCAAACACCAACACCTCAAAAATGAGGGAAGGAGAGTAGGATGCCTGACAAAAAGAAAGAGAGAAAACAACCGGTTGTTCGTTTGACTAACGAAGAGCGAGCTATCTTCGATAGTGCAGGTCCTCCGGACACAAAGCGAGAACAAGAAAATTGGGAAAGAACCGTCAGGTCGGTAAACG
>CAYXGV010000039.1:0-8598 GCA_964464685.1 uncultured Gammaproteobacteria bacterium | reverse complement strand
CCTCATCCACCACTTCTTATACCAAATATTGGTAAAGATGAAATAAAAAAAGTAGAAAAAACCAAACAAGCCATGTTTCAATTGGAGCAAGATTTGTATTTGTCAAAACCAGATACAATTTTAATAATTTCCCCCCACGGCAGTCTCTTTACTGATGCTTTTTCTATCAATGCCAATACTAATTTTATTTCTGATTTTGAACAATTTGGTGATTTAAATACCAAAGTTGAATGGGGTGGCTCTGACTATTTGGCAGCCAAAATAAAACAAGAAATAAACGAAAAGAAAATCCCCTTGCAATTAATCAGTCAAGAAAAAATTGATCACGGCTCAACTATCCCACTTTATTATCTCACCCAACATCTACCAAACATCAAAATTTTACCAATTGGTTATTCTGATTTGGATGCCAAAACTCATCTCAAATTTGGCGAAGTCTTGAAAGAGGTTATTATGCAAACGGACAAAAGAGTAGCCGTAATCGCTTCAGGCGATTTATCACATGGTCTAACTACCGATGCCCCAGCTGGTTTTAGCAAAGTAGGCAAAGAATTTGATGAAAAAATAATTGAACTCTTGGAAACCCGCAATACCCTCGGCATTGCCAATCTGGAAGAAAAATTTGTTGAAGAAGCAGCTGAATGTGGTTACCGTTCAATTTTAATATTACTAGGAATTTTAAAAAACATGGATTACACTTTCAAAAATTACTCCTATGAAGCTCCGTTTGGGGTTGGTTATTTAGTTGGCAATTTTGTTTTTTAAAATTCATCCCGAGCGAGACCACCAAGCGTGAGCGCAGGTGGACGACGAGGGATCTTTTGAAAAATAGGCATGTTGGACTACAAAAAATATATCTAAACCAAAATACTCACTCTCCGAAAGATCCCTCATTCACTTCGCCCGCCGAATCGGCGGACTTCATGTAATTTCGGGATTAAAGAAATCTATGGACAAAATATCAAAAATAATAAAAGACACTGGAATAACCCAACCAAAACAGAATAAAAATATCCACTCAGAATTACATTATTGGACAGATATTATTTCTTCGGCTTTTGGTGAAAAAAATAAATTTGGTATGTACCTAGGGATAATCAAAAGGATTGGGGTTGGCCGAGCCAGACAAATATTTGCTGAGATACAGGAATCAAAAATAAAAAATCCTGGTCGACTTTTTGTTTGGAAAAGTAATCCCAAAAATTTTGCTAACGAAAAAAAAGATAAGATTCAGTAAAAATATGTTAGAAATAATTACCACACCAACTGAATCTCTGCGAAAAAAATCAATTGAAATTGATCATGATTTTTTGCTATCGGCCGATATTCAACACTTTATCCAAGAATTAATAGCCACCATGTACAACGACGATGGTGTTGGCATTGCCTCCCCTCAAGTTGGAAAAAATATCAGAATTTGTACTATTAACAAAGAAACCATAAAACTAGATAAAAAAACTTCTCTGGAAGCCAAGGAAGATTTAATTTTAGTCAATCCTGTCTGGACAAAAACTAGTTTGAAAAAGAACTGGGAGACTGAAGGCTGTTTGTCAGTACCAAAAACTTATGGAAAAGTAAAACGTTACTCATATATTTCTGTCAAAGCTTGGGACAAAGATGGAAAAGAAATAAATTTTTTAGCCAACAACTTTTTTGCCCGCGTCATCCAACACGAAATTGATCATTTGGACGGTATTTTATTTGTTGATAAAGCGAAGGATATTTATCAAATAGAGTAAATAGATACACAGATTCAACGGATTTAACGAATAAAAACTAATCCGTTCAAATCTGTTAGATTAGTTTAATCCGTGTATCTATTAAACTATGAAAAAAACAATATCTATAATTTTCTTCGGCACACACGACTTTGCCACCACCATATTACAAGGCTTAATAGACAGCCCTCTTTTTGATATTAAACTCGTCATCACCCAACCAGATCGCCCAGTTGGACGTAAACAAGAATTACAAGAAAGTCCAGTAAAAACGCTAGCAAAAAAAAATAATTTAAATCTTGCCCAACCAAAATCACTCAAGACTTTTGACTTTACAGACTTTAGGGACTTTATTGACTTGGGAATTTGTGCTCAATATGGCCTTATCATTCCTGAATCCATCCTAAATGCACCTCAACACGGCACCCTCAATGTCCACACTTCTCTACTTCCCAAATACCGTGGCGCCTCCCCCATCCAATCAGCCCTGATCAACGGTGAAACTGAAACTGGCGTGACAATCATGAAAATGGATGCTGGACTAGATACTGGACCGATAATCTTGCAAAAAACGCTTAATATAGCACCGGACGACACTTATACCACACTAGACCAAAAGATGGCTAAAATCGCAATTTTAGGTCTTCTGGAGGCCATTCCACAATACATTTCTGGGGCTCTACCACCCATTCCACAGGCTAATTCCCAGGCTACACCTACCAGACAGCTTACCCGTGAAGACGGTCGCATAGACTGGCAAAAAACCACCTCGGTCATCTACAACCTCTATCGCGGACTTACTCCCTGGCCAGGTGTCTGGACTACTTGGGATGGCAAACGATTAAAGTTAATAAAAATAAAACCAAGCGATAAAAAAAAAGAAGCTGGGGTATTTGCTACTGAAAAAAATAAATTGTTTGTTGGTAGCAAAAATGGATCAATTGAAATTTTAGAATTACAATTGGAAGGAAAACAACAAATGGATGCTCAACAATTTTTAAATGGCTACAAAAACTTAAATAATTCCAGACTGATTTAATCATCCCGTTATTTTTTATGGAAAACTTTTTAACCAAAAACTCAATCTTTTTTCAAAGACAAACTTATTTTTTGTTAATTTTATTTTTTTTACTTAGATATGGTTCTTTTCTTTTAAATGGACATCTGGTAATTCAGGGAATAATAGTATTTGTATTGCTCATGCTATTGGGAATTTTATATTTTAAAAATCCTGATTGGGCTTGGATGTTGGTTTTGGGAGAAATATTTTTGGGTGGCTCTGGCCACTATTTGGAATTTATGGGATTGTCTATTAGGACACTATTTATTGGTTTTTTCTTATTTCTCTGGACTTCTCAACATATTGGACAAGGCATGTTGTTTCAAAAACTAAAAATCCACCGCTATATTAATTGGTTGATTTCTCTTTTGTTTTTAAGTTTATTTTTTTCTTTTTTCAATGGCCTATACCACGGACACGGAATTTTTCGAGTGATCCAAGATTTTATGCCTTTTACTTTTTTACTACTAG
Organism: uncultured Gammaproteobacteria bacterium; assembly: GCA_964464685.1. Taxonomy (GTDB): domain Bacteria; phylum Patescibacteriota; class Patescibacteriia; order Magasanikbacterales; family UBA922; genus JABIBU01. The sequence continues at coordinate 5,349 of CAYXGV010000039.1, read as the reverse complement.
TTTTTCCATCTTATCATTTGTTTAGAGAACCAAAAATCCAAGAATATTTAGTTAGATTAGTGTTAGTTTTCATAATCGGCACTGCCTTTTTTTCCTTATTTACTTTAGCAATTTTTTCATCAGGTATTACCCAAATTCACCAACCATTTTATCAGTGGTATCGCGATATAGATGTGGGAAAAATTACAGATATGCAAACTGGATTTTTTAGAATTGTGGAATCGTCACATTTGATTATTGTACCAATTATATTATTAATTTCGTCCCTGCTTATGCGTGCCGAAAAACATAATAATATGTGGCGCGTAATGTTAGTTTTATCAATTATAATATTGGTTTTAAATTTATCTCGCGGTTATTTTTTAGCCTTGGGCGTTGGCCTACTTGTTTTAAAATACAAACACAAATGGACGCGGTGGTTGCGAGGCACACTTGGTATTATTTTATTAATTGTAGTAATTTTTTCTGGCATTCATTTTATGGCTAGTGGTGGACAATCTATGGGTCTGGAATTATTTGGTATTAGACTAAAAAGTTTTACTCAACCGCAGATTGAAATCAGCACCGACACTCGTATGATGATCTTACCTTATATAATGCAGATAATTAGACAGCACCCAATTTGGGGAGTGGGCTTGGGAGCCACAATTACTTTTATAAATAGTAATACTTATGAAAGCCTAACTACGCTACATTTTGACTGGGGTTATTTGGAAATGTGGACTGAACTCGGTCTACCAGGATCTATTCTTTTGGTATTTTTATATGGACTGGTGGCATTTATGTTAATAAAAAAAATAAAAGCCATTCCTGAGTGGCATGACTTTGACGTTGGTTTATTGGCTGGTATTGTTTCACTTTTGATAATGAACATTACAATCGCTTCTTTATTTCATGTTTTTGGAATTTTATTTTTAATTTTTACCTTAACTATCGCCACCAAATACACCGCGATTTTTGACCGCACCACCGCTGTACTTTACCAAATATTTAATAGAATAAAATAGTTAGAAAGTCCAGCGTTATTTATACTTTTGTATTTTGATATTGAACACTCGTGTCATTGCGAGTCCTGATTCGCATCGGGACGTGGCAATCCCATACTTCAATACATTAAAGTCTGGGATTGCTTCGTCGTCGTGCGAACTCCTCCTCGCAATGACACGTAAATTGAGGAGTTTTTAAATCCGCCCAAGGCGGATGAAAGGGTTTAATTCCCCGAAGCTTCCACCCAAGGCGAACAAGTGCTTCGAAATTATTTAGTCATACTCCGTCAGCTCCACCCTAGGCGGACAGGTTGCTGCGGAGAAGTTGATTTGAATGTTTTTGTTTTATTATTTCTCTAGCTTTTTCATACTGCCTGACCTTTTGAAAAATTCCAGGTAACCACTTAAACGGCACTCGGTAAGCTATTCTCGGCAACCAACCACTCATCGTACCCCCACCCAAAACTGTAAATAAATATTCATCAATCCAAATGCCATTTTTACCTTGTTCTGCCATAGTCAACCACAAATCCCAATCTTGAAACCGTTTCAAACTCTCGTCCCAAGCTATTACATCTTTTCTCCTAATTAAACTCGTGGAATGAATATAATTATTTTCCCTTAATTTACTTTCGTCAAACTTTCTCGCTGACATTTTTTTTGATATATGATATATGATATATGATATATGATTACAATAAGAATAACTCACATCCTCATTCTCTTGTAACGCATTATACATTTTCTCCAACATATCAGGCCTTCCAATCACATCCGCATCCCAAAATATCACATACTCACCTTTTGCTTCCTCTAATCCCCTATTCCTAGCACTCGGCGCCCCTTTATTTTCCTGCCTAATATACTGTAAAGGAAAGTATGTTTGAAAATTTAAAATTGAAAATTTAAAATTTTGGAGGCTTCCATCATCTACAACTATCACCTCAATATTTTTGTAAGTCTGATTTTTTATAGAATCCAAAACTGGAGTTAGCAATTCTACCCTGTTATAGATTGGAATAATTATACTAATTAATTGTTGCATAAATTGCTAAGCACCTTGAATTACGAAATGCGTGTCATTGCGAGGAACCCCGTCCCGCCGAATCAGCGGGACGGGGTAAAGCCTGTGCTGAACACAGTGAAGTAAAGCAATCCCAGTGTACTAGCAACGTTGCTACTAGTCTGGGATTGCTTCGTCCTGATGCGAATCAGGTCTCGCAATGACACACTGAAAAATATTTTAATAAACAAAAGTTAATTTTAAAATAATTTTCTAAAAAAATATTAGTATTTATTCGTATCATTAGTATAATTTGTATATTGGTATCTATTATTAGTATCTTACATCCACCTCTCCAAAACCCCCACCTGACTCTCCCATTTAAAATTGGCTTGGACTCTTTGTCTAGCATTAACGGCCAATCTATTTGCATAATCCTTATTTTCCAACATTTTTACAATTGATTCAATCACACTATTATCACCTTTAAAAATATCAACCAAAATACCAGTTTCCGTATGAACTACTGCCTCTCCCACTCCGCCACTCTTACCAGCCACGACTGGCAAACCTGCAGCGGCCGCTTCCAAATAAACCAAACCCAAACCTTCTTCTCTGCCCTCGTCTGGATGTGTCAACAAAACAAATAAATCAGCCAAATGATAAAATTTATTTAATTTGTCATGGGGAACCTCACCAATAAACCTAACCACACTTTCCAAAGATCTTTTTTGAATTTCTTGCAACAAAAATTTTTTCTTAGGGCCATCCCCGACTATAAACCAAACTAGATTGGGCACTCTTTCTAAAATTTTTGGCATTATTCTAATCAGATGAGTATAGCCTTTGCCTTCATCTAATCGAGCCACCGTCAATATTACTTTTTTTCCTTCCAGTGCATATTTGGCTTTCATACTATTTATTTCTTCTTCACCAATTGATTCATAAAAAATTTCTTCTGGACAAGGATAGGAAACACTACATTTATTTTTAAAATCTGGCAAAACTTTCAAAAGTCGCTGTTGTAAATCTTTACTATTAAATATAATTTGTTCTGATTCTTGCAAAACTTTTCCCAACATCTTTCTTTTCCAGCGAGAACGAGTAGCATATTCAACATCTGTCCCATGCAAAAAAACTACAAACGGAATTTTTTTAAACTTTTTGGTAAGTTTAGCCACATAACCAACCGGCAAAACATGATGGAGATAAATAATTTCAATTTTTTCTTTTTTAATAATTGTTAAAACCTGAAAAAACATTTTTAACCATCTCGGCCAAATAAAAAAAGGAAAGAGCATTTTTTTTCTAATCGTTTTAAATTTTTCCTCCTGATCAAATTCTTTGGCCCCTTTATAATTCGGTGCCAAAACAACCACCTCCGCTGGATTAAGCTTGGTGGCAAATTGATGAACATATGACGCAATCCCACCAACCTGCGGTGGATATTCTAATGTAATAATAAGTTTTTTCATATATTTCGCACACTGTCATCCCGACCGATCCCGATTCGCATCGGGAGAGTGGAGGGATCCATTTAAGTATTAATTATAAAATTTACAATTTTATGAACTTTATAGCTTTAAGAACTCAAATTTACTTCTTCACCAAGACCACTGCCTCCTTAAACTGAGCGACTGTCACCGCCCTCGTCACAAACAACATCACTGGATAAATAACAGCCCCTGTAAGTATTGCAATAGTATAATGAGAAATTTGATTTATAAAATATACACCTACCCCCATAACAACCGCGGAAATTAAAATTTGAAAAAATGTTTTGATCAAAAACGAATGGGATATTTGAGTAATGCGGGGCAAAATAAGATATCCAAAAAAAGTCAGGAAAAAATTGCCCACCAGAGCTGCGATTGCTGTCCCAATCACACCAACTCTGGGTATCAAAATTAAATTTAAAATAATATTTATCACCATTACAAAAAATACTATTATAGTCTGTGTGACTTGACGATTACAAGCATTTAAAAAAGCTCCGATGGGAAAACTTATATAAGAAAAAATCAAACCTACAAGGAGTATTTGCAAAGGTAAAATTGAATTCACATACTCCGCCGTATAAAGTGATAGAATAATATCTTTGGCCAAAACACCAATCCCGATGGCAATTGGAAAAACAATCAAAAGTAAATATTTTATTCCTTGTTCAAATACATAAGCCAAACGTTTTTTGTCGTTCACAAAATATTCACTAAATTTTGGATACAATGCTGCGACCAAAGCGAGGGGCATAAATTGAAAAGCGTAAGTAATTTTATAGGGAATACTATACCAACCCACTGCCACATCACCAGCCAATTTGGAAAGTAAAATCGAATCAATATAGGAATAAACCCGACCAAATATAGCCGTTAGGGCGAATGGAATGGCGATTATGCCCATAAATTTTAACGCCGACTTATCTAATTTTGGTTTAAATTTAATTTTATACTTTAGAAATAAAACAGTTGAACTATAAATTACATTTAAAAAACTAGGAATAGTAAAGGCGGCGATTAAAAATATTAAAGGTAACTTTAAATATAAAAAAGTAGTTCCCAAAATCAAACTGATTAATTGACTGGCAATTATTCCCCAAGCCTCGTATTTCAAGTTACCGACCGCTCGCAAAACTCCGTAAATAGTCAAATGCAATGAATCAAACAACATGGTGACCGCCGACAAATATACCAAATGTTTAGTTTCTACTGGATAACCCATTATTTTTATAACCAGTACAGCAGTAAAATAAGTAAATATACCCAAAAATATTTTGGTAAACAACACACTAGAAAAATATTTTTGCAAATTTTCTTTTGATTTGGTGCCTTCACGAATCAAAACCTGTGTTAAACCCAGATCAATAAACACGACAAAAATTGTTGTAAAAGACAAGGCAAAAAAATATTTTCCTGTCCCTTCTGCCCCGATGTTTCTAGCAATCAAAGTAAAGTAAACAAAAGAAATCACCTTCTGTCCCACAGAGGCAATTGTCATAAATGCTGTATTTTTCGCAATAGATTTTCCTTGCATAGTAAAATAACTAGGCTCTCCCCCTATCAGGGGGAGCTAACACGAAGTGACGGAGGGGGTCTGCCGAAGCTGTAGAGTTTATACTATTATTTTAAGATAATTAAACAAACAACAAACAACCATATAGTAAGTAAAATTTTAAACCTATCTTCAAACTCATCCAGACCCCCTCCCCGACTATCGTCGCGGGCTCCCCCTGATAGGGGGAGAGCTTGGATAATTTATTATCTCTATTTTACTCTAAACTAAGGAATAAATCAAACAAAAAATCCCGCTTTTCGCGGGATTTTGTATTTTATTATGTGTATTTTGTCCCGCTACAAAGACGGG
>CAYXGV010000038.1:7211-8885 GCA_964464685.1 uncultured Gammaproteobacteria bacterium | reverse complement strand
CCTATGGCGGATCAAAATTCTGGGGGAGTGATCAGCGAGTGCTAACATGCTGATCAAAACCCGATATGCATCTGTTCCCGTGAAAATACACGGCCAGCCGATTAAACGCTAGGAGAATTTAAGAGATTCTCTTTAGTCCGAGATAGGATTCCCGGGCTTCCCCGCCATTTTTTGAAGGTGGGGCGTTAGGTTTTGATACTACTTCAGGAGGATAAAATTATTCCTCCGTCAGTAGATCACGGACATGCGGCAAAACTTCTGCCGCAATCCGTCTTGCAATATCCGCCCCAACACATAGGTTGGGACGCCCGAACTTTTCCACCGCGTTCGCGGTGGCCCACCAGTGGGACATGGCGTCCCCACTGGTCTTGAGGTGTTCCGGGAACACCTCAAGGTCCTCTCTCCCTCGGGAGAGGTACTCGATGGCGTATGCCATCGATTCCATTTTACTCCATAGGGTCTCGACGACCCTATGGACGGTCTCATCCAAAACTTCTGGATGAGACTTGCCGGTGGCCTCGTGGGCCACCGACTGCAGCAGATCACCGATCTGCTGCGACAACCATTCCTGGTTGTCGCCAGTGTAAATACTCACCATGTTGTCCTCCTTTGGACAACGCCCTAGTCGTCCTGCCGGTGAGAGCAGGGGGCTGGTTATTATACTTGCCGGAGTTGACAACTTCTCCGGCAATCTTCAACCGATTTGGTTGTTGATATATACTGACAAAATATTTATCCGTATGTATCAACAACCAGTGGTTGTGTGTTTGTAAAGAACCAGTCTTCATCTTCGCTTGGCTCAAGTTGCGCCTGGCAAGCTATATTTTTAAGATGAAGTCATTTATTTCTGTAATAATACAGAGTGTTCCATCAACCAGTCGGGGCTTTTAGCTTATGGCTTACGGCTTAAGACTGATTAAGGAACGCACTCGGTACTACTAGGTCTCTCGTAGACCCGGTAGGAATATCGTGAGAGGATTCAATCGCTTTATCAGCAATTAAATCTATAGTCTCCATATTCGCTCCGATCAAAGTCGGAGTTTGTGAGCTTCACTAGTACACCCATTTATAGGGCGTAGCACAGCGAAGCCCTACGAGATTGGCTATTGTTAACCACTCAAGCATGGGTGGTCAACAATTAGAGCCAAATTATATTTTCAAATTATCAAAGGGACTCTCTCCGTCCCGATCTTGATACTTTTATCAAGTCAAGATCACTCAGATAAGTTGAAAAGTTTGAAAGAACTGGTCTTCGCTCCTCACTATGTTCGGAGCTACGCCCAGTAAACTGGGCGGTTAGTCAAGGGTTAATCACTCGGATTTACTTCGACTGAAGAGGTGTTGTCCCTGGCCCTAACACACGGTGTTGTTTTTGGCCTGACTAACCTCTCTTCAGTTGAGATAAAAAAACTCTCACCAAAGTGGAGAGAGTTATTCAAATTATAAGATTTTTTGATCATTGATCACCGATCACTGATCACTTTTTTATCCAAACTGCTCTCTCCAACAATTTGAATTTAAATTGTAATGTCTCCGCCCAAGGCGGATCCGCCTTGGGCGGACTTACTCCTTATTCCTTATCTACTACACAGGGAGTTGGTTATCGTGGAATATCTCTCTCTTCGACACGCCGTAGCTTTAGCGAAGGCGGTCTTTCCATTCCACAATCACCAA
>CAYXGV010000038.1:1718-7111 GCA_964464685.1 uncultured Gammaproteobacteria bacterium | reverse complement strand
TCTTCGACACGCCGTAGCTTTAGCGAAGGCGGTCTTTCCATTCCACAATCACCAACCTGCCTTTGAAGTTAACCCTTAGTTTTGTGCTCTGCTCGTAAGTCTCTCCACCTACAAGTGCTGTCATCTGCTGGGGGTTAAAGGTTTAAAAGAACTGTTTGTTAAGTTTGTTCCTTTTGGAATCTTTTAACTTAACGGAATAGTATAACATAAAATTGAAGATTTGTCAATACTTGGGTAGAAAGTAGAAAATAGAAAGTAGAAAATTGGCTAAAATAAGGCAAATAATTATACACAAAATAGGTCTAGTCAGCACTTGACAAATGTTTTGAAGTGTGGTATAATATATGTGAGATAAGCCAAAAAATGTGTATTGTGATTTTATACAGAATGGACGAGTATTTGCTAGATAGGGATGTGGAAAAGTGGTTATTGGGCTTATTTAAGCAAAAAAGTGAATACGTGTCATTGCGAATAAACCTGATGCCTGCCTGCCGACAGGTAGGAAATACAGGTTTATGAAGCAATCCCAATCTTAGTGCATTGTTCATTGTAAAAAGTAGGGGATTGCCACGTCGTGTATTCTCACTCCTCGCAATGACACTTACTCCTTACTCCTTACTCCTTACTCCTTATTCCTTATAAAATATGTCCACAATCACCGATACCCTCATCAAATACAATTTTGAGCCGTCAACTGCGGAAATTTATGTTATTTTAGCCAATAATGGCGAGATGACTGTTCCTAAAATACAGGAGAAAACCAGTTTTTCTCGGGCCAGTGTGTATGATTCCTTAAATCAGCTTTTGGCCGAGGACTTGGTTATTTATCGCAAAGAGGGGAGAGTGGCCTATTACAAACCAGCCCACCCCAACAAACTTTTTGACTTAATAGAGCAAAAAAAGCGTGATAGCACGCTTTTGGAAGAAGAAATGAAAGATAGTATCAAAGGCCTAATTGGCGCTTATAATCTATCAGAAAATAAACCTGGGGTGAGGTTTTTTGAGGGGAAAGAAGGCATGATTGAGGCCTATGAGGCAATTTTAGACATTGGTGAGACAATCTATAGTTTTGAAGATAATGGGGAGATGATGAATTTTTTTCCTGACTATGTGTCCAAATATGTCAAAAGGCGAGTTGATAGCCAAATTTGGAATAAATCAATTGTGCCTGATACTAATAAAATTAATGAACCAGACCCCAATCATTTTATTGACTCCAAAAAAATACCAGTAGCAGATTTTCCGTTTAATATGGATATAAAAATTTGTGCCAATACTGTCCAATTCGCCACCCTCAAGGAAGGTCAGGCAGTAGCAATACACATCAATCATCCGTTGATAGCAGAAAATTTTAGAGTAATTTTTAATTTTATGTGGAAGCAGTTAGATAATAGCGAAAAACAAAAAATCGTGAAACAAAATGATCACGATTCTTTTGATACTACTTTCAATTAATCTACCAAGCGTAAAGTTTGTTTTCCATAATCTTCTAATCTAATAGTATAATATCTAGGTTGCATTAATTTTTTAATTGCTTTGGTACGTTTACTGCCTTTGGATACAATTATGGCCATTGGTACACCAGCCGGATCTTCGGTAAAGTCTTCACCTGCCACTCCCGGCCCCATAATTATTTCAATGTCAATACTTTCGCCACTTTGGCCTTCCCACTCGTTTTTTATCTTTTGTAATTGGTCTATTCTATTTGATACACCAAAATTTTCTCGGACATTGTCATCTATATAAACACCATTTTCTTTTAGTTTTGCAAAAATATTCTCCATGAAATTTTTGTAATCTTCTCCTTCTTTGTAAACAGTAGATCTAGTGCCTATGGCAATATCTATCTGATTATTTTTTAGAGAAGATATTTGATCAAAATCACCAATCATGGTTCCAGCCGGATACGCTGGTACTAGACTATACACATCGGGTATTTCGTCGGTGCTTTTTAAAAATTGCTTTCCTGCCAAAATTATTTTTTTGGCTTTTGAAAATTCTGGTGAACATTTTTTACCGGCTACTTCGACTCGACGAGGATAAGTTTTTTGGCCATTTTCGTCAATTTCACAATAATCATCTTGGTCGGGAATAGTTTTGACTGCTTCTAGTTGGGGGAGGATGTCAGCCATTATTTGTCGCAAACTATTTGGGTTTTGATTGATAGCGTTGATTCTATCTTGGGCGTAAGAAAACGTTTCGTTATTGGTTTGTCCATCGGCAATTACGATTGTTTTGTACAACAAATCTACTAATAAATCTTTATCGGTCGATTTTAATTGAGTAGCTCCCATTTCAATGGCCATAGCGTCCCAGTCAATCATTGCTTTTATTAATTCTCGTAAATTATAATAAAGTTTATCAGCAACCGCTACATCCAGATAATATTTATCTAGTCCCATTTCTGCTCGTTCTTGTTTGTTGTGCCCGCTACCGTGGCCAAATTCTACAAGTATTTGTTGTTCCCCAGATTGTTTTTGTTGGTCTAAAAATTTTAATACATCAAAACCGAATCTTTCTTGATAATCTTCGTTTCCGCGGTCAACTTTCCAAAATATTTCCGGAAGTATTCTAAGTTCACCTCTAGCAGATAATACTTTCAGTAATAATTCTTGGCCATCTTCTTTTTGTAGTTGTTCTACAATTTTTTGTTGGTGGGGTAAATATTTTGTTAAATCTGTACTGTTTTGTTTTTTGTTTTCTAATAATTCTAAAATTTTTCTAAATAATCCAGAAAAAATTTGCTCTTGTTTTGATTCTTGTTGTAATTGTAAAATAGCCTGTTCTACTTTTTCTGCTTTTACATCGGGTTTTTCATCCGCGTGTGTTTGTAAATAATTGGCAGTTTCTTTTAATAAATCTTTGGCTCGCACCAAAATTGCTTGATAGATTTGTCCAGATGTTAGATTGTTTTCAGACAATTCTGCGCTTATCTGCTCTGCTTTCCTTACCATATTTTCAAATTCATAAAAAAGAGAGTCAACAAAAGGAATGTGATTTTGTTCGATGAGGGAATAAATGGTATCTGACATTCTTTCATCTTCTTCTAGCGATAAGAAAGCGGTAATTCGGCTATGGGTATCATCACCATAATGCGATTGCATGTGTTTTTTGAATTCTTCAAATTCGGATTGGGTTGCTTCGCTAATAAATTTTAGAAGCTGATATTGAATTCGTAGTGAAAGACGTGACAAATCAATCCCAATCTCTCTTTGAATTTTTTCTCTAATTGGCAATGATTCCATTATTTTGAATAATGCTAAATCATCTTTGGTTATTTTATTTGGAATTTGATCTTTTATATCTACCACCTCGTCAACATCAAAAAAAGGTGCCCGCAAATTAGATTGCAGTGTTTTTCTATCTGTATGTAATTCTTTTCCAATCTCCGGAGTTATTTTTCTGTAACCAATCAAGTCACCTTTTTGAATATAAATACCAACTATATCCGGAGTTAGTTGTGAAGTAATATATTCTTCTGAAACTAAAAAGGTATTTTTAAAGTTTACTGGAGACGGGGTATTGGTTTTTAAGTCGGGACTATTCGCATAAATAGTATCCAAAGCACCATCAGTAAAATTGAAGCGTAGTTTGGCCAATCTTTCATCATGAAATTGAAGTGGGTTGGCTGGTTTTTCTTGTTCGTCTTTTAAAACATTTCCTAAAAAATTATAATCTGCATTTGCCAAAAGTTGTTTGACATAAAAAATTACCAATGCCGGAGTTTCCGGATTAGTCAACATGTCACGTATTACCCCAGACCATTTTTCTATTTGGCCGTGCTCTTCCTCACCAGCCAAATTATTAATCAATTCAACAATCAATCTAGCTAATAAAATTTTTTCTAGTGGTGTAGAAGCATTTTTGATTCGGTTTTCTACTTCTTGTATTACCTCATTTTGCTTAGCCCATTCATACCATTCTATTTCATCGCCCTGTTCATTGGTGACTAATTCATTAATTTTTTCCTCGTTTTGTTCAGCAACAACTGATAGGCTTAAAAGATTGCCTTCTCCATTTACATAATTTTTTAATAAAAAATCCACTGCCATTTTAGATCTGGCAACCTCAGGAGTTTCTTTTTCTGGTTTGAGAAGTTCAGGTCCTTCTTTGCGCTTTTGGACAGGATTATCTACCCTAGGCACAAATTGTCTCGCTCCTTCTGTAATCATAGAATTAAAATTAACACAGTATCTTACCATATTTTACCGCAAAAGTCAAGTTGGTGCAAGAAAAAGTCAGGAATAAGAGTAGATCTTGATTTATTTATCATCTTTTGCTATAATATTTGCATAAAAAGACCGATGCGTCTGAAGCTCGCATAGCTCAGCGGTTAGAGCATCACACTTATAATGTGGGGGTCGATGGTTCAAATCCATCTGCGAGCACTATATGAATTCTCCTACCAAATTTATTGTGGACCCATCTGATCAAGGAAAACGCCTTGATGTCTTTTTGTCGGAAAAAATGAAGATTAGCCGATCACAGGTATTAAAAATGATAAAGGGGGGTTTGGTTAGTTTAGACAATAAGGCACCAAAGAAAGCAGGGGATATGTTGCGGGAAGGGAGTTTGATTGAAGCAAAGATTGGTAGAGTTGGAGAAAATGGTTTAGATAAAAAAGAAAAAATAAATGGAGATACAATTGAGATAAATAGAAAAATAAAGATAGTTGCAGAAACACCAGATTATGTTGTCGTAGAAAAACCGGCCGGGATGTTGGTGCATCCGACTGAAGCTGGTGAAGCAAATACCCTAGTTGATTTTTTAATTGAAAAATATCCTGAAATAAAAAAAGTAGGTGATTTTGAAAAACCGTCGGCTGTTTTTACCAAAGTTGCAACCAAACATTCCTCAGCTTTTCGTAGGGGCAAGGGGGTTTATCTGAGGCCGGGTATTGTCCACCGATTAGACAAGGAAGCCTCTGGTTTGTTGGTAATTGCCAGAACACAAAAAATGTTTGATAATCTAAAAAAACAATTTCAAGATCGGGAGATTGAAAAAGAATATAGTGTGTTGGTGTATGGTCACATTGCCAAAGATCATGATTTAATTAATTTTGATATTGATCGTGGAGCTGAAGGCAAAATGGTATCACGGCCAAAAATTGATTTATTAAAATTAAAAAATGTTAAAAAAATTCAACCTGGTAAAGAATCAATTACTGAATTTTGGTTGGAAAAAGAATTGAGTCGGTTTAGTTTGTTACGGGTCAAAATCCATACTGGCCGTACTCATCAGATTCGCGTTCACATGTTTGCTTACGGTCATCCAGTGGTGGGGGATATGTTGTATTTTAATAAAAAATTAGTCAAAAAGACTGAACAAAAATTGGACAGAATATTTTTACATGCCCAAAAGTTATGTTTTGAAGATTTGGCAGGGGAGAAGGT
>CAYXGV010000038.1:0-1618 GCA_964464685.1 uncultured Gammaproteobacteria bacterium | reverse complement strand
CTCCCCCTGATAGGGGGAGAGCACGTTTATAAAATGCCATCTATTAAAAATAATATGGACAAAAAAGTTGTTATAATTGCCGGCCCAACTGGTTCTGGTGAAAGTACAATAACAAAAGAAATTATTAAGAAATTTCCTGTTTTTACTCGATTGGTTTCGGCAACCACCCGCAAACCAAGACTTAATGAAAAAGATGAAAAGGATTATTATTTTTTTACAGAAGAAAAATTTAAAAAAGAAGTTACAAAAGGTAATATTATTGAACATACCTTTGTTCCTGGTAGATCGGTTTATTACGGTACCTACAAACCAGATTTGGATAAAAAAATTGAACAGGGGTTTAATATAATCGTGAATCCAGATGTGGTGGGGGCTAGGTATTTTAAAGAACATTATAATGCTACTACTATTTTTATTAAAACCGAATCAATAGAAGTTTTACAACAAAGACTTATTAAAAGAGATCCTAACATTAGCAAAGATGAACTTAGTAGACGTCTAGAAGCTGCTCAATATGAACTTGAGAATGAGGAGAGCTTTTATGATTATGTAATTTTAAATAAAGATGGTGAACTCAATGAAGTTGTTAGTCAGGTGGTGGAAATAATAAAAAAAGAAGGCTACAATTTGGGATAATTGAAAAGAGAAGCTGTGGAGATAATAAAAAATATCCGCCTACCATAGTTTCTTTGTCAAAGAAATTATGGTAGTGAGACGGATATTTTTTAATCCTTTCACCACCCCCCTTGTGTGGTTGTTGGTTTGGCTTAGTGCCTAATCCACAAACTCAATCAATGGTCCCAACAGTTTTTCTGCTTCATTTCCGTCTGGTTCAGGATCCTCCATTATTCTATGCAATGCAGCTATTGCTTCTTCTCGTTCTTTGCTGGGTGGTTGACTTTCCAAGGTCTTGAACAATCTCTTCGCTCTCTCTTCGGTCGTCATTTTTTTGCTCATGGGATCCCTCCGTTGGTTGGTGGTGGTGTAGATATATTATACAAAATATCTGCATAAAGTCAAGTAGGCCTTGACAAAAAAAGCTAAATATAGTAAACTTTAGCTACTTTATCCCCCCTTCGCTAAAGCTACGGGAGGGCAAGTATTTGTCTCAATTTAAAAAATATTGAGAGGATTAATTTTAGATATTATTTAATACCAAAAAAGATGTTGGGGAACTACACTCAACCTCTCGTAAATTATAAAAATATATGTCAGAAGATATAAGAAATAATCTAAGATCTGGTATGATCGTTCGTGTTCATCAAAAGATCAAAGAAACCAATGCCAAAGGTGAGGAAAAAGAACGTATTCAGATTTTTGAAGGCACAATAATTGCTGTTAAACATGGCAATGAAGCTGGTGCAACTGTGACAGTTCGCAAGATATCAAATGGTGTGGGTGTAGAAAAGATTTTTCCAATCGCTTCACCAATGGTAGATAAAATCGAATTGGTTCGTGAAATGGCAGTAAAACAAAGTAAAGCTGGCTATTTGCGAACTTACAAGAAAAAATTAAAAGAAATTAAAAAGAAAATTATTGGCTCAAAGGAAGAAGTGGTAAAAGAAAAAGTTGAGAATCCCGTTTTGGTTGAGGACACAGAAACCACGGAAGTTGGCGA
>CAYXGV010000037.1:0-9137 GCA_964464685.1 uncultured Gammaproteobacteria bacterium | reverse complement strand
ATAAGAGATTTTAAAATCTCTTCCCAATGGAATAATTTTTTTACTTTTTAAAAAAGTATCTAAAAAATTAATTGTATTGATATATTTGTTCATATACACGATTATACATTTTTTTACAAAAAATTAGAGTCCTTATTTTTTCCACATTTTTCAAAGAAAAAAATGCCTTTGTGCATTATTTTTTTATTCAAAACAAATTTACCAAAATAATACCAACAATAATTATTAACATTCCAACTAATTTTTGAAATAATCGTTCTTTTTCTTTTAGATAAAAAATGCCTATTAACACACCAAATACTAGAGAAATTTGTGTTACTGGAATAACTTTCGATATTTCACCAGTCTTTAGAGCTAAAAATAGAAATAATTCAAAAAAACCAAACAAAACTCCCGAGATAATTATTCCGATTTTATTTAATTGAATTTCCTTCTTTATTTTTTTTACACTGAAACCAAGAAAAGAAAAAGCCAAAAAACCAATGGAGATTAACTCAAAGGAAGCCGCGGCTGTTTCTGAAAAATCCAAGATAGTAAACTTTACAAACAAAAAAGCAATAAAGGCAAAAAAGGTAGATAAGAAAGTTAAAAGAACGCCACCAGACCAGTGTATTTTACCTTTTTCATATAGCATTATAAGTACTCCCAAAATTATAACAACTACTCCTATTATTTTTGATAGATTCAACTGTTCAGAAAAAAACAAAAATCCGCCAAACAAAACGAAAATATGTCTTATTTGCATCGCAATTTGATAAACGGACACATTTATTTTTTTGAGAGCCAAGAATGATAACCAATCAGACACGAAAGCAAATAATATAATACCAAAAAAATAAAGCCAAGTAATAGATTTTTCAGGAAAATGAAAACCAAAAAATAAAAGTGGTAACAAAATTAAACCGGCAATAAAATCATGTATAGCTGTATAAGCCAAAGGATTTGCTTGTTTTTTTAATATAACCCTTGCAACAACTCTGGCAAGAGCAAAAAATAATCCTGATAAAATTGCAAATATTATCCAATTCATATACATCTTATTTTACCTTTTTCTCTCATTTTAGACGAAAAAATATTTATTTAAAAATTTACCGACAGCCTCTTCTGTTTCCTTAACAGCTTCTGGATAATAACGATAATCGTGAGCAGAATCTACCAATTTTATCATTTTTGATTCAGGTAAAGTTTTATACAATTCTTCAACTTTTTTGACGGTTGTAAACTCATCTCTTGTTCCGTAAACCAAAAGTTTTGGTTTTGTACATTCTTTTAATGATTGACCAGCATTATACTTTCTACCATCTTCCCAATAACTTACGGGAAGCAGAAAATCCTTTTGTTCCTTTGTTTTTGAAGTTCCCGGCGGTAAATCTCGATGGGAAATTTTAAAACCTTTTTGTAAAGCTTCCTGACCGGGAGGCGTCGGCTCACCGTAGTTAGCCATTATTAACACAATGCCAACTATATTAGGATTAGTACTACTGACAAGTATCGAAACAATGGCCCCTCGGCTATGTCCAAGTAATAATGTTGGTTTATTGCCAAAATATTCAATTAATTCATTTATTGCCTTAATATAATTTGTAGTTGTGTAAAGATCAATTTTACCAGGACTATCCCATGTTCCAGGTGGGTCAACTGCGACAACAAAAAAACCTTTGCTAACCAAATAATCTGCATGACTAATAAAATTATAGTAATCTTTCGTATCTAATCTTCCTGGAAGCAAAATTACAAATCTTTCACAATTCTTATCTCCCCTAGAAAAAATTGACAATTCAAATGACTTTGTTTTAATGGTTTCCATATTTTATAATTTTTATAAATATATTTTACCACTTTTAAGAGAATAAATCTAAGTGTCTCACCCCCGTATAACAAAAAATCGCTTAAATAAGCAACTTTTGCTCGCATACCGGGACGACTTTAGAACCGTTTTTGCTGAGTTGAATTAATTTTGACTTAATTATCTTGCTCAGAAATCAGATTATTAATTTCAGATAACAAATCTATTCCAGTAATATTTTTCCAAGCATTATTTAAAATGGATCTATTTAATTCTAAGTTATCGTCTTCATTATTCATGATGACTTTTTGAAAATATTCCGATTCGGTTTGTCTACCAATTTCGGTTAAATCTGAGTCATCTAATTTAGTAAGTAATTGTCTAAAAAAAGTATTTCTTTTTAAATAAGGTACGTGTGACAACTCCTCTCCAAATAATTGAAGGATTATTTCTTCAGCCAAAGCACGAGTTATTAATTCGTTGGAAGGTTCTTTGTTGAAACGGTAATGACGTACCAGTTCGTCTAAAAAATCATACTTTATGGTGTTTTGAGATATTTTTCCTTCTTTACTACGACGAAAAGAGTGAGAAAAATTAATGTGAGACGAACCCATCTGAACTAATACTTTAGGCATTTTCTCGTGTTCTTTTTGTAATTGTTCAAGTAGGTCACGCAATCTGCCTTCTAGATATTTATCCTTTTCATCTAAGTAGGAAGCATTTTGTTGTGTTGATTCCTTTAATGCCTCAAGTGCTTCACTTAGATCTCCATTAGAAATAAATCTACCAACTATATTTATGTATTCACCTGTGCCGTCATCTTTTTTATCCAATTCATGACCTTCTGGTACATCAATAATTTCAACTTTTTTGTTTGTTTTATAAAGTAATTCTTCTTCATATTCAAGAACATCTTTAGGAGGACGATTTTCAGTGATATGCTTTGGTTCTTTTATTCCATTCGAAATTTCTTGCAAATATTGTAAATCTTCCTCATTCCAACCGTGAGATTCAACTACAAAAACATCAGCATCAGATAATTCTTGTTCAATACCAGTATAATCTTCAAGATTTCCATGTGCTGAGAAGAAAAAAGATACTTCTGGTTTTCTTTTTCCTTTTTTAATATCTTGTTCAATTGTTTGTATATTTAGAGGTTGTCCTTCGGGCATAAAAAATATAAATATTTATAATGATTGTTTAGATACTTAATTATAATACCATTTTTTGCTAATTCAAAGCAAATATAAATGACAAGTTCAAATCCCACTTCAGGTAAAAACAACTTTTGAACTAAGTTTTTTGGCTAATATTAAATAAAAACAAGGCTTTTTTAAGGTCTTGTTTTTATTGGCTCGGGGACAAGGATTCGAACCCTGATACCTTGGACCAGAACCAAGTGTCCTACCATTAGACGATCCCCGAATCAGCCTTCGCTAAGGCTTCGGCCGACAAGTTATACTTCGAAATTATAATCACTGTATAACTTATCCACCCCAACTTTAGTGAAGATAGATACAAAACACAAATAAACTGTCCAAATTATATCTCACAATTTTAAAAAAGTCAAGAAACCTCACCCAAACTCCCCCACTGGTAAAAAACAAACCAAAATGTTATAATTTTACTATAAAAAATATTTTATGAAAATTATCAAATCACTTCTCAAATCTTTTTGGCAGGCTTTCCATACTGACGATGAAATTGTCAAAATAAAAAAACATTATCCTAGGCTGACTGGATTCATAAGCCGTCGTCTCAATACCAAACATTTTGCTGGGCTACCACTAACACTTTTGCTAATCGCCTTTTTCTATGTACTTTTGTTATTTGGTGGGGTGACAGAGGATCTTATCAAATCTGACATAATAATTAGCGCTGATGAAAGAATTAGTACCTTGTTTTATATTTTTCGCAACCCCACGGCCGTCACCTTCTTTTTGTGGTTAACACTTTTGGGAAAAAGTTATATAATTATACTTTTGACTTTTGTCACGACAATAATTCTCTGGTTGAATCAGAAAAAATGGTATATAGCTACTCTCTGGCTCGCTTTATTTGGCAGTGAAACCTTTACTTATGTCACCAAATTAATTTTAAATCGCCCTCGCCCTCAATTGGCGGTTTATCTAGAACATTCCGCTTCTTTTCCTAGTGGCCACGCCACTATCGCCATGGCTTTTTATGGTTTTTTAATTTATTTATCATGGAAACTAGCAAAAAAAAGACGGCAACGTATCTTGATTACTCTTTTTAATATTATTTTAATTATTTTAATTGGTTTTAGTCGTCTTTATCTAGGTGTTCACTACGCTAGCGATGTCTGGGCAGGTTATTTGGTAGGTTTACTTTGGCTAATAATTAGCATTAGTATTTTTGAATGGAAAATGTCAACCACTAATAATTCTAATTCAAAAATTATTTTAAAATCAAAAACAAAGCAAATAATAACGCTTGGTCTGCTGATTATTGCATTTAGCAGTTATATTACCTACGGTTACTTTTACCACCCACAAACAAACAATATCCCCCACTCTGAAATATTTTTAACTGCTCCTGATATAAAAACATTTTTTTCTGATTATAATTTACCTCGTTATACAGAAACATTGACTGGAAAAAGTCAAGAACCAATTAGTTTTATTATTACAAGTAGAGACGACGATACAATTAAAAATGCTTTTAGCCAAGCTGGTTGGTTGTTGGGTGATCAAATTAATCCAGCTTCTCTAAAAAAATTAGGCAAAACTGCTATTTTTAACCAAGCTTACACTGCCGCCCCGATGACACCATCTTTTTGGAACAAAGAAGTGCATACGTTTGGTTGGGAAAAATCCACCGGTGCTGACACAGTTAGACAAAGACATCATACCAGATTTTGGAAAACCAATTTTATTACAACCGCTGGCGATCATATTTATCTAGGTACTGCCAGTTTGGATACGGGTATAAAATGGTTTATCACCCATCAAATTAGTCCTGATATTGATACTGAACGTGAGTTAATTTTGACAGATCTAACAAACACTGGCTTGATAAAAAATGTTGAAAAAATAAAATTAGTGGATCCAATCTTGGGACAAAATTTTAGTGGTGACCAGTTTTTTACCGACGGGCAAGCTTATATTATCAATCTTTAAGCCAAAAAACTTGAAATTAAAGTAGGATGGTGCTACAATACTCTCATATGAAAAACCACATTATAGATGGTAAAGAAATTGCAGAAAATATTTTACACCGCTTAAAATCAGAGGTGGCTTTGTTGCAAACCAAAAGTATCAACCCGAGATTAAGTGTAATCATGGTAGGTGAACACAAATCATCTATTACTTATGTCAAAAAAAAGCAAGAAGCGGCTGAAAAAATTGGCATTGAATTTACTTTGCACAAATATCCAGCTGGAATTGAAAAAAATAAATTAATTGCCGAAATCAAAAAAATTCAAAGAATAAACAAGCCTTCTGGTGTAATTATTCAACTCCCCCTCCCTGAACCCTTATATACACAAGAAGTTTTAAACGCAGTTGACCCTAGTATTGATGTGGATTGCCTAACCAATGAAAATATCGGCCGACTAGTAATGAAAACTGGTTTTCTCCTCCCACCAACACCCTACGCAGTCAAAACTATCATAAAAGGACTTGGTATTGATGTTAAAGGAAAAAATATTTGTATTATTGGTGCGGGTGCTCTGGTTGGCAAACCACTCTCTATAATTTTTAGCAACAAAAAAGCCACGGTCACACTTTGCCATCAAGAAACTATAGACATAAAGAAAAAGACCCTTGAAGCTGATATTATCGTGACGGCTGTTGGCAAAAAGAATTTATTGCGTGGTAATATGATAAAAAAAGGCGCCATTGTGATTGATACGGGAATTTGTTTTGAAGAAAATAAAATGTATGGCGATGTTAATTTCGCCGAGGTTAGTAAAAAAGCTAGTCACATTACACCTGTACCAGGAGGTGTCGGCCCTGTCACCGTGGCTCTTTTGCTCAAAAATGTTATTACTTGCGCCAAAAAGAAATTATGAAGACAATTATAGTTATTCCGACTTATAATGAAAGTCAAAATATTGAAAAATTAATAAAAAAAATTTTTGAATTAAAAATTGCTAATTTAGAGATTATAATTGTTGACGACAACTCACCCGACGGTACAGCCCAAATCGTAAATAACCAACAATCAGCTTTCGGCCATCAGCAAATACATTTAATTCAACGCCAAGGCAAACTCGGTTTAGGTAGTGCTTATATTGCCGGTTTTAAAAAAGCCCTAGAACTTGGGGCTGATTATATTTTTGAAATGGATGCTGACTTTTCGCATGACCCCGAAGACGTCCCCCGTCTACTTGATGCTTGTCAACATGCTGATCTCGTCATTGGCTCTAGAAAAATCAAAGGTGGTAAAATAATTGGTTGGGGCCCAATACGCAAATTTATGAGCAACGGTGCCATGCTATTTTCCAAAATAATTTTAGGATTAAAAACCCAAGACGTCACCGCCGGTTTTAGATGTTTCAAACGACAGGTGTTAGAAGCAATCAACATAAACAACATAACAAGCAATGGTTATGCTTTTCAAGAAGAATTATTGTACCGAACCGAAAAAGCTGGTTTTGTAATCAAAGAAATTCCCGTTGTTTTTATAGATAGGCAAGAAGGTAAATCCAAACTTGGTCGCAAAGATATTGTAGAATTTTTTTGGATAATTTTAAAATTGAAATTTAAAAATCACTCAAACTAATGAGTGTTTTTTTATTTACCAAATACACTGGGTGTGCTATACTAGCTTAGTATGAAACTATACCCTAAAATAGTCATTTTTGTTATATTGACTAACGTTATACTTTGGCCTAATTTTGCTTTAGGTGAGGATACTTTTAATGCCAATTACATTATTTCTGATGAAGAAATGCAAAACTGGGATAGTATGAACCGAGCCGATATTCAAGCCTTTTTAGAAGATTATAATAGTTCCCTAGCCAATTTAAGAGTAGCTGACAAAGATGACACCACTCGCTTAGCCTCTGATATTATCTATCGGGCAGCCAAAGAATATACTATCAATCCAAAATATTTACTAGTAAAATTACAAAAAGAACAAAGTCTGATAACCACTACCAACCCAACTCAAAAACAATTAGACGGTGCCACTGGCTACGGCATTACTGATGGTTGTGGTTGGTCTTGTGATACTTATTTAAATAATAAAGGTTTTGGAAAACAAGTTGACAGTGCGGCTGGTATCATACGTTGGTATTATGACAACGTCAATATTCAACCATGGATCAAAAAACCCAACCAAACCAATATTATAGATGGTCAAGCAATAAGTGCCCAAAATTATGCTACAGCTTTTTTATATACCTACACCCCACATATTGAAGGAAATAAAAATTTTTGGACACTATGGAATCGCTGGTTTGGACAAGTTTATCCCGATGGCACTCTAGTAAAAAATAGTTCTGGCTCTGAAGTTTTTTTAATTCAAAATGGTAAAAAAAGATTAATTACTAGCATGAGTGTTTTGGCCAGTCGCTTTGACCCTCGACTTATTGTCAAGGCTCCAATGAGTGAATTAAACAATTATCAAGATGGAGTGACAATTTCTTTTCCAAATTATTCCATTCTAAAACAAGGTACCAAATATTATTTACTAGATTATGATACTTTGCGACCTTTTGCTAATTATGATGTAGTTAAAAATATTGGTTATAATCCCGATGAAATAGTAGAAGTGACAGCTAGTGATGTGTCTAGTTTTAATATTGGTTCAACGATTACAGCTGAAACCGAAGCACTAGATGCCACAGGTAAATTATTGCGAGCCAAGGAAAATAATAAACTATATTATTTAAAAGATAACATTTTTAATCCAATCACTGATGAAAAAATGGCTCATATCAATTTTCCTAAATTATCTGAAGAAAAAATTTCTATAGCTGAATTACAAAAATATCAAGTTGGTGATTTATTAAAATTTAAAGATGGAACAATTGTTGGCATTGTTGGTTCAAATAAAATTTATGTAATTGAAAAAGGTAAAAAACGCCATATTGCTAGCGAAGAAGTTTTTAATGGTTTTGGTTACAGCTGGGATAACATCATTTGGACAGATGAATTAACTGGTACCAATCACCCGACTGGACAACCAATCTATCTGCCATCTCGTTTGGCAGTCGCTATTAGCAAAAATGAAAATACCACTGAAGTTGAAGAAGAAACAAACCAACAAAATAATTCTGATTCAACTATTGAAGAAAATAGTTTGATGCTAACAATATCAGAAGATGAAACTATTTATACTGGCAAAAAATTTAATACTAATTTAAATACTTATTTAGTGGCTGATTATGATACTCAAGAAATATTAGCTGGCAAAAATATTGATGTTATTAGACCACTAGCTTCTTTCACCAAAGTAATGACAGCTTACAGATTGATGTCCGAAGGTTTGGCTTTGGATCGTTCTTCTACTTACGACCCTACCAAACACAAAAGTGTTTATCATATTTTTAGAATTTCGGCTGGAGAAAAAATCTTAAATTCAGATTTATTAAAAGCCATGTTAGTTTCGTCTCTAAATACACCGGCTAAAATTTTAGTGGATTCAGTTGAAAAAAATGAAAACACTTTTATCGCCCGCATGAATCAACAAGCCAAAGATTGGGGGCTGAGCAAAACAACTTTTACTGATGTTTATGGTTATGATTTGGGCAATGTTAGTAATGCCAGAGAATATTTAACAATTTATACCAAATCCGAAAAAAATAAAACTATTAGAGAATATTTGGGCAAGAAGAGTTATGAATATAACGAATTATTAGACAAAGATGGACTCCCCCACCACTATGATTATCACAGCAATGAATTGATGAACAAAACTGGACTTAATTTTAATATTATCTCTAGTAAAACCGGTTATCTAGACGAAGCTGGCGCTGGCTTAACCATGCTAATAGAAAGAAAATCTGACCATAAAAAATTTATTATAATCACCATGGGCAATCCTGATTACAACAATCGTTTCTCTGAACCAGAAAAATTAGCCGATTGGACAATAGTTAATTTTTGAAAACACAAAACACTAAAACACGACACACGACCCACATAACACGATACACGACACGATGAATTAAAAATTTAATTATTTAATTACCAATTTCTGATTACTAATTACTTTAAATAAATCCGTATTCTATTACTTGTTTTTACCAACACACACAACAATAAAAAAATAACAATTATAAAAACTTAATCACTACCCCATATGTTAGTCTTCTCCGCCATTGTTCCTCATCCACCACTTCTTATACCAAATATTGGTAAAGATGAAATAAAAAAAGTAG
>CAYXGV010000036.1:0-9332 GCA_964464685.1 uncultured Gammaproteobacteria bacterium | reverse complement strand
CATGATTTAAACACCGAATTCGACGAAATCCGGATTAGCCATATTATAACATGCCAAAAACTAATAGTCAAGATGATTGTCCACACCATCGAAGTGCGGAAACAAATAACATCCGACAATTAACAATATAACATGTCAGAAACAAGAGCTTTATATATATTTTTACTATCAAATAGTTATGAAAAAAGCGGTGATATGCGTCATTGCGAGTCCCAATTCGCATCGGGACGAAGCAATCCCATACTTCAATACATTAAAGTTTGGGATTGCTTCGTCGTCGTGCGAACTTCTCCTCGCAATGACACAAATGTTCAATATTAAAATACAAAAATATAAACATTGCCGGACTTTCTTACATATAACAAAATAACAAAACCCGCCTAACGACGGGTTCAGTTTACTAATAATTCTACATTATTCTTTTACCTCTTCAACTTTTTCTTCAGGAGCTTTATCTGGCACAGCCTCAGCGGAGACGGATTCTTCAGCTTTAGCTTGGGTTGCTTCAGCCTCAGCTTTAACTTTGGCTTTCTTTTCTTCTTCGGCTACTTTGATAGCTTCAACTTTTTCGTTCATTTTTGTTTTACGTTTTTTGGTAATAGCTACAGATTTTTTCTTAGCACCAGTAATAACACCAGCTTTTACCAACAAATTATTTACAGTTTCCGAAGCTTGAGCACCTTTTGACAACCAATACTTAATTCTTTCTTCATTCAATTCCATGGTCTTGCCTGAAATAGTATTATAATGACCCAAAATCTCCAAAGCGTGGCCTTGGGTATCTCGAGTTTTTTCAGAAATAACCAAACGATAAGTTGGTTGTTTCTTTTTTCCTAGACGTTGTAGTCTGATTGTTAACATAATTTTTAATCTCTTAAAAAACTAATAAACTGAGAGATGAACCGATCGTGACATCGGTACTACTTGTCCCCCGTAGCTCAAACGAAGTGAGAGCGAAGGAGGATTAGAGAGTAGCCATATTATAGATGATAATTAAATTATTGTCAAGAGCTAAACTATAAGTAGCTTGGGACAAAAATAATCCCTGTATATTATACGGGGATTATTTCAAGGATTGACGAAATGAACCGCAGTGAATTTCGTTATGATTGCAATTTAGAAAGCTAAAGCACTAAATAAACAAATTTCTTGTCTACGCATTCAATTTGTCACTCCTTCAGGTTTTATAGTGGTTTTTTATCTGTGTCTACTGAAGTGGATACGATTCACATCTCACCAAACGGTTTTTACTATTTTCTATGAACTGTGAACTAATCACTTATCAAGTTCAACACTTACCAACTTACTAATACCGTCTGCTCCCATCGTCACACCATACAAAGCATCAGCCACATGCATCGTGGCTTTGTTGTGAGTAATCAAAATAAATTGTGAATGAAGCGACAACTCAGATATTATTTTGTTAAATCGTAAAGTATTAGCTTCATCAAGCGCGGCTTCAACTTCGTCCAAAACTACAAGTGGTGATGGATTGGTAATGAGAATGGCACAAACAAGTGCAATTGAAGTCAAAGTTTTTTCACCACCAGACAGCACTTGAATATTTTTTATTTTTTTACCAGGTGGATTGGCAATTATTTCAATACCAGTCAAAATTTTCTTGCCATTCTTCTTTGGTTTAATATCTTCTTCATCAAGGCCAATATCAACACCTTGTTCAGTTTCAATCACTTCCGTGTCCTCTATTAATTCCGCGTCTTCCGTGTTTTCCCAACCATATACTTCAACTAAATCGGCTTTACCACCTTCAAACAAAATTGCGAAATAACGTGAAAACTCTTTTTTAATTTGTCTAAAAGCTTTATTGCGTTTTTTCTTCATTACCTCATCTAACTCAACAATCATTTCTTCCAAATCTTCCATTGCGGCTTTTAAATCAGTCAACTGAGTTGTTAAACCTTCGTGTCTATCTTTAGTTTCTTGGTATTCGCCTACTACCTCTTCATCAATACCACCAATCAGAGTTAATTGATATTTTAATTTTTGTATTTCTTGCTGAGTATTATCCAATTCACTTATCGCCACACCAGCCACACCACGCTCAACCAAATAATCAAAATTACAATGTAATTCTTGATAAACTTCATTACTCAAATCTTCTTGTTTGGTTTCCAATTTAGCTATCTCAATTCTTTTTTGGTTGCGATCATCAACAATTTTATTTAATTTTGTTTGTTCGTCTTGCATCACATCTTGCAAAGCAAAAATTCTTTTCTTTTTTAATTCTTCTTTTTCATTAAAATCTTCTATCTTTTCTTGAATACCTTTAATTTGTTCTTCTAAATTGAAAATATTTTTTTCCAGATCATCTTTTTCCCCGGAAATATCTTTTAGACTGGCACTAAACTCTTCTGGACTCATGGAATACAGTGACAATTCTTGTTCAAAAGTTGCCAACTCTTTGTCAATCTCTTGTTTTTTACTACCCAACATATCAGCTCGACTACCGGAGATATGAGCTTGTGATTGTAATTCCAACAAAACTGACTGGGCTTGGTTTAATTCAATTTCAGTAGTATCAATCTTTTTTTGTAAAGCCCCCAACTTTTCTTCAATATCCAAAATATTTCCTTGCACAAAATATGGTGAATTGCCCTGAGAAAATCCCATACCCTGACGACGATTTTGATTGCGAAAACCGCCCTTCATACTTCCGCTTGTTTCCAAAATATCACCCGCGAGTGTCACCATTCTAACTCGGCCAATCCCAATTTCACGAGCTACATCAATATCTTCCACAATCAAAGTATTACCCAAAGCATAGGAAAAAATATTAGAAAATTTATCATCAAATTTTACCAAATCAATTGCTAACCCAACCACTCCAGATCGACTTAAAAGTTCCTGAGTATCAGCTGAAGTAAATCTGCTTTTAATTTTGTTGAGCGGTAAAAAAGTAGCAAAACCCAATTGATACTGACGCAAATATTCTATACAACTTTGCGCCGTCCGATCACCATCTACCACCAAAGAAGACAAATGGCTACCAGCTGCCACATCTAATGCTAACCGATATTTTTCCTCCACCTCTCCCAACTGAGCAACGGTACCATAGACATTACCCAAACGATGTCGCTCTTCCAAAATTGCTTGAACAGCTTTGATACCAGAATATTGTAAATATGATTGTTCACCTCGCATTTGCGTAGCCCGTTGTTCAGTATTGGAGATCTGACCACGCAATTCAGTCCGTTCAACTGTTATTTTTTCTATCAATTGTTTTTGCTCAGCAATGGAAAGTCCAGTTTTATCTAAATTAATTTCTACCTCAGTCAAATCTTGGCTAGCTTTATTTTGTTCGGATTTTAATTCTTCAACTTTATTTTCCAGCCAACCAACATTTTGTTTACCAACTTTGGAATATTCAGTTTGTAATTTTCCTTGCAATACAGCTCGGTCGCGTTCTAATGAATTTTTTTGTCTTTGCAATTCTTGGTGCTGTCTTTGCAAACTCTCAAATTGATCCTGACGTGAACTCTCGTGTGCCAAATTAGCCAATTCTTTTTGCGCTGATAATAATTTTTCATTGACCTGATTATATTCTTTTTCAATAATATCCAAATTAGTATTGACCGTATCTAACTGACTTTTATTATAATTAAATAAACTAATATAATAACTTTCTTGAGCTTCACGCAATTTTAATTCTACATCTTGACGTTTTTCTAATTTTTTTACCTGACGAGCCAAAGTGTGCAAACGGGGTGAAATCTCATTTAATAATAATTCTGCCTGTTCAATATTTTCACTAGTCCGATGAAGTTTGAGAGTCGCTTGATGA
The DNA here is from genome assembly GCA_964464685.1 of uncultured Gammaproteobacteria bacterium. GTDB lineage: Bacteria > Patescibacteriota > Patescibacteriia > Magasanikbacterales > UBA922 > JABIBU01. The sequence goes on along the minus strand of CAYXGV010000036.1, from coordinate 5,530 downwards.
CGTTTAATTTGAAATTCTTTGATACCAGAGGCTTCATCAAAAAAATCTTTCCGCTCTTGTGGTGTTTGCAAAAGCAATCTATCAATCATACCCTGACCAATCACGCTGTATGACCCTTGTCCAAATTGGGCTTGGGCTAATAAAATTTGTAAATCAAGCAAACGAACTGATTTATTATTTATCAAATATTCACTTTCACCCGAACGATAATAACGACGAGTAATAACTAATTCATCAAAATCAATTGGAACCCGACCATCAGAATTATCCAGAGTCAAAGTCACACTAGCCATACCCATCTGACCTTTTATTTCTGAGCCAGAAAAAATTATATCTGAACTTTTTTTACCACGAATATGCTTCATGCTCTGCTCCCCCATCACCCAACGAATAGCATCAGATATATTACTCTTGCCCGAACCATTCGGCCCAACCACAGAAGTAATACTATTTTGCCCATTCTTTGGTGCCAAAAAATCCAAAACAGTCCTATTGGCAAAGGACTTGAAACCATGAATTTCAATGCTTTTTAGATACATGGAAGGAAGTTGAATAAAAAAATATACAAATATACTAATTTACTAATTATACGAATGCTATACTAATATTTTTCTATATGGGAATTCGTATAGCATTCGTATAATTAGTATTGTTCGTATATTGGTATGTATACCTAGTATTATACACTTTTTCTTAATACTTGACAATAATTAGTATATAATATAGAATAGAGCGTTCTTTAAATAGTCCATAAAGTCAAAAGTCATAAAGCCATAAAGTCCACAAAGAATCCAACTAAACACTCAACTTTACAAACTTTCTAACTTTATGAACTTTCTAACTAAGATATGCACCGAACCGCCAAACAAATCTACAATGAAATTATCAGGACAAACAAAGTCCTGCTTATTTGTCATCAAAATCCAGATGGTGACGCACTAGGATCAATTTCAGCTTTGGCCTATTTTTTGGATTTAATAAAAAAACCATACAATACTTTTTGTTTGACTGAACCAGCCGAACATTTGGCCAATTTACCTCATTTAATAATTCCAAATTTAAATGGATCAATTTGGCAAAATGCTGACCATGATTTGATTATTGTGTTAGATTCAGGAGATTTGAAGTACGCTGGTGTGGCTGACTATATCGCCAAATTAAAACATGAACCAATAATAATAAATATTGATCACCATTCTACCAACAAAAAATTTGGCCATTACAATTTAATAATTAGTCAAGCCTCTTCCACTACTGAAATTTTATATTTCTTTTTTAAATTAAACAATATAAAAATCACGAAAAACATGGCCATGGCACTTCTAACTGGTCTTATCACTGACACGGAAAACTTTTCTAATCCCGGAACTACTGAAAAATCACTCAAAGTTGCCAGCGACCTCATTCACCGCGGTGCTAATTTTAATTTAGTTAAAAATTGGTTTTTAAAAAATAAATCAATCACTGCCCTAAAACTCTGGGGTGTGGTTTTATCCCGCCTGACAATTAACGAAAAACACCAGATAATTTATACTTACGTCACCCAAAATGATATCAAAAGTCATGGTGATAATGAAGTCGAAAGCGAAGGCATTGCCAACTTTTTAAATAATCTAAGTGATGGCCAAGCAGCGCTAATTTTGAAAGAACAAGCCGATGGAAAAATCAAAGGCAGTTTGCGTACCACCCGCGATGATTTTGATGTTGCACAAATAGCCACTAGACTCGGTGGTGGTGGCCACAAAAAAGCGGCTGGTTTTAGTATCGACGGACCAATTGAAAAAGCTTTTGAAAAAATCTGGGCAATGTTTGAAAATAATTAATAAATAGTGTAGAATATATATAGGATATTAGAAAAATATTAATAATAATTTAATATGACAGATTCAAACGAAATAAAATCTCAATACTTAATTCCGACTGTTATTGAAAAAACCTCTTATGGAGAAAGAGCTTATGATATTTATTCTCGCCTTTTAAAAGACCGAATAATTTTTTTAGGCAGTACAATTGATGATAACATGGCCAACACAGTGATAGCTCAATTACTTTTTTTGGAAAATCAAAATTCTGAAAAAGATATAAAAATTTATATCAACTCCCCTGGTGGTTCAGTGACGGCTGGTCTAGCAATTTATGATACAATGCAATACATCAAATCTGATGTTTCCACTATTTGTATTGGCATGGCCGCTAGTATGGCTTCGGTATTATTGTCAGCTGGAAAAAAAGGCAAACGTTTTTGTTTACCAAATAGCGAGGTTATGATTCACCAAGTCATGGGTGGTATGCAGGGCCAAGCCAGTGATATAAAAATTCACGCCGAAAGAATTTTAAAAATCAAAGACCGACTTAATCAAATTCTCGTCATTCACACTGGCAAAGAAATTAAAACTCTAGAAAAAGATACTGACCGCGATTATTTCATGAGTGCCGAAGAAGCAGTTGCCTACGGAATTGTTGATAAGGTAATCTAGTTTTATGATAGTTTTTTATCTATGTCTACTAAAGCTGGCTTAGTTCAATAGATTAGGACATTTTTATTTATAATCCACAGTTGGACTAAAAAATTTAGTCGGTCAAAAAAATAGAATATACTATAGTATATTCTATTTTTTTCTGTGGAATCATTTTTAAATCAGTGGAATCAATGCTAAATCAAAACCACCCCAACAAAGTCGGGGTGATCTAACATGAATAATAGGAGTCCGAGGACTCAATGCTGCATCCAAAGAGGTGTGCGGTGGGAGAAGACGAGCCGGAGCCAGTACTATCCTATTACACACCTCTCCATGCTTGTGAATGCAGAACAAATGCACTTTACATCAGGACCAATCGCATAAAGTAAATTTGTTCTACTTTTAAGCCAGCCCAGCCCCGGTTTCAAATCGGGATGGATACAGAGAAATGCTAGTCTATATTTTTTGGCTAGATAGACAATACTTCTAAACCCTATAAACTAACAAATTATTATACCACATTTTGACCGTCTTGTCAAGAGGGGTGTGTGGAAAACTAAAAAAAATGGCTTATTTTAGCCATTTTTTTAAATAAAAATATACTCGTTTTACTCGATTACAGCCTCAATTGTTTGTGAAACTTCATTATTTTCATCCACCAAATCTTGAATCAAACAATCCTCCCCTTCGACGCAATCAACCACTTCTGGTGTCTTTTCTACACCCACCAAACAAATTTTTGGCAATGGTCGATAATGACTTTCAAACAAAGTTTCTTCTTTGGTGCCATCAGCAAATTGTCGGGTATAGGTAAAAGAAGCATCAGCGCCAATAAAAGCATTTTGACATTGTCTTACACCAGGTTCTAATTTGGTGGTCTCAATTATTTTTTCTTCACCGTACGGAATCCAACGCTCCACAATTGGTTGGGTATAGGTACCAACTCGTCCATCACTCGTTCCCCATATAGTAAAATATAACTCCTCGGTCTTAGTATTCATATCAGTCTGAATCAAAATATAATTATCAGTATCATTTTTGAATTTAAAATCAGGTGCTGGGTCATAAACAGTTGCATCTGTTCCCGGATTATTATTAGTTGGATCATTGTAATGAGAAACAACCAACGAATGATTACGCCTTTCCGTTATTTCCATGGTAGAATTCATCGCCATTCTAAACAATGTCGTACCAATCTGACACAAACCACCACCAATTTCTGGCTTAACTTCATCACCTTTAATTACTAATTCTGGCAAATAACCGCCTTCCAAAGTATACGGCTTGGTATGTTCAATAGTAGAAAAAACTTCTCCAGGTTTTATCAATGTACCATTTAATTTGTTGACTGCATTTTTAATATTAGCAATTCGATTGGCTGGACTACGCGAATAATCAGACACCCCTACCCCCAAAATCTCAATAATCCCCAACTCATTTACATCACCAGTTTTTATTAATGGTTCCACTTTTTTAACTGTCAACTGAATTGATTTTGTCGTAGCCTCATCATGCCAAGTTCTCTCAATAATTGCTTGGTTAAGATCTTGATAAACTTGTTCTTTGTCTAATTCAATACCCGGTCTAGAACCTTGAAATTCCAAAACTTTTCCACTCTCTGCATTCATTTCAAATTTTGCATTACGTGAATTAACATTTACTTTTAGAATTATTTCGGTATCTAGATAATTTTCCACAGCTTCTTTATTTAAACCAAAAACAAAACTAATTTCTGATTCGTCTTTGATATATTTTTGTACTTGCAACCATTTTTTTATTTCATCCACCCCGATCCACCAAGTAAAACCCAATCTAGTAAGTGGATCAGTGTAAGTTAATTGCAAACCACCGTCATCAAAAATAGAAGGTAAACGATTTTCAATTGTTTTTACATCTTCTACTAATATCACGGGTGCGACATCATTCTTATCTATTTTTAAATCCACATTCTTTAATCGTGACCAAGAATCTCTAATTTTATTTACTAACCCACCGAAGTCATAGGTTATACCTGGGGTAGAGCTGGTAATTTTATATTCCAAAGGACTGACAGTAGTGACTTCAATGTTGGCATCTTTGGCAAAAACTTGCTGTTCACCAAGTGCCTCACGTAATGCTGTAAATAAATTATCTTCATCTATTGTTATATTTTGCAAATAAACTTCTTGCGCATAAAAGCGAGCTAGCAAAACATGCCAAGATCTTAACCAAAAATTATTTTCTTTGCCAAAATTAAATAGGCGGTCAACTTCTTTGTCTATATCTATATAAGCAATTTCAATTGCCCTTTCTTCTGACAAAACTGTAGGATAAATAACGACTGAATTATAATCACCGTTTATTGAATATTCAAATTTAAAACCTTCATTTATCAATTTATCTGTCATATCTTCCAAAAAATCTTTTAGATCTTGTCTACCCATACCGCCGATTGGAATGTCATCAATTTTTAGTTGTGGTATTACTTTATCATTATAAGAAAAACCATAAGCAATAACTGAAACAAAAAATATTCCCAAAATAACAATTAAAACTAAAGACCAAATCCAAAAACGTCGCCAATTTATTAACGACTTGATTTTACCCCAAACTATTTTTATTTTTTCTTTCATATTTTATAATCAATCATCCACGACAATTACCTCCACTTTGGCATTTGTAGTTTGTTTTTGTATAAAAATAGTCAAAACTCCATTTTTGTATTCTGCCCTAGCAGTATCACCTCTTACATCTACTGGCAAAACAATTGTTCTAGAAAATTTACCCCAAAAACACTCCTGATGAAACATTTCTATATTTTCCAAATCATCCACTGGCGAATATCGCAAACCACGTATAGTTAATAAATCATTATTAATATAGACTTCAATCTTATCGGTGATTGAACCAGCCATGGTCGTCACAACCACAACTTCCTTGTCGGTTTGCCCCACATCAACTGCCAATTGACCCTCTGTTTGACTCTCATGCCAATTTGCCGGCAAAGCAAAATTAGACGGCTGAGCTGCCGCCTGAGCTGGTAATTCACCAGCTGTCTGCAAAATCATTTCAAAAACCTGCTCTGGTTTGTT
>CAYXGV010000035.1:0-10224 GCA_964464685.1 uncultured Gammaproteobacteria bacterium | reverse complement strand
GTTTTTTGTATGGTTGGGTGTTTTATAGGGAGACGCGATAAATCGCGTCTCTACAGTTAGATAAAAAAACCCGCCAGCCGGCGGGTATTTTATTTTGTATTGTAAAATGTCAGATGTTAAATGTCAAATGTACCCTCACACCGGCTCCTCATAAAACACTGGTTCATCATCTTCATCCAATGGTTCTTCGTTCCAACTACCACTATCCAAATGTTGACTAGAAAAAGGAATATTATTATTTGAGCCGATATCTTTAAAATCAAAATCAAATGGAATGTCTTCTACTTTTATTCCACTGTCCATTTCGTCTTCATCATCCAACATCAAATCTGGAGCATAGCCAAAATCATCGTCGTCATCTTCTTCATTATCAAAATTAATTGAATCATCAAATTTATCACTATATCTATCACCCAAAACACTGCCAGTACTATGCCAAGGATCTTTTTTCTTGTGCCAATCTTCGGGATGACTGTGCCAATCAGCTGGATGGTAATCTTGTTCAGAAAAAGGATCAAACGGTACTTCATCAGCAAATTCATCTTCCAAAGACATTTCTTTTTCCCATTCTTCTTCCTCTTCTTTTTCCGCTCGCCAAATTGCAATGTCACGATTTATTTGATCTAACATCTGTTCGCTAGACAGACCACGAACATTTCTATAATCTCTTGAATCAAATGGATTATCATGGTCATCGCAATCGCAATCGAAATCAGAATCAGAATCAAACCGATCGTTGTTGTCTAGTAATTTTTCATATTCATCCACACTCATAATTACAGTATTCTGACATTCAATTGGATTGTGAACTATAAGACGATCCCCTGTCCTCTGGGCGAGATCTATTAAACGCTCGTAAGAGTGATAACACATAGAAATTTATTTTAATTTTAATAGTGTGGGTATTATATATTTTATTAGAAAGAACGTCAAGACAATAATTACGGATTACGGATAATCCTGATTTACGGATTTTAATATCAGTTAATCAGCCTGCCTGCCAGTAGGCAAGGATTATTCCCAAAGAGGAATGCCCTGTGGGTATCCGTAATCCGTAAATATCAAAAAACCACCCAAAATAATTTAGGTGATTTTTTACAATGTTTACTACATGAATGTGACAAAGACAAGCGAATGTCTCTGATAATCTGATCCCGATTTATCATTTAATTATAAATAACTAAATGATCGGAACCAACTTTCTTGATTCTCTTTTTTCAAAGAGATATCTCCAGAAAGGAGGTGATCCATCCACAGCTTCCGCTACGGATGCCTTGTTACGACTTCACCCTGATCACTGACCTTACCTTATTCCCTCTTGCGAGAGCTTTTGGGTACTGCCAACTTTCGTGGTGTGACGGGCGGTGAGTACAAGACCCGAGAACGTATTCACCGCGACGTTCTGATTCGCGGTTACTAGCGATTCCAACTTCGTGCAGGCGAATTGCAGCCTGCAGTCCGAACTTAGGCCGATTTTTTGGGATTGGCTCCACCTCGCGGCTTCGCGACCCTTTGTACCGGCCATTGTATCATGCGTGTTGCCCAAGACGTAAGGGCCATGCTGATTTGACGTCGTCCCCGCCTTCCTCCTGGTTGCCCAGGCAGTCCCACGTGTACATTTAACACATGGCGGGGGTTGCGCTCGTTACCCGACTTAACGGTACACCTCACGGCACGAGCTGACGGCAACCATGCAGCACCTGTATAGCACCCTCGAAGGCGGGCCGAATTTCTTCAGCCTTGCAGCTATATGTCAAGTCTTGGTGAGGTTCCTCGCGTATCATCGAATTAAACCGCATGATCCACCGCTTGTGCGGGTCCCCGTCTATTCCTTTGAGTTTTAGTCTTGCGACCGTACTCCCCAGGCGGTGCACTTAACGCGTTAGCTTTTTTCAACGGCACCGGGAGGGTCGATACTCCCAATACCTAGTGCACATAGTTTAGGGCGTGGACTACGGGGGTATCTAATCCCCTTCGCTACCCACGCTTTCGTCCCTGAGTGTCAGGCATGTTCTAGCAAGCTGCCTTCGCCTTTGGTGTTCCTATCGATATCAGCGCTTATTACGACTACACCGATAGTTCCGCTTGCCTCTCCCAGCCTCAAGTCTAACAGTATCATTAGCAGTCCTGAAGTTAAGCCTCAGGATTTGACCAATGACTTGTCAAACCACCTGCGGACGCTTTACGCCCAGTAAATCCGGATAACGCTTGAGGTCTCTGTATTACCGCTGCTGCTGGCACAGAGTTAGCAACCTCTTATTCATAAGGTACCGTCACGAATTCGTCCCTTATAAAAGCAGTTTACACCCCGAGGGGCGTCTTCCTGCACGCGGCGTCGCTCCATCAGGCTTTCGCCCATTGTGGAATATTCTTGACTGCAGCCTCCCGTAGGAGTCTGGGCAGTGTCTCAGTCCCAGTGAGCCGGGTCACGCTCTCACGCCCGGTACCCGTCGTCGCCTTGGTGAGCTTTTACCTCACCAACAAGCTGATAGGACCTAGGCCCCTCTTCGAGCAATAAATTATTTACATGGGAATGACTTATGTCCCCCCATGACCATCGGGTGTTAGCCACGATTTCTCGCAGTTATTCCCGTCTCGAAGGTAGGTTACCAAGGTGTTACTCTCCCGTTTGCCACTCGCCACCTCTCTAAATTGCTTTAAATAGGTACGTCGTTCGACTTGCATGCCTTAGACACGCCGCCAGCGTTCATCCTGAGCCAGGATCAAACTCTCAATAAAGACGAACGGAGTGAGTTTTTATTAAGTCCCGTCGAATGACGGGACAGACTATCTCCGTACGTGTAGCTGTCATCACGACAGCAAATGAGAATTATCTCCAAATAATTTGGAGTTATTGACTCTAATAATTTTGAATAGACATTCACTAATGTTCTTTGTCACATTCTTGCAGTAAACCGTGTGTCCTGATCCAATCAGGTTTTACACAGTAAACGATTATGAACCTTTATACTTGATTATGTATGGTTGTTATTACATTAAATTGTAATGGGCATCTTTCTAATTATCACATCCGCCCAAGGCGGATTGCTTCGCAGAAAGAAAAAAGAGATACCCAATTTTGAGTCGCTCTTTTTTCTTCCCAGTTTAGTTCGCCGAAGCTTTAGCGAAGGCGACTCCATCACCATCTTCTGACAAACTACTTGAGAAAAACTAGATTGTGTAAGGTTTATTTAGTTGCGTGGCTTATTCTACCTTAATTATAAAAAGCTGTCAAGAGCAAGATATGCACAGGGATGGGGATAAACAAGATACAATATACATGGATTAAAATACAATCTTATTTTTATATTTTTATGTGTATATTTATTGTCTATTGTTTTTCTCGCCATTCCTTAATTTTCTTATGATCCCCACTCAATAGGATGTCTGGCACTTTCCACCCCTTAAAATCCGCTGGTTTCGTATATTGTGCATATTCAATACAATCACCCACACTTGCTGTTTTTATGTTTTCATGTTTTAATGTTTTGATGTTGAAAGTTTCCTCTTTCAAAGATTCTTCATTTCCCAACACTCCTGGAACCAAACGCGACACTGCCTCAGTAATGATCAAAGCACCCAACTCGCCACCAGCCAAAACATAAGGGCCAATAGAAATTTCTTCATCAATCATATAATCTGTCACGCGCTGGTCCACTCCTTCATATCGCCCACAAATAAAAGTGAGCTCATCTAATTTAGCCAAGCTCTCCGCCATCCGCTGATCAAATTGTTTACCACGAGGTGATAATAATATAACTTTCTTTTTATTTTTATTGACCGCTGAAAGCTGACCACTGAAAGCTGACTTTGCAAAACCTAAAATTTTATTTAACAAACCTTGCTTACGTAAGGCACCCAAATTTTCAAGAACTCGATAAATTGGTTCTGGCTTCATCAACATCCCAGCTCCCCCACCAAAGGGAGTGTCATCAACTTTTTTGTGTTTATCCTCAGCAAAATCACGCAAATTAATTGGATTTATTTTTATTACCCCAGCCTTTTGACCCCGACCCAAAATACTCTCATTTGCATAATGGGAAATTAAGTCGGGGAAGATTGTGATGATGTTGAATTTCATAATTACGGATATCCGGATAATCCTGATTTACGGATTTTAAAAGATAAATTGATTTTACCAGATTGAGAATTTTTTTTCAAGTACCTACCAACTTGTATCGATGTACTAGTACATCGATACGCTGTACTACTGTACTAGTACAGTAGTACATGCTATTTGGCCCCCCCCTAATCACCTTCTCTTAACGATAACTCACCCTCCTCCAATTCGGCGGACAGGCAACCCCTCTCTTGTGAAGAGAGGGGCTTTTTTATACTAGTTTTTTATTCCCCCTCTCTTCACAAGAGAGGGGTTGGGGTGAGTTGTCGTGGCGGTTGGGGTGAGTTGTCGCAACAAAAAAACCGTCCAGCTTCATCACCAAACGGTTTTTAAATTTTCAATCACTTTCCAATCACATCCGCATAATCCGCGTCATCCGCATATAATCCGCATATCCGTATCATTATATTTATTTACGTTTTCCACTCACCAAATCAGCTTCAATATTTTTTGGTACATCAGCATAGTGATCAAACTCCATAGAGTATGAAGCTCGGCCTTGAGTCATGGAACGCAGTGAAGTAGCATATCCAAACATTTCTGATAATGGCACCATAGCCCGAACGACTTTGGCTGATCCTCTGTCAGTCATTTCTTGAATTTGTCCACGCTTGGAACTAATATCACCAATCACATCACCCATATTAATTTCTGGGGTAGTCACTTCTACTTTCATAATTGGTTCCAACACAACAGCATTAGCTTTTTTAACTGCCGCTACAAAAGCCATACTTCCAGCCATTTTGAAAGCAATTTCTGAGGAGTCAACTTCATGATAAGAACCATCATAGACAGCTGCCCGCACATCAACCATTGGATAACCAGCCACCACACCTCGGTCCATAGCTTCTTTAATACCTTTTTCAATTGGATTAATATATTCACGAGGAATTACACCACCCTTAATTTCATCAACAAATTCAAAGCCTTCACCTTTTTCTCTTGGTTCAACTCGAACCCAACAATGACCATATTGACCACGACCACCTGATTGTTTAATATATTTTCCTTCAGCTTCAGCACTTTGTTTGATAGTTTCTTTGTAAGCCACTTGAGGAGCACCAACATTGGCATTGACACCAAACTCTCGTTTCATACGATCAACAATAATATCCAAATGAAGCTCACCCATACCAGAAATAATGGTTTGCAAAGTTTCTTCATCAGTATGAACTCTAAAAGTTGGATCTTCTTCAGCTAATTTTTGTAAGGCCAAACTCATTTTTTCCGCATCAGTTTTAGTATTTGGTTCAATGGCTACAGAAATAACTGGCTCTGGGAAAACAATCTTTTCCAAAATCACTTCTCTGTTTTCCGCACACAAAGCATCACCAGTTGTAGTTTCTTTCAAACCAATTGCAGCGGCGATTTCTCCAGAATAAACATCTGTCACATCTTCACGAGAATTGGCATGCAAACGCACGATTCTACCAATACGTTCTTTTTTACCATTGGTGGTGTTGACAACGTAACTACCAGCTGAAATTTTTCCTGAATAAACTCGAAAAAAAGCCAACTTACCAACAAAAGGATCAGTAGCAATTTTGAAAGCCAAAGCACAAAATGGTTCATTATCATCGGCTTTTATAGTTATTAATTTTTCTTCATCTTCTACATCATGAGCCTCAATAGCTGGTACGTCCAAAGGTGATGGTAAATAGGCCACAACTGCATCAAGCATTGGTTGAACGCCGATGTTTTGTAAAGCTGTTCCACAAATTACTGGGTAAATTTCATTGCCCAATACTAAAGTTCTAATACCTTTTTTAATTTCTTCAATTGACAATTCTTCTCCATTCAAATATTTATTTAATAAATTTTCATCAGCTTCAGCCACTTTTTCCAACATGATTGAACGATATTTTTCTACTTCAGCTTTCATATCTTCTGGAATAGCAATATCTGTCACGTTTATACCGTGATCACCTTCAAATTTATAAGCCTTTCTTTCAATCAAATCAATAATTCCAGTAAAAGTAGCGTCAGCACCAATCGGAAGTTGGATAGCAACTGCTTTTTTGGAAAGACGTTCGTTGATCGAATTTAAACTCATATAAAAGTCAGCACCAACTTTGTCCATTTTATTTACAAAACAAACCCGAGGCACATTATATTTATCAGCCTGACGCCAAACTGTTTCTGATTGTGGTTCTACTCCTTGTGAACCATCAAATACAGCTACCGCACCGTCTAAAACACGCAAAGATCTTTCTACTTCAACAGTAAAATCTACGTGTCCGGGAGTATCAATAATATTGATACGATGATCTTTCCAAAAACAAGTAGTAGCCGCTGAAGTAATGGTAATACCACGTTCTTTTTCTTGTTCCATCCAGTCCATAGTTGCTTCACCTTCGTGCACTTCACCAATTTTATATTTTTTACCAGTGTAAAACAAAACTCGCTCGGTAACAGTTGTTTTACCGGCGTCAATATGGGCCATGATGCCAATATTACGAGTTTTTTCAAGTATATATTCTCTGGGCATATATTTTTAATTAATCCCGACAGAGTAAAAATTTTTTCAAAAAAATTTTTACGACGAGGGATCTTTCGAAGAGCAAACGTAAAATGCCACAACAGATAAAAGTAAAACAAATTTTTTACTCTTAAAAAGATTCCTCACCACTATCGTAGATTTGAAACTTTATTTTTATTAATGTTATTAAAATATAAAATTTAGAAACTTCTTTTCGTGAATATAAAAAAATTATATCCTCCGAAAGATCCCTCGTCGTAAAGATTTTTTGCGAAAAAAATCTTTTCTCACTCGGGATAAACTAAATTTATCTACGACGAGCAAAATGAGCAAAAGCTTTGTTGGCCTCTGCCATACGGTGAGTGTCTTCTTTCTTTTTGAAAGCACCACCAACACCTTCTAAAGCATCAAGCATTTCAGCAGTCAATTTATCTACCATATCTTTTCCTTTTCTAGCTCTGGCAGCAGTAATCAACCATCTAAAAGCCAAAGCATCTTGACGATCTGAAGATACTGGCATTGGCACTTGATAATTGGCACCGCCAACTCGACGAGAACGAACTTCAACTGAAGGACGGATAGCATTAATCACTTCATCAAAAGCTTTGAGCACATCGTCTTTTTTCTTTTTTTCTTTTAAATTTTCCAGAGAACTATAAACAATCTTTTGAGCCAAGGTTTTTTTACCATCTTTCATTATCATATTAATAAATCTGGCGATCAATAAACTATGGTACCTTGGATCAGGACTAATAATTCTCTTGGGGACTTGTCTTCCTCTAGGCATAAAATTATAATATTAGAATTGTTATAATTGCTATAAATATTTTTATTTCTTTGGTCTCTTGGTACCATAAACTGACCGACTTCGTTTTCGACCTTCAACTCCTTGGGTATCATAAACACCGCGCACAATGTGATATCTCACACCTGGCAAGTCTTTTACTCTACCACCACGAATAAGAACAATTGAATGCTCTTGTAAATTGTGACCTTCACCTGGAATATAAGCAATAACTTCAGTTCCATTGGAAAGTCTTACCTTGGCAACTTTACGCAAAGCTGAGTTAGGTTTTTTTGGTGTACTGGTATAAACCTTGGTACACACACCACGTTTAAATGGCGCACCTCGTCTAAGTTCAGTTTTCTTTCTATGCAAACTATCATAGGTAAATTGCATAGCTGGTGACTTTGATTTTGTCACCTTATCTGTTCTGCCCTTACGAAGCAACTGGTTTACTGTAGGCATAGTTTTTTTCTTAATCCCGACAGAGGAAAAATTTTCTTGAGAAAATTTTTGTGACGAGGGATCTTTCGAAGTGTAAGTATTTTGAACCGCATAAATCAAATGTAGTTCACCTTTCCCACTCTCCGAAAGATTCCTCACCCTCTTCGGGTTTTCGGAATAAATTAAAAAATTTGGCCACTTAAGCCAAAACATACTTTCATCTAAACTTTAGATAAACATATGAATCAATCAAGTGATTACTCTTCATCCCGATTGCGTCGGAATTACTTATGTTTGTAAATTTTTAAGTTGGCACTATTATAATCTAACTAGTTAGACATGTCAAGCTTGATTATGTGGATAAAACTTTACCCCGCACCGCAAGGGCTGACAAAATACTAAAATAATATATAAAATAAACAAAAAATACGTATTTAAATACGTATTTTTTATTTATAAAAGACGAATTAAACACTCTCCCCCTCTCTTCGCAAGAGAGGGGGTTGGGGGGTGAGTTATCACCCCACCAACAACATATAAATCCAATTAATAATTGGATGGATCCACTGGAAACCTAACATTAAAAAAGCAATGAGAATAAAAAAACCATATTGTTCCAAAACCTGACGAACTTTCCACATTGAATCTGGCAAAATTGCATAGAGAATTTTGGATCCATCCAGTGGTGGGATTGGTACTAGATTAAATACAGCGAGTAAAATATTAGCATAAACCACGATGGATAATAGCATTGCCAAAGACTCACCCGGAGCAAAACGCATTACTTGTGCAAAAATAAAAGCTAATAATAAATTGGAAATTGGACCGGCAATCGCCACTGCAGCTGGTCCCCACTTTTGATTTTTCAAATTATAAGGATTGTATGGCACGGGTTTGGCATAGGCAAAAACAAATTGACCTTTTGTGAGTACTATCAAAAGCAGTGGCATTAATAATGTCCCCCATTTATCAATGTGAGCCACTGGATTCAAAGTCAAACGACCGGCATACTTGGCGGTTGGATCTCCCAACTGATTGGCCATCCAGCCATGAGCATACTCGTGGAATATAGCCGAGGGGATAATAATGAATAAGAAAAAAATTGCAGTAAGTCCCATAAATTTGATAATTAGATGATAGATGATACATGCTTAGATGTTAGAAATAAGAGCGTTGTGTATACTTTTGCTATCAAACGATTCTAAAAAAGCGGTGGTAGGTGTCATTGCGAGTCCCGATTCGCATCGGGACGTGGCAATCCCATACTTCAATACATTAAAGTATGGGATTGCTTCGTTGTCGTGCGAACTCCTCCTCGCAATGACACGACTGTTCAATACTAAAATACAAAAGTATAAACAACGCTGGATTTTCTAACAGCTTAGAATATTATCAATTATCATATATCATCTACCATTAAATTTAAAAAAGTTTGACAAACTATTAAAGATAATATATAATCTCATCGTTATTCAATTATACTAAATTTTTAACAATATGGGAAGAACTTGTACCACCTGTGGCAAGGGAGCCATAAAAGCGGCTAATCGTAGCCACGCCAAAAACAAAACTCTACGCAGACAAAAACCAAATCTACAAAAAGATGAAAAAGGTAATATGATCTGCAACACTTGTCGCCGAACAGCTGTCAAAAAAACAAAATAAAAAATAAAGAAATAAAAAACCATCCCAAATTTATTGTTGGATGGTTTTTTTGTCGGAGTGACAGGACTTTCCGCCCGAGGCGGACCCGCCTTGGGCGGGGAACCTGCGTCGTCTTTTGTATTTTAATATCTTCTTTTTGAAAATATCCTACGTCGGAGTGACAGGACTTGAACCTGCGACCCCATGACCCCCAGCCATGTGCTCTACCAACTGAGCTACACTCCGTAGTACCAAAATTATAGCTTAATATAAAATAAAAATCAAGGATTAAAAATCCTCCCAAAAGGGAGGATTTTTTGAATTTGACTTAGGCTAGTTAGATGTTCAAATCATCAACAGCACTGGTATCAATTTCTTCGTCTGTTCTAGTTGTAGAAGCAATTGGATGAGCAGAATGTCTGCCACCTTCTGGTTCATTGATCTTCAAGTTAACGCGAGCGTTATTCTTGGCACCAACAATGCGCAAAAGAGTGCGAACTGCACGAGCGGTTTGACCTTGACGACCAATGACATAACCGATGTCACTGACATCAACATCCAAAGTTAGTAATACACCACGCTCATCAACAGAGCGTTCTACTTTTACGGCTTCAGGCTTTCCTACGATTGCCTTGATGACGTATTCAAGAAATACTTGATCTTCCATACAATACATTTTAAAGTACACTATTATGGTACATGATTTAAACACCGAATTCGACGAAATCCGGATTAGCCATATTATAACATGCC
>CAYXGV010000034.1:0-10277 GCA_964464685.1 uncultured Gammaproteobacteria bacterium | reverse complement strand
AAACACGTAACACATAACATGAAACACGTAACACGTACCAATAAAATCGCCTTATAGGCGATTTTATATTATGTATAAATATGTATTTTTTATACGTCATCCTGAGCGAAATTCTGACGAAGTACAGAATGTAGCCGAAAGATCCCCCATCAAAGTATGGGATCTTTCAATTCAGCTCGCTCCTATCGTCGCTCACTTCACTCAAGATGACAATAGGAAGATACCACAAAACAAACAAATTACCCCATTCATAATAAACCGTCCAAAACCTTATTCACTTCCGCATCAGCCTCTTTGTTTTTTTCTCGTCTGATGTGACGATAAGTTACTTTTTTAAAACCTGAGGCCAAATTATATGCCACCACAAAAAGCTTTTGTAAAGTTGGTTCTTTTACTTTCCAGTTACCTTTTAATTGTTCACAAACTAATTTACTATCAACAAAACACCCCACTTCATCAGCTTTTAATTCTTTGGCTTTTTTTAATCCTGAAATCAAAGCCATATATTCGGCATAATTATTTGTTTGTTCGCCAAGATACTCACCAAAATTGGCAATCGTATTCCCCTGCTCATCTTTTACAACCACACCGGTGGCTGCTGGACCTGGATTACCACGAGCCCCACCGTCGGTGTAAATTGTTAATTTCATATTTATACTTGTGACACAGAAATGCGGATTACACGCGGATGTCGCAGATACGCTGATATTTTACTTATATTTTTGCTTTTGGATTAATTACTCTCTTTATTTTTAAATATTTGTCTCTAAAATTAACCAGAAGGCAGAGCTTTTTATTTAGTGCTTCTAAATAACGTAAACATTGATAATATTCTTCTTTACCAACAAATCTAATTACTTTTACCTCTAAAATTATTTTGTCTTCAATTAAAAAATCAATTCGGTTACGCCCAACACGTTCGCCTTCGAAACTGGGTGGTAGAATCTTTTCTCTTTCATATTTTATTTTTTCTTCTTTCAAACAATTTTCAATAGCATCGGAAATCTGTTTTTCATTACAATATCTACCGAGTTTATTCTGTACAGAAAATAAGATACCATTTATTTTATAAGTCAAATCTTCATAAATTAAAGTTTTAGGATCACTATCAAACATATCCGTATCATCCGCATTATCAGTGTCATCCGCGTTAATC
Organism: uncultured Gammaproteobacteria bacterium; assembly: GCA_964464685.1. Classification (GTDB taxonomy): domain Bacteria; phylum Patescibacteriota; class Patescibacteriia; order Magasanikbacterales; family UBA922; genus JABIBU01. The sequence goes on along the minus strand of CAYXGV010000034.1, from coordinate 9,121 downwards.
TGCATATCCGTGTCACATGTCTTACGAAGATCCACAATCGTTAGTTGAAGCTCTCTATTACCATTCCACTCATTCACATCTACTTCAAAAACAATATCAATTTTATCACCACGTTTTAATTCCTCACACCAATTAGTACCGTTGCCATTGCACAACGACCAACCGATTGTCTTGCAAATTTTGTCAGTACCATTTTTTACCATAATACGCAAATGTTTACCTTCTTTGCCAACTGGTTCTAAATTCTGTATTGTTAAATTTTTACTCAAATATTTTGGTTTTTCATTATTTTGGCCAAAAGGTTCAAACTTTTTTAAAGCGTCTAACATATCCCAATCTACCTTATCTATATCAACTTCGGCGTCAATCATAAGGGTTGGTCTGATATCTACATCTTTAGTTTTAACTACAAATTTATTGATTAAATCTTCTTTAAATTTTTCTAATTGCTCGGTTGATTTCAAACTAAAACCACAAGCCATTGGATGTCCACCAAACTTTTCAAACAACTCTGGCATCTCTCGCAAACTTTCTATTAAATTAAAACCCTCAACACTTCGGCCAGAACCCATAATTTCTTCACCATTTTGTGCCATTACAATTGTTGGTTTATAATATCTTTCTTTAATTCGACCAGCAATAAGACCAACAATTCCTGGTGACCAATTTTCACCCAAAACAAACAACACTGGTTTACCCATTTGATTGTCTTCAATTTGTAAAATTGAACGTTTTACCAACTCTTCAGTAATCTTTTGTCTTTCTTGATTATTTCCATCTAATTCACGAGCCAATTGTGTCGCTTCTTCGGGATCTTCTGTCATCATCAAATTATATGCCACATTAGCATGATTCATACGACCGGCCGCATTTATTCTAGGAGCAATTTGAAAACCAATTGTTGTGGTACTTATTTCTTTTTTTACCTTACCTTCTTCACCAGTCAAACGAGCTTCTAATAATAATTTTTGCAAGCCAATTCTCTGTGTTTTATTCAAAACTATCAAACCATACTTGGTAAGAGTTCGTGATTCGCCAGTCAAAGGCACCATATCAGCCACAGTGGCGATAGCCACCATATCAAGTAACCATTTTTCAAAAGCTTCATGGGTATCGCCATTTGATAATAATTCATTATTTTCTCTGTGTTTTCGGAGTAATCCCTGCATCAATTTGAAAGCAACCGCTCCACCCGCCAATCCCTTGTCTGGATATTTTTCATTTTTTACTTGCGGATGAATAATAGCGTGAGCTGGTGGTAATTTTTCTGGTACTGCATGGTGATCAGTAATTATTACATCAATATTATTTTTATTAGCCAATTTTACCTCTTCTACATTACTAACCCCACAATCGCAAGTAATAATAAGATTAGTTTTTTCGTCGGCCAATTTTTGAACAGTATTTGTGTTCAAACCATAACCATCAGTCTCACGATGAGGTAAAAAACATTCAATATTTTTTCCTCCCAAGGCTTTTATAGTTGAAACCAAAATAACTGAGGCAGAAACTCCGTCAGCATCATAATCACCATGAACAACTATTTTTTCTTGTTTCTCAATTGCTTTTAAAATTCGCTTTACTGCCTTTTTCATGTCCTTAAATAAATAAGGATCATGAATATCCTCAGAATAATCTGGATTTAAAAATTCATCAATTTGTTCTTGTATCCTAATATCTCTATGATACAACAAATTGGCCACTGCTGGTGGTAATTCGGGGTGTTCTAAAAAAAATGATTCTGGAGCAGATTCTAATACTTGCCAAATTTTTTCCATATTTTTAACAAAAAAACGGTTTTAAACCGTCTTTATTATAGCATAGTAATAAAATAATTAAAATAGAACACAGATCTAACTGATTGAAATAATCTCAACGAATTTTTATTTATTTTTTGTCAAAAATAAAAAATCTGTTCAAACTTGCCTGCCGGCAGGCAGGTCCGTTAAATCAGTCCGATCTGTGTTCTATTCTTCTACAGTAGTTCTTCTTGCAACTCTTCCAACAATTTTTTACCATTTCTACTAATCTTTTTAGGCACGTCAACTATTACTTTTACAACCTGTTCTCCTCTGCCCCGTCCGTTGACAAGAGGCACACCTAGACCTTTTAATTTAAATTGTTGATGTGATTGAGTTCCAGCTGGAATAACCAACTTTTTCTTACCTTCCAAAGTTTCAATCTCAATCTTGTCACCCATGACTGCCTGCGGATAAGAAATGTGAACAGTTGTAAAAATATCAAAATTTTCTCGAACAAATTTTGTACTCGGATGTACATGCACTACAACATACAGATCACCGGCCTGTGATCCGGCTCCGGCTGACTCCCCTTTTCCGGACAAACGAATAGACTGACCATTATCAATACCGGCTGGAATCTTTACTTTGTACTTTGACTCACTTCGTACCATGCCATCACCTCCACAGTGTCTACAGCGCTTTTCAGCCACTTGACCCTGACCCTGACAAGCAGAACAAGTGACTACTTGTTGCATCGCCCCCAGCATAGTTTGCTGAACATGACGAACCTGACCTTGTCCATTACAATCAGAGCAAGTCTTCAATTTACTGCCTGGCTCAGCACCTGTACCCCTACAAACATCACAAGCATTATTCTTGGTTAATTTAATTTCTTTTTCTACACCAAAAACTGCTTCTTCAAAATCTAATATTAAATCAACTTGTACATCACGACCACGTTTACTTCTGCCATTTGTCCTACCACCAAATCCCCAGCCAGAGGCTGGTCCGCCTTGGGCGGAAAATATATCACCAAACAAATCACCCAAATCAATTCCACCTCCGCCCCAGGCGGATCCACCTTGAGCGGAGAAATTACCAAAATTACCACTCCTTGCAGCTTTCATAAAATCTTCCCAACCCATACCACCACCAAAACCGCCCTGCTGATCAAAAGTAGAGCCATATTGGTCATATTGCTGGCGTTTTTGAGCATCACCAACGACTTGATAAGCTTCGTTTATTTCTTTAAACTTTTTTTCATCACCCTCTTTTTTATCGGGATGATGTTGATGTGCAAGCTTACGAAAAGCTTTTTTAATCTCATCTTGTGATGCACCTTTTTCAACACCAAGAATTTTGTAGTAATCTTTTGACATAAGTTAAATGCTTGAAAAGCCTGAAAGGCCGAAAAAACCTAAAATGCCAATAATACCTAAATATTTATTTTAAATAAAGCCTTTCCTGCCTTTTAGGCATTTCAAGCCTTTTAAGCTTTTTTATTTTACTGGAAACCCATGAACAGTTTCTGGTTCGTCTGATTCTTCTACCGAACCAAAACGAGATTCATACTTTTGTAAATTATCTTGCATAGCCTTAATCATTCTCTTGTAATGACCTGGACTCATAATAACACGAGAATTTAGAGTTCCTACCGGAGGAAACACACTCATAAAATCCAAAATAAACTCTTCTTTGTTATGACTAATCTGTGCCATATTGGCATAGTTTCCTGCCAAAGTCTCATCTTTAGCTTTTATTTGAATACCTTTTCCAGCCATAGGCTGCCCGCCCGCCGAACGGGAGGGGTCAGCCTTAGGCTGATGTTGTGGTTGGATTTGATTTTCCATAAGATTTTATTTAAAGACTGGGATTGCTTCGTCACCCTGTATTTCATCAGGGTTCCTCGCAATGACAGAATTAAAGGGCAGGTCACCCTGCCCCACTCTTAACTATGAACTAGGAACTATGAGCTAAACACTCTTCTCATCATCAACCACTTCCCCCTCAACCGCTTCGCTTTCTTCTTTCTTCTCCTCACTATTTTTTGCATCAGAATTATTTGTATCTTGTTTCTTGTCACTTGTTTCCTTCTGCTCTGCAGCATACATTTTCATACCAATAGCCTGAGCTGCAGTTGAAAGTTCTTCTGAAATCTTTTTAATTTCATCTATATTATCACCTTCTTTGACTTTTTTCAACTGTTCCAAAGAATCATTTACTTTTTTCTTTTCATCAACAGTCACTTCAATCTTTTTTTCTTCAACATCTTTCATCATTTTTTCAGTAGTATAAATCATGGTATCAGCTGTATTTTTTATATCAATCATTTCCCGTTTTTTCTTATCTTCTTCAGCATGAGCTTCACCATCTTTTTTCATTTTTTCAATCTCTTCATCTGATAATCCTGAAGAAGCTTCAATTCGAATTGATTGTTCTTTACCAGTAGCCTTGTCTTTGGCTTTTACACTTACAATACCATTAGCATCAATATCAAAAGTCACTTCCACCTGAGGAACACCGCGTGGTGCAGGTGGAATACCATCCAACATAAATCTACCAAGAGATTTGTTATCAGTGGCCATTTCACGCTCACCTTGCAAAACATGAATTTCAACACTGGGTTGATTGTCAGCTGCAGTGGAAAATACTTGTGATTTTGAAGTAGGAATTGTAGTATTGCGTTCAATCAACTTGGTTGAAACTCCACCAAGAGTTTCTAAACCAAGTGACAGTGGTGTGACATCCAAAAGTAAAATATCTTTTCCAAGATCACCCTGAAGTTGACCAGCTTGGATAGCAGCACCCATTGCTACAACTTCATCGGGATTAACCCCTACATGTGGTTTTTTACCAAAAAATTCTTCAACTTTCTTTTGTACCAAAGGCATTCTAGTCATACCACCAACCAAAACTATTTCTTCAATATCTTCTTTTTTCAAACCAGCATCACTTAGAGCTTTCTGAACTGGAATTAAGGTTTTTTCAACTAACTCACCGACCAATTCTTCCAACTTGGCACGAGTAAGTTTTAAATTTAAATGTTTTGGACCCTCGGCACCGGAGGTAATGAATGGTTCATTGATTTCACTCTCAGGCGTACTAGAAAGCTCAATTTTAGCCTTCTCAGCGGCATCTTTGACACGTTGGAGTGACAATGGATCTTTACTCAAATCCATACCTTCAATTTTCTTAAATTCATCCAAAATCCATTCAATAATCTTTTGGTCAAAATCATCACCACCAAGATGAGTATCACCATTGGTTGATTTTACTTCTACGGTGGATTGATCACCATCGTGTGAAATATCCAAAATAGAAATATCAAAAGTACCACCACCCAAATCATAAACTGCTACTTGCTGATCTTTTTTCTTATCAAAACCATAGGCAAAAGCTGCTGCAGTTGGTTCATTGATAATACGAGCAACTTTTAGACCAGCAATTTCACCAGCATCTTTGGTAGCTTGTCGTTGTGAGTCGTCAAAGTAAGCTGGCACCGTAATAACAGCTTCAGTAATTTTTTCACCCAAACGTTCTTCAGCATCGGCTTTTAATTTTTGCAAAACCATAGCTGAAATTTCTGGTGCAGTATATTCTTTATCACCCATTTTTATTTTTATTCTATCGCCATCTTTTAAAATTTCAAATGGCACATGCTTTTTCATTTCTTGTACTTCTTTATCCTCATAACGACGCCCAATCAAACGCTTAATAGAATTGAGCGTATTGGCTGGATTAGTCACTGCTTGACGTTTGGCCAACTGACCGACTAATCTCTCTCCTGTTTTTGATATTGCAATTACAGACGGAGTAGTTCTGTTCCCCTCTTTATTTTCCAACACCTTTGGCTGTCCACCTTCGGTAATAGCCATACACGAATTAGTTGTCCCTAGATCGATTCCTAATATTTTTGACATATATTTTTTGTTAATCCCGAGCGAATAGACGCTGAGCCTACAGGCGAAGTCCCGATTAGCATCAGGAAGGGATCTTTCTTAAGTTAATGTTTATTAGTTAATTTGTTTATTGGTTTAATTATTATATTTTTATACCGCTTTACAACATTTCACTTTCTCTCTCATATTTCTCCCATAAAACTCTTATTTGATTATCGTTTAACCTATTTTTACTCGGGTCATTAACGAGTCCATATGGTATTCCAACGATAGCAGTCAAAAATTCAGCAATGGTCTCATTTTGAACCGAACCCCATTCTCCTCGTCTACCAAATTCATTAACTTTGCAATAAAATATTTTTCTCAAATGCACGAATTCACTGACATTTAATGCCCCCCCCTTTAAACTCTCTAAATATCGCAGGGTGCCCTTCATATCTCCTTTTTTTTCGACATCAACAATAAATTCGTTTTTCTCTATTTCTGACATATTATGATTATTAGATTAATTGTTTATTAGTTTAACATATTAAGGATTGACGAATTGAGTCTGCAAGAACGAAATTCGTCATACTGCGAGCGATAACGAAATTCGCTTGAGCTCATTTCATCACTCCAAAGCAATCTGCGTAATCAAACAATCACATCCGCATAATCCGCGTCATCCGCATATAATCTGCGAATCCGTATCATAAATTACTTTTTACTCTTATTCACCACCTTCACACTCACTTTCTTACTCTTACTTGGCTCAGCTTTTGGACAAGTAATTTTCAAAATTCCATCTTCAAACTCGGCTGTCACTTCGTCTTCTTTTACAGGTTTTGGCAAATCAACTTTGCGATAAAATGAACCAGAGCGAACTTCCTTGCGATAATAATTTTTTTCTTCTACCTCATGTTCTTTTTTACTTTCGCCTTTTATAACTAACAAACCATTTTCTACACTTACTTCCACATCTTTTGGACTCATACCTGCTAGTGGTGTTTCTATCATAACAGCAGTCTTGGTTTCATACACATCCATTGCTGGCACAAAGCCTCTTTGTGATTGAATTGAATTGTTATTACGAATAGATGGAAGATAATTTATCATCTCCTCCATCTCTTCAAATGGATCATAGATTCTTGGTAACATATAGTTATCCCCTTTTAGAACGTACACTGTGTAATGTTAGTTCTATTATTTTTACAAAGTTTAAAATTTCTAATTTCTAATTGACCTAATTTCTAATCAAACCCTAATATCAAATTTCTAAATTAGAAATTGGTCATTAATTAGATATTAGAAATTAGGAATTTAATAATATTATTTCGCCACAACCACTTTAGCAACCTTTATTACCTTCCCTTTCATCTTATACCCCGCACTCACCTGCCTTAATATACAACCACTCTTTACTTCCCTTGCCACGCTGGAGCCTTGTGCGGAAGCGGGTTCTTCACTTAGTGCCTCGTGCAATTCTGGGCTAAACTCCTGACCAACTGTGTCTATCTCCTCTACCCCATGCTGTTTTAAAATATCACCAAACTGTTTCATTATATACCCAATTCCTTTTTTCCAATTTTTCCACTTTTTCAAATCTGCGTTATCAGCGTCATCCGCATAAATATCCGCGTCATCTGTGTCATAAGCCGTAAATGCCTGCTTAAAATTATCATACACCGGGATAAACTCTTCCAAAATTTGTCTCTCTGAGTATTCAGCCCATTCAAAACGCTTCTTCTCGGTTTCTTTTACCAAATTTTGATAATCCGCCTGCGCCCTAGACCAACCAGCTTTATATTCATCACATTTTTCACAATTTTTATTTTTTTTCTCAAATAATTTTTTTGATTTTTTTATAAAAAATTCCTCAATGATAAATTTAGTAAATTCCTCAATATCTTCATGTTTTACCGCTTCTTTTGGACTTAACCAAAAGTATTCTGAACCCTCTTTTTCATCTAATATAACTTCTGGGCTACCTTCCTTAACTCTTGCTAAAAAAGTAATTGAAACTAGATGTTTTTTTTTGGTATAAAACTCGGGATCAAGAATTTCTTCAATTTTCAAAAATTCAATCCCAGTAATATCTAAATTGGTTTCTTCTTTTACCTCCCTTACAACAGCATCTTCTATTTTTTCTCCATATTCAACATGCCCCCCAGGGATAACTAATTTATTTGACCAATGAGGTGCTCTAACTAAAAAAATTTCACCTTTTTTATTTAAAATAAAAGCCCCTGCTACTAAACTTGGATATTTCTTTTCTTCTGTCATAAAATATTATATGTTATTTGGATTGTCTGCCATCAGGCAGGTGTGTCGTGTTACGTGGGTCGTGTTATGTGTTATACATTATATGAATCTTGTGTCGTACCTTGTAAATAATCAACAAAAGAATGAGCTTTTTCATAATCCATTCTTATTGGACCCAAGATTGTAAAAAAAACTTCACCGATACGCACTCCGACCATACTAGTCATTTGACCAAAAGGATTTTCAGTACCAATCAAAACTTGGGGTTTATTATTTTCAAACAAATCAATAATATCTTCGATTCTCTCATCACATTGATCAAATATTGTCGAAGCTTTCACCATGTAAGCGTAGTCACGAAATTCTGGCTGAGCAAATAATTGGCTCATCCCGGTGTAATAAAGAGAATCAGCCCCAAAAGCAACAATAACCGCGTTGTTCATTTTTTCTGATATATACTTCGCAATATTTTTTACAGCTCGTTCTCCTTTGGCTCCAGAAAAACAAGTTTGGATATTTTCTCTATCTTTATCATTTATTCGCACACCTTTCATCAAATTTTCAACATAGTAACGATAGCCCAATTCAGTTGGAATCCGACCAGATGATGTGTGTGGATGGGTCAGATATCCTTCCTCTTCCAAATCTCTCATTTCATTTCTAATGGTAGCTCCACTAACATCCAAACCACATTCTTCTACCAAAAATTTAGATCCGACTGGTTCGGCATTTTTTATATAACTTTCCGTCACTAACTTTAAAATTTCCTCTTTGCGACTATCCATAGCATTGATTAAGACAGATTAAGACGGATTATGAACAAATTTTATTATAATCTGTATAAATCAGTTTGAATCAATGCTAGCAGTCTATCAATTACAGTGCTAATTCTACCATTATCACTCTCCCCTGTCAACTGCCAACTACTGTGGATAAATAATACCCCTTTTACCTACTGAGGTACCTCAGTAGGTAAATCTAGACCTGTGCTTAAACCATACCATGGTATGGTTTAAGTTTGCTTTTTGACCTCCCCTTACGAAGGGGAGGAATACACCGATTCGCATCGGTGAGGTGAGGTGGGGTCGGTTCGCACTAATACTATACTAAATACCCATAGAAAACCCCCTAGTCACTACGTGTACATTCCCCCCTTCGTAAGGGGGAATCAAAATAAAAACCCGCCAAAATGATCCGTACCCCAAAAAGTGGACACGAAATAAAAACCGTGCCCACTTT
>CAYXGV010000033.1:0-10422 GCA_964464685.1 uncultured Gammaproteobacteria bacterium | reverse complement strand
TTATAGCGCTTTTTATTTTTTTCTGGTATAATAAGTATAGTTAAAAGTTTGTAAAGTTGAAAGTTTGTAAAGACAATGAACATTGTGTTGTCCGTCTTTATAACTTTATAACTTTATAAACTTTCAGAGTATACTGATGCCCTGTGGGTATCAACTTTACAAACTTTCAAACTCATTATGTCTGATCAAAAACACATTCAGGTTGAAGATGGAAAAAATATTATACAAGAAATTCCGAATGAAATAATTGAACAACCAAAACCAGAAAAACAAACACCTACTCCCGAAGGTGCAGTTGAGTTTATTCCAGAAAAACCCAAAGTAGAAACCGAGGAAGAAAGTTTTTTGGAAGAATCAATTAGCTCTCTCAAATCAAAACTTCGTAGTAGCAAAAAAAAACCAACTCAAATTCCCCAAGTTCGTGATGAACTTACTATTCAAGTAGAAAAAATAATGGAACAAGATTTGAGCGATGCTTTTGCCGAGCTTACCACTATACAAAAACAAGAATTCAAAATGAAAGGTGAACGAACCGCTTTTGCCATTAGGGCTCTGCTAAAAAATACTCACGTCAAAGTCAAAGCTATTTTTAAACTAATCTTTGAATGGCTCAAACTCCTTCCAGGTATTAATAAATTTTTCTTAGAACAAGAGGCGAAGATTAAGACGGATAAAATACTTGCCCTTAGAAAAACGAGTGGAAAATAAAAAGTGTCATTGCGAGAAGGTCGATTCGCATCGACCGACGAAGCAATCCCAGTCATCAGCGCTCAAAACTTTTCAAGTAAATATTTCCATTCGCTATTATTATAAACAATAATAATTATTAATCATAATTTTTTCTTACTATGCATGGGATTGCTTCGCTATGCTCGCAATGACACGGCTTTCAAATTGAAAATTTATAAACTATGTTCCAACTCTTCACAGCGACCCAACAATCAACCTTCGCCACACCAACAGCGGGACTATTAAACGATCCTGTCTTCTTACTATTTCTCTTGTTTGTCTTAGGAGGAGGACTGATTACAGCCGTGTTATTTATGCTGAGGGCATTTTTTCGCACCGAATTACGCGAAGTAAAAGCATTTGAACGAATTGTATTGCAAATATTAGTTCCTAAAGAAAGAAAATCAGAAGGTCAAGGTGGGCAAGGTAGCCAAGACGACAGGTTGGAACAAATTAGAGAAGAAATTGGTTTAACTGAAACAATTTTTGCTTCTCTAGCTGGTATGCGTGCCCAACGTGGTTTTACTCGTTGGCTTTTGGGTAGAAATGATTCTATTTCTTTTGAAATAATTGCCCACAAAGGTCTTATTACTTTTTATATTGCCATTCAAAAGCAATCACGAGCTTTTATTGAACAACAAATTCACTCCCAATATCCCCATGCTGAAATTGAAGAAATGACTGATTATAATATTTTTACAGAAAAAAGCAATATTGTTGGCGCTTATTTAAATAGTAAACAAAAAAAAGTTTTTCCTTTCAAGACTTACAAAAAAACCGATTCTGATCCCCTATCCGTACTTTTGAATATTTTGGCCAAAGCGCATGAGGCGGAAAGTTCTCTGGCAATTCAATATGTAATTCGTTCCTCTCATCGTCGCTGGCGTCGTATTGGTATTAGAATTGTTCACGATGTTAGAAAAGGTGAAAAATTTGATACGGTCACCAGTCGCAGTGCTTTTAGTCGCATTATGAAAAAAGGTTTCCAAGATATTGGCAAAACAATGAAAAAAAAGGAAGACCTAGCAAAACCTGAAGAAAAATATCAAATGTCGGCCATGGAAGAAGAAACTTTGAAAGGTATTGAAGAAAAAATCAGCAAAGGTGGCATGGACGTTAGTATAAGATTGCTTAGTGCCTCAAACAATATTGAAACCGCTCGCATGAATTTGGATAACCTCATCAATGCCTATAGTCAATACAATTTATATCGTTATGGCAATGAATTTTTTGCCACCATACCTCGTAATCAAGCTCAAATAATTCGTGATTTTATTTATAGATCTTTCAATGAAAAACGTTTCTTGATTTTGAATACCGAGGAAATGGCTAGTTTTTGGCATTTACCACTTCATTCTACCGAAGCCCCAAACATAAAATGGTTGTCTGGTCGTAGTGCTCCACCACCAGAAAATATTCCTACCGAAGGGCTTTTGCTCGGTTATGCTGATTATCGTGGTATAAAAAAAGATATAAAATTAAAAGAAGCTGATCGTCGCCGTCATCTTTATATTATTGGAAAATCAGGTACTGGAAAATCTGTCACCATTGCCAATCTTGCTATTCAAGACATTATTGAGGGAAAGGGTGTGGCAATTGTTGATCCTCACGGTGATTTGGTTGAAGCTATTTTGGAACATATTCCAAAAAACCGTGCCGACGATGTGGTAATTTTTAATCCATCTGATGTCCAAAGACCTGTCGGTTTAAATATGTTAGAAGCCAAAACAGAAGATCAAAAAGACTTTGCTGTTCAAGAAATGATTTCTATTTTTTACAAACTTTTTCCACCAGAAATGGTTGGCCCAATGTTTGAGCACAATATGCGCAACGTTATGCTAACTCTCATGGCTGATTTAAGCAATCCGGGTACGATTATAGATATTCCTCGTATGTTTACTGACGATGCTTATGTAAAAGAATATTTAAAAAAATTAACCGATCCAGTTGTGCGTGCTTTTTGGGAAAAAGAAATGGCCAAAACATCAGACTTCCACAAATCTGAAATGCTTGGCTATTTAATTTCCAAAGTTGGCCGATTTGTTGGTAATGAAATGATGAGAAATATTATGGGCCAACAACATTCCGCTTTCAGCTTCCGCGAAATTATGGACAGCAAAAAAATCTTACTAGTAAATTTGGCCAAAGGAAAAACCGGTGAAGTCAATGCCAAACTTCTTGGTCTAATTGTGGTAGCCAAATTACAAATGGCAGCTATGGGCAGAGCTGATATGAACGAAGAAGATCGTCATGATTTTTATTTATATATTGATGAGTTTCAAAACTTTATTACCGACTCTATTTCCACTATTTTATCCGAAGCCCGTAAATATCGCCTTGATTTAATTATCGCCCACCAATATATGGGGCAATTAACTGACGACAAAGGCAAGGCTGATGTCCGTGACGCTATTTTGGGTAATGTTGGTACAATGTTATCCGGTCGTATTGGTCCAGAAGATTCAGAAATTTTAGCCAAAGAATTTGCTCCAGTTTTTGGTTCTTATGATTTATTAAACTGTCCCAAATACTCTTTTTATGTCAAACTTTTGATTGACAATCAAGCCAGTAAACCATTTTTAATGAAAGCCTATCCGCCAGTACGAGGCAATCGTGAATTAGCCTCTGCCATCAAAGAACTTTCCCGCCTCAAATATGGCCGAGACAAAAATATTGTAGAAGCCGAATTAATGGAAAGAACAAAATTGGGCGAATCAACCAGCGAATCAAAAAATGATATGATTGAAGCTACTCTTTAAAAAGGCTTGAAAAGCTGGAAATGCTTAAAAAGCCGGAAAGGCTTTTTCTGTTAACAGCCTATCCCCTATTCTTCCACATAAAATAATGATCAAACAAAAAATAAATGTTATACTAATACTCACTAAAACATTTCAAGCTTTTCTAGCCTTTTAGGCCTTTCAAGCATTTTATAAAATATTTATGAATTCACTAAGCGACATACTAGATAAAAAAGCTGATGATCTTTTTGCTGATAGCGATTTTAATACCTCTACCGATAATCCAGTAGTTGAAGAAGCTACCCCAGCTCCAGCTGAAGCTGAAAATGACACTGTCCTAGATACAAAAAACCTGAAGGCAATGATTTACAAAATGAAAGATCAACTTGATGTTATGCTCCGGATGATTGATGGTGAGGTCATCAAAAAAGGTGAAAAAATAAATCCAGACATTGCCAATTTGGCCAACGGTGAAAAAATAGTTGAAGGAGTTTTTAGTGGCGAAAAAATGATTGGCAGTGATGGCGGAGAATATGCCATACCACCAAACTACGCCAGCAAATCAAAATTAGTTGAAGGCGACATGATGAAATTAACTATTACCAAAAATGGTTCCTTTGTTTACAAACAAATTAGCCCGATTGAACGCCAACGAGTCACTGGTGAACTTGTCTCCGATCCCAACATCGGACAACATAGTGTTTTGGCCGATGGTCATACTTATAAAATTTTGACAGCTTCTGTCACCTTCTTCAAAGGCAAAGCCGGCGACGACGTAGTCATCCTAATCCCCAAAGACGGCCACAGTGATTGGGGTGCAGTGGAGAATATAATAAAAAAAGCAGAATAAAATATTTTTAAAATACCTATTTTAACTTGACAAATTGATGTATGAGCTGTAAAATACTCAGACTTGTGATATAATACAAACAAGTAAAATAATACAATTTTATGCGTCTAAACCGATATATTTACAATTTATCAAATTTAGCCAGAAAAATGGGATATAATTTCAATGAAGCTAACGACGAACGAGTTATTAAAATGAAGAAAGAAATTGATAGAATTGGCAGTGTAGAATTTAAAATTGAACAATATCCAGACGGATCTTGGACAGCTGAATCTACTAATATTGATGGTATTATAACTGGCGGTACTAGTACTCAAAATATTTCTTCTTCCATAAAAGATGCTGTTTTTACTTATTTTGAAATTCCATCCTATCTTTGTAGTGATTTACTTTTACGAGGAAATAACGAACCTGTCACAATAAAACAAAATGTCTATGCCTAGTAGAAGTTTTTCTGACATTACCCAATCTCAATGGATTAAGGCGTGTCATAAACTAGGCCTAGTCATAGAATCAAAACATGGCAAAGAAAGCCATGTTTTAATTAAACACCCCCAAACAGAACATAAATACACCATCCAAAATCATCTTCATAAATTCATCAACATAAAAATTTTCAAAAAAATGTTGGAATGGGGTTTTGAAGAAGATCAAATTTGGGATTCCTTAAAATAATTATCAAAAATACAAAAAAACACCCTCAGCTTCTAGCTGAGGGTGTTTAATTTTTTCCTATAAAACTAATTACTGATTAATATGACTAGAAACTAATTTTGTCATCTCAAACATTGTCACTTCTTTTTTACCACCAAATAGAGGTAATAGCATGTCATCTGCAAAGATGTTTCTCTTGTTGGCTGGATTTTGTAGATTGTTCTTCTTGATGTATTCCCAAAGTTTTTTTACTACTTGACCACGGGCCATAGGACCCTTACCGACTACGGCTTCTAACTCTGCTGAAAGTGGCAATGGCTTTAGCAAAGCTGGATTTGCTTTTCTTGGCATAAGAAATTTAGGTTAAGAATAAAGCTTTAATTAATGAACAATACCATTGTACCACAAAAAACCTATCTACGCAAGGGGGAAGACCTAGGGTGTGTATAACCTCAAACTAACATTTTTATTATCTTCACTCTAACTTACTCATAAATTTGTCACAACTTGTTCTTTGGTGTATAATATCATCACCGCAAAACTATTTTATTCCTTATTATTTATTCCTTTCTACTTAATCACTTATGGCTCTCTATCACAAACACCGCCCCCAAACCTTTTCTGACATTATTGGTCAAGACCATATTGTCAAAACTATTTCCAACCAAATAGCTGGCGACAAAGTAGCTCATGCCTATTTATTTTCTGGTCCCCGAGGTATTGGCAAAACTACCATTGCCCGCATTCTGGCCAAAGCAGTCAATTGTTTGGAAAAAAAAGAAAAAGATTTTGAACCTTGTGATAAATGCGATTCATGTACTGAAATAACCAGCTCACGCTCTATTGATGTCATTGAAATTGATGCTGCCTCACATACTGGGGTAGACAATGTTCGTGAAAACATTATTGAAAACGCCCAATTCAAGCCAACAAAATCAAAATACAAGGTGTTTATTATAGATGAAGTCCACATGCTTTCTACTTCGGCCTTCAATGCTCTGCTAAAAACTTTGGAAGAACCACCCAAACATATTATTTTTATCTTGGCTACCACTGAACTACACAAATTACCCGAGACTATAATTTCCCGTTGTCAAAGATTTGATTTCAAAAAAGTTGGTTTTGAGGACATGAATAAACAGATAAATAAAGTTGCTAAAGCTGAGGGTATAAAAATTGACAAGGATGTTGTAGAGAGGATAGTCAACAAAAGCGATGGTTGTGTGCGTGATGCCATTTCTTTGTTGGATCAAATTATGGCCAGCGATGAAAAACACATTACCGTGGAAAACTCTTTGGCTGTTTTACCAACAGTTAATGTAGAAAAAAATCTAGATTTTATAATCGCTTTAGTAGAAAAAAATGCCAAAAAAGCCATTGAAATTCTAAATCAACTAGTGGAAGACGGCTCTAATATTAGTTATTTTAATAATGACATAATTGAAATGCTCCGAATTATGTTGGTTAGCAAAGCCAATGCCAATATTAGTGGTCTAGGTTTAGATTTAAATGACAAAGTTAGAAAAGAATTAAAAAAATTAAATGACCAATTAGAATACAGTGATCTAGTGTTATTATTAGATATTTTTATGACTCGCGGAGGACAAATAAAAACCTCTCCCCTGCCTCAATTACCTTTGGAAATGGCTGTGGTTGAATATTCAACTAGCCACCAGCCATCAGCCATCAGCCATCGAGATGACAATGGCAGTGATAGCGACAAAAACACCAAGACAAAAGAAAAACCTACAGAAAAAGAAATAAAAAAAACTCCTGAAACAAAAACTGTAGTAGAAAAAAAAACTATAACTGAAAAAGTAAAAAGTTTTGTAAGTAAAAATGTTGATTTTACACTTGATGACGTCAAAGATAAATGGAATAATTTTTTGAGTAAAATTGAAAGCGAAAAACCATCATTATCTTTTATTGTCAAGATGGCTGAAATCAAAAGTTTGGAAGATAATACTTTACAATTAGGTGTTAGCTACAGCTTTCACCGCGACAAATTAATGGAAAAAACTTGCCAAACAGAACTGGAAGGAATTTTGGGGGAATTAATTGGTAATAAAATAAAAATAAACACAATGGTTTTGGAAAAAGAGGCCATTGTTGAAGAATCAAACGAATTGAAGGAATTGGCTTCATCTTTGGGTGGGGAGATTGTTTAGAAATATTAACGAAATACAAACAAAATATTAACGAAATATTATCTACAGAGAGTAAACAAAATAAATATTTAAAATTGGCAGATTTGATTGTTTACCAAAAGTTCATAAATCTCATGAATAAAGCAAAACAAGATAACGAATAAATATTTTTTAATATTTTTTTAATATTTTGTTAATATTTATTATATATAATGCTTCACCTGTCACCTAAAACCTATCTCCAAAAATGGATACTCTGTGGATATCATCTATCGTCTATCACCGTAATACTAACGGTAATTTTTGTTTCCCTACTTCCATCCATCGCCAACGCCTCGACTAACTCCAAAAACATCCCCGTCCCCTTCACCTCTCAAGCTCCCTATGCCTACTGGGGACAACCTTGGCAAGATACTTGTGAAGAAACAGCCATCGTTATGGTGGATAATTTTTACAGAGAAAAAACTTTGACAACCAAACAAATCGCCAAAGATGAAATAATGAAAATCTTAAATATAAAAAACAAAAACTTTGGTTTAAGTTTGGATGAAAATGCCGAGCAGATGGTCAAGTTAATAAACGAATTTCTTCCGTGGGAGGGTAAAATAATTATTGATCCTACTTTGGAACAAATAAAAAATGAAATTAACAACAACCAACCAGTCATAATTCCAGTTCACGGTAAATATCTTTACAACCCTCACTTCAAAAATGGCGGACCAGATTATCATACATTGGTAATATCCGGCTACGACGACAACACTCAAGAATTCATCACCCAAGAACCGGGAACTAGGTATGGCCAAAATTTTCATTATAGCTACAATACCATCTTAAATGCCATGCATGATTTCTTGCCCAACTACCAGACCAAAAATGGTCCCAAAACAACGATTTTTACTCAAAAATGGCTAGATACCAGCCAAAATGCTGACGGTGACCAAGATGGGCTAATTAAAGCCGAGGAAATAAAGTCCGGCACCATCACTTGGCTATTTGATAGCGACGGTGATGGCTTTTCTGATGGCCAAGAAGTATCTAGCGGTTTTTCCCCAATTTTGGCTGAAACCAAATTAATTACCAACACACTGGTAAAAACTCAAAATAGTCCAAAAATTTATCTAACAAAAAATAACAACAAATACCATATTTTAAATGAACAGGTATTTTTTAGCCACAGCTGGAGCTGGTCAGAGGTAAAAATTGTTAGTGAAAAATTTTTGAATAACCTAGAAGAAAAGGAAGAAATCAGTGAATAAAGTTGAAGCTATTGACAAACTTTAAAAAATATGCTAAAATTAGGCAAATTACAATTTAAGTAATTAAACACAAAATATGGGAAATTATAATCGGGACGACAATAGATCTGGTGGTGGTGGTTTTAATCGCGGTTTTGGCGGTGGTGGTAATCGATTTGACCGTGGTGGTAATAGTGGTCGACCAACCATGCACAAAGCTGTTTGTAGCGAATGTGGAGATGACTGTGAAATCCCCTTCAGACCAACCGGGAACAAGCCAGTCTTCTGCAGTAATTGCTTTGGTAAACAACAAGACAATGGCGGTGGCAACCGACGCTCAAGTGGTTTTGGTGGCGACAGACGCGAAAGACGAGAAAGACCTAGTTTTGGCGACAGACAAATGTATGATGCTGTTTGCAAAAAATGTGGAAACAACTGCCAAGTGCCTTTTAGACCAAGTCCTGGCAAAGATGTCTTTTGTGACAACTGCTTTGAAAAAGGCGGGGTTGGCAAAGGTGGCGACAGCAAAGATTCTGGAGAACTTTTGAAGCAAATCAAAACATTGAATTACAAAATTGATAAGCTAATTGAAGCATTGACTCCTGGAATTCTAGCTGACATGAAAAAACCAGAAACTGAAAAAAAGGAAAAGAGTAAAAAGGATAAAGTTAAGAAAGAAAAAGTTAAAGAAGAAAAAAAGGAAAAAATTGAAGCTACACCAAAAGAAACCAAAAAAACCGTAGCTCAGAAAAAAGAAACAAAACCAACCAAGACAGTCGCCAAAAAAGCTTCTGCCAAAAAGAAAAAGTAAGTAAAATTAAAAAAAACTACCAGCATAAGGCTGGTAGTTTTTTTATACACAAATATCCTCTTACTTCTGTTTTATCATCAATCCAATAAAATAAATCGTCGTCATCACAAACAACACCCACCACAACCACAGAAGACCAATCAAATAATTATAAAAATACAGACCAAGTAAAATACCCAAAGAAAGTAAACATAATTTTATCAAACCAACTTCCCACCATTTAAAGGTCCATGTCCTAAAGAGTTTCATATTTTTTGGGTTAAGAATTATAACTCTATTATAACATTTATGGTCTAAAAATAATATAGATAAAGTAAAAACCAGCCTATTTGGCTGATTTTTCATCTAAGAATCTAAACTTTTCTCAAAATCTAACAACTCTTTAAGCATTTTATTAGCATCCCACTTTTTTCGCTTAAGGATTATATAATCTTCAATAATACCAAAAAAATCTAAAACTTTTTTAACCGCATAGATTCTTTCTAGGATCACCGGTTCGGGTTTCTTTTTGTAATAAGTATCCAAAAATAATTTTTGGTGTTTTTTATTTAATTTACAACCAGCAAATAAATTTCCAATATCAGTTTCGGGTGTGTCTACTCCACCACACTCCCAATCAATCAAAAACACCTTATCACCTAAATCTAATATATTTTCTTTCTTCAAATCAGCATGCACAATACAAAATTGTTTAATGTTTTCAAAACAAGTCAAATTATTAAAGTATGTACCTAAATTACTCTTTATCCTATTATATGGTTCAACTACTTTTTTTATACCTGACAAATTAATATATTTTTCAATTTGTTTGTCTTCTCCATTAGCGTATTCGTTATAGATATTACAAATATACGGAAGCTTATCTTTTGGTGGGAATGTATCTCCTGGTTTTTTAAATGTAGTAAATGTGTGCAATTTTCTTAGTGTTTTTGCCAAACTGATTACATGAATATCTTTTATATTTTTTAGTGGAGACCCTTCTATATAATCGACTATGGTAAAATGCTGTTTTAAAACATTGTTTTTATTAAAATAATATGCTTTTGGTGCAATTTTTAGTGATTCAATTTTTTTTAAAATTTTATATTCTTGTTCTTTCACACCCCAACTATTTTTTAAAGGATAAAAATTTACACGAGCAAGATATTTCTTCCCTTTTGTGTTTATTAAATAGAGATGCGTGCCACCACCCGACTTAAAATAAGAGATTTTAAAATCTCTTCCCAATGGAATAATTTTTTTACTTTTTAAAAAA
>CAYXGV010000032.1:0-11166 GCA_964464685.1 uncultured Gammaproteobacteria bacterium | reverse complement strand
CTCACCAGGTTTGTTTTTTAATCTATATTTTCAGCCCACCACCCAAGGCGGTCTTGAAGGCTGATCCGTCCTCTGGCGGATAATATATATTACTTCACTAATTCATCATCTCTTATAACATTCGTTTCGTATTCGGATCTTAACTTTTGCAATTCAGCCGATTCCTCTGCTTCTAAGCCAAGATCTTTTTCAGCGATACCCTTCTCGGCCATCTCTCCGGACAATTTTACTGCATCGCCAACTAACAAAGCCCTGTCCCTGTTGCCCTCTTTTAAATTTGCTACAATTGTTTTTGCAACTGTGCCAAAATATTCTATAGATTGTACATCCATACTTCCTCCTCGTTTTGGATCACTCATATATTTAATTTTAAAAATTAATTGATTTATACTTAAATTATACAAAAAATATATAAAAAAAGCAAGTTGGTTAAATAAAAAAATAATTAAGACACTTAAATACACGGTCGCTAATCACTTATCATCTTCACAAACCCCGCCTCATCCAAAACTTTCACACCCAAACTTTTTGCCTTATCTAATTTACTCCCGGCCTTATCCCCTGCTACAACATAATCAGTATTTTTACTAACCGAAGAAGAAACATCGCCACCAAGTTCTCTAATTTTGTCCTTTGCCTCGTCCCGACTCATACTTTCCATTGACCCTGTCAAAACAAACACCAAATTCGCAAACTTTTGACTTTGGACTTTTGACTTTTGACTTTCTACTTTTACTCCATTATTTTTTAATTCATCAATTAATTTTCTATTTTCATCATCTCTAAACCAAGCATGAATTGACTCGGCCACTCTTGGTCCAACATCATTTACTTTTTGCAATTCTTCCAAATTTAATTTCATAATTGCGTCTAATGTAGAAAACTCCTTTGCCAGAGTAATTGCTGTTTCTTCGCCAACATGATAAATACCTAATCCAAAAATAAAACGAGGTAAAGTGACTTGTTTGGCTTTTTTAATTGATTCAATCAAATTATCAGCCGACTTTTCGGCAAACCGTTCCAATGGTTCCAAATCCCCTTTTGTCAAAGTAAAAATATCGGCTACATTTTTTATCAAACCCTCTTCAACTAATTGCTCTACAATTTTTTCGCCCATGCCATCAATATTAAACGCTTTTTTGGAAACAAAATGAGTAATCCGTTCCAATTCTTGGGCGTAACATTTTGGATTTACGCATTTTAAAATCGCGCCTGCTTCTTTTTTATCACCCACTTCATATCTTTTTATATCACCACCACAAATCGGACAAACTCGAGGTTCCCTCACACTTTTCTCACTACCGTCGCGCAACTTATCCAACACCCTGATAATTTTCGGTATAATATCACCAGCTTTTTCTACTATTACGGTATCGCCAATTTTAACTCCCAAACGTTTTATCTCGTCAAAATTATGAAGTGTGGCATGTGTCACAGTCGTACCGGCGAGTTGTACAGGATCCATCAGAGCGACCGGTGTCAAAGCCCCAGTTCTACCAACTTGCACGAAAATATCTTTGATCTTTGTCTTGCCCTGTTCAGCTGGAAATTTAAACGCAATTGCCCAACGTGGTGCTTTACCAGTAAAACCCAAAGCATCTTGATATTTTTTTTGATTAACTTTTATTACCACCCCATCTATCCAAAATTCAAAACTATTTTTCTTTTTTTGTAAATAATTATAAAATTGAATTATCTCACCAACATTTTTGCACACTTTCCAATGATCATCAGTCAAAAACCCAAGCTCGCACAATAATTTAAGCTCATCTTCTTGGGTTTCAATCACTTGTGTCGTGTTGTGTGTGTCGTGTGTCGTAATGTCAGTGGATATATCATATGCAGTGAGTGACAGTTTGCGTTCAGCAACAATCTTCGAATCCAACTGACGGATCGTCCCAGCTGCGGCATTGCGTGGATTTGCAAACAACGCTTCACCTTTTTTCTCCCGTTGCTTATTTAATTCTTTCAACATCTTTGCCCCTAACCAAACTTCCCCCTCAGCTATCAAACTGACAGGCTCTTTTAATCGAAGTGGCACGCTCTGAATTGTTCTCACATTTTGCGTCACGTCCTCCCCCACTTTTCCATCACCACGCGTCGCAGCAGTTTTGAGTAATCCATCTTCATAAGTCAAAACCATATGCAAACCATCAATTTTTAATTCACAAACATAATCCAAATCTTTTAGTCTCGCCCCCAATTCTTTTATTAAAAATTTGAAGATTCTCTCCTCCCAATCTACAATATCTTCTTCACAAAAAGCATCATTAAAAGACCACTGTGGTACACTGTGCACAATTTTATCAAATTTTTCCGCCACCACTCCAGCCACTCGTTGAGTTGGTGAATCGGGTGTGATTAACTCTGGATGTTGTTCTTCAATCTTGCGCAACTCATTCATCAGCCCATCATACATAGCATCCGTCACTTCTGGATCATTCAAAACATGATAACGATAACGGAGATCGTCAATCTGTTCTCTTAATTTTTTAATTTTATTATTCATATAAAATAAATTGAATAGAACACAGATTTAACGAATTAAACTGATTTGAACAGATTACTAGAAAGTGACAAATATTCCCCTCTCGAGAGGAAGACTACCTTATATTCTAGACATAGAATATTGTCCCCTCCCCTATGAGGGGAGGGTTAGGGTGGGGTTATTCTTTAGCCACTTTTCTCTCTCTTCACACTTGTTTTTTATATCCCACCAAACTGAATTTAATTGTTTTTTCTTCATACAAATTTGTTCAAATTAGTTTGATTCCTGTCTGCCAACAGGCAGACGTTAAATCCGTGTTCTATTAATCCTTCTTAAAATAACCCAAAATACCATTCCAAAATTCCCCCACCCCAAAACATCACCACCACTGTTGCCAAAGTCAAAAAGACTCCGAACGGTACTGGACTTTGCATTTGTTTCTTTTTTTTCAAAACCAAAATCACACTAACAATCGCGCCCAATACATACGCTATCCACAATGCTAAAATTAATAATTTGAAACCCAAAATTACACCCAGCAAAACACCGATTCTAATATCCCCGCCACCAACCCATTTACCTTTTGATAATACAAATTGTAATAAGAAGAATCCACCACCAATTATTGCTCCCATAAGCAGATTGAGCCACCACGCTGGCGTAGTCAAAAGCATCAGTAAATACAATGCTACAGCTGGCAAAAGTGTAAACGAATCCAGTACTTCCATATACTTAAAATCATATATAAAAACAAAAGTCAAAATAAAAATTATAAAAAAATCTCTGGCAATTAAAAAAAGATCAAAATTATAAAAATATAATAAAAATATTCCCACTAAACCGAGCCACAATTCTACCAAAGGATATTGAATCGATATTCTTTGTTTACAGCCAGAACATTTACCTTTTAAAAAAATAAAACTAATAAGCGGAATGTTTTCAAACCACTTCAATTGTTGCCCACATTTTGGACACTGCGACCGTGGAGCCAACAAAGAAATTTTATTTTTTATCCGCCATTCCAGCGCATTCAAAAAACTCCCCAGACAAACAGCTAGAAGGAAAGAAATTGTATAAATAAATATTATCATAATAGATGGTTAGCAATATAACAATATAACATTAAAATATAAAAACATTAAAACAATATAGCGATATAACATTTCAGCCAAAGGCTGATCCACCTTCAAAGTCACCTTCATGACCGCCTTGGGTCGTGGAAGGTGGACGGGCGCAAGCCTTTCTAGCATTTTAAGCTTTTCAAGCCTTTTAAGCCTTTCCTACATATTCTACCATAAAAAAAACCCCTCGGAAAGAGGGGCTTTAATTGTTTAGCTAAACAATCATTATCCAGCAACTGGAACAACCATAATACCAGATGGTGTAGCTTGGATGTCACCGGACAATCCACTAACCGTACCTTCAAGAGTGGCGGTGAGGGTATAATTTGTACCATCGGCTGATAAATAGGTATAACTTGTTGTACCTGGATCAGCTGGAACCAAACCCATATAGGCATTTTCACAACCAGTAGCTTGAAAACCATCAACATTTAAACAATTATAATCATCAGTACCCAATGTAATAGCTGTTGGTTCTTCTGGGTAAGCACTGTTATCTGTATAGTGTAATTCAAGAGCAGTTTGGACTTGCTTCAAATCTGACAAACGTTTTGAATCACGTGCTTTTTCACGAGCACTACTCAAAGCAACAACTGCCAAAGTTGACAATAAACCAATGATAGCAATTACTACCAAAAGTTCAATTAATGTAAAACCTTTTTTATTCATATTTCCACCCCCTTTCTTTTTTGAGATACATATTATTAAGTTTTTAAAGTATTAGAAACAAGAGCGTTGTATATACTTTTACTACCAAACAATTCTGAAAAAAGCAGTGGTAGGTGTCATTGCGAGTCCCGATTCGCATCGGGACGTGGCAATCCCATACTTCAAATACATTAAAGTCTGGGATTGCTTCGTCGTCGTGCGAACTCCTCCTCGCAATGACACGACTGTTCAATATTAAAATACAAAAGTATATACAATGCTCTTGTTTCTAACAAATAACTTCATAACTCTATAAACTACTCTATCTTCAAAACTTTTCTAACTTTATCAACCACTTCCGATGGTTTGAAATGAGCTTTTATCAGATAATCAACTGCTCCCATTTCCAGCCCCTTGGAAACATCATCCTTTTGTCCCAAATTCGTGAGCAAAATTACTGGGATATCTTTTACACTAGCATCAGCTTTCAAATGTTCCAACACAATAAACCCATCCATTTTTGGTAAAAGAATATCAAGCAATATAATATCAGGCTTTTTCTTTTTGGCGTCAGCTAGACCCTCCTCACCATTTTCAGCCACACTAACCTTGAAGCCTTCCATATCAAATTTGGTTTTGTAAATATTTCCCAAAAAAATATCGTCTTCAACCAAAAGAACGTGTATCTTTTTTGTTTCTGCCATATTAAAAATTAAAAAATTAAATTATTAACGTCATTGCCTATTATATCAAACTTATGGTTTTTATGAAAGTCTAGGTGGATAACGTTGGTTTACTTTATAATGTTTCTCATCGCTAGACCAATACTAACAGCCATTCTCGGACCAATTCCATCCAAAACCTGTCGCAATCCGTCTTGATATACAGTTCTGGCCCAAGGATCACCAACAAAAACTTTTAGAGAAAATCTTTTTTCTATTTCATCTTTAAAAAATGGTAAAACTGAAACTCCACCAGTTAATATTATTTTTTCTGGTTTTTTACCATTGTTGCCCGTTTGGCTCAAGAACAAATCAAAACTATATTCTATTTCTCGAGTGACAATATCTACCAAAGGCATAAATATTTTATCTGGCACGTTTGTCATTCTTGATAAATCTTTTTTCATTTGGGAAGCCAAACTTTTTTCTATTCCCAAAGCTTTGGCTAATTCAGCATCAATTGTTTGTCCACCCTCACTAATACTGCGATGTGTCATTGGTAGACCATTGTCAATAATAAAAAAGTTTGTTCGTTCGGCGCCAATATCTACTACCATAACAGTCGCTTTGTCACGACCAACCAATGAGCGTTCCAAAGCAAAGGCCTCGGTTTCTAATTCCTGTAATTGGATGCCGGCTTTTTGAAAAATAAGAGTATAAAACTGAACTAAAATTTTTGGGGCTGCGGTCACCAAAATACTAACATTTTTTGATTTTTCATCGTGATTGGGAATTTTTTGATGCACAATTTGCATTTCCTCAACCGGCAGAGTAGTCATTTTGTTTACCTCGGCTTTGACAATTGCATCTATTTCTTTATCATCTACTTTTGGCAAATTGATTACAGTATGAAAAATATAAGAAACTGGCAAACTAGCTGTAGCTAAATTTGTAGTGACACGAGAACGTTTAATTAATTCTTTTAATAATTTGGCATATTTGTCAATCCGCGGATCATCTAACTGAGGTAATTCTTTACTCTTTTTTTTCTTTTCCAAATTCAAAAAACTATCGCCACTTTCGGCTAATATTTCTTCTGGTGTTTTATTATGCGAGGTTGGCAAATGAATATCCAATTCTTCTTCCGCAATACCATAAGTCCAAAGCTGTGGCCTATCTTTGGTTTTGTGAAGCTCAACCAACTTGATACCATGTGCACCAATATCAATCCCGAGATAAGCTTCTTTTTTTGAAAATAGAGACATAAATAATAGTTTATAAAGTTTGAAAGTTTATAAAGTTTATAAAGTAGTTATCAAAAGACTTTATAACTTTATGAACTTTATGAACTTTTAACTTACGATATTATACCACATTATTATCCTAAAAACCATTCTGTTTGTAATATACACATATTATAACATAAAATATACTTTAAACATATTTTTCAAAACAAAACCAACGAAACACGACACACGACCCACACAACACGACACGGAATACAGAAAAGACTGTCTGGGTAGTGTTACGTGGGTGGTGTGTCGTAAAAAAAGCCCTTTACACTTCCCCCTCTCTAAAGTATAATAATATCAATATAACTAAAAATTTTATGCTAAATTTATACAATACTTTGTCCAGAAAAAAAGAAGAATTCACTCCTATTAAAAAAGGGTTATTTAAATCAAAGAAAGTTGGACTATACACCTGTGGCCCAACTGTTTACAATTATGCCCACATTGGCAATCTGCGCTCTTATGTGTTTGAAGATATCTTGAAACGAGTTTTGGAATATAATAAGTATAAGGTGAAACACGTGGAAAACATCACTGATGTTGGTCATTTGACTGACGATGCCGACGCTGGTGAAGATAAAATGGAAAAAGGTGCCAAACGTGAGGGCAAAACCGCTTGGGAAATCGCTGAATTTTATACTCAAGCATTCAAAGACAACTTGCACGACTTAAATATTATTGAACCAAACATCTGGTGCAAAGCAACCGATCACATTCCCGAACAAATTAAATTGGTACAAAAATTAATTGACAAAGGCTTTACTTACGAAACATCCGACGGCATCTATTTTGATACCACAAAAATTGACGATTATGGCAAGCTAGCTAATTTGAAAAACCAAGAACTACAAGCTGGTGAACGGGTTGAAATGGGAGAAAAGAAAAATCCACACGATTTCGCTTTATGGAAATGGAGCTCGCCAGTTCGTCATCCTGAGCGGAGTCCTGACGAAGTACAGGATAAAGTCTCCGCCCAAGGCGGATCCGCCTTGGGCGGAGAAGGATCCCCTGCTTCACCAAAACGCCAAATGGAATGGCAAGCTTTTGGTCACATGGGCTTTCCAGGTTGGCATATAGAGTGCTCGGCCATGTCAATGAAATATCTTGGTGAACAATTTGATATTCACTGCGGTGGCATTGACCACATCCCCGTCCACCACACCAACGAAATCGCCCAATCCGAAGCTGTCACAAACAAAAAACCCTGGGTTAAATATTGGATGCATGGCGAGTTTTTGGTTATGAAAGATGAGGAAAAAATGTCCAAATCACTTAATAACTTTATAACTTTACAAACTTTAAAAACTCGTGGCATTAGTCCCCTCGCCTATCGTTATTTTCTACTGCAAACTCATTACCGCAAACAATTGAATTTTTCTTGGGAAGCGTTGGAAGCTGCACAGACTGGATTAAATCGTCTTTACAAAGAAGTACAAAAATTATCTCCCCCTGCCCGAGGGGGAGCACACGACGAAGTCGGTGAGGGGGTGGGAGCCAAATTCCTAAAAAAAATAAACGACGACCTAGACACCCCCGGTGCCCTAGCTTTGGTTTGGGAAGCTCTGAAGCAAGGAACTATTAATTATGATACTCTACTTAAATTTGATAAAATCCTTGGTCTAAGATTAGCTGATGTAAAAGAAGAAGTAGTAGAATCGAGAATACCCGAGGAAGTAGGGAAACTTCGAGACCTTCGTGCCATTGCTCGTTCGCAAAAAAACTGGACAGAAAGTGACAGATTGAGAGATGAAATTAAAAAACTTGGTTGGGAAGTAAAGGATACGGAGGATGGACAGGAAATAAATAGTCTGTAATTGAAAATTTTTTATTTAAAATTAAACAAAAAATATGGTGGTTATAATATAAAGGAGTTAGCTAAAATAACAACAATTTTAGGCTAATACATCATCAAAAAAGCACTATTGACAAATAGTATACTTATAAGGTATACTACTTACAAGTATACTAATTAAAGTACCGCACTACAAAAATATGCCTTTCATCAACCGTGAACGAGAATTAAAAGCACTTAATGAAAAATGGCAGTCCAGTATTGCCCAATTTTTTATTATTTATGGCAAACGTCGCGTTGGTAAAACTGAACTGATTAAACAGTTTATCAAAGACAAACCAGCAATATATTTTTTGGCCGACAAGCGCACTACCAAGGATCAATTACAAGAGTTAGGCCAAATAGTTGGCAATTATTTTAAGGATGATATTTTAATCAAAAATGGTTTTGATGATTGGATAGAAGCATTTTCATATTTAAAAACAAAAACAACTGACACACCTTTGGTTTTGGCGATAGACGAATATCCATATCTGACTGAAAATGATAAATCCACCAGTTCCCTTTTTCAAAAGGGCTGGGATGAATATTTTAAAAATACCAAAATATTTTTAATCTTGTCCGGATCAAGCATCGCCATGATGGAATCGGAAACATTAAATCAAAGCGCTCCCCTGTTTGGCCGTCGCACCGGTCAAATTTTGGTTGATCCTCTAAATTTTTCTCAATCCCGAAAATTTTTCCCTGAAAAGACTTTTTCTGATTTTTTAAATATTTATACCATCACTGGCGGAATGCCCGCATATCTTAAACAGTTTGTGGATGACGGTGAATTATCCGAAGAAATCAAGAAAAAGATTTTTAACAAAACCGCTTTTTTGTACAACGAAGTGGAATTCACCCTCAAAGAAGAACTGCGAGAAACCAAAAATTATTTAGCAATTTTACGTGCGATTGCGCTCGGTAAAAGAAAACTAAGTGAAATCGTAAATGAAGTCGGGTTGGATAAGGCCACTACGAACAAATATATTTCCGTACTGATAAATTTGCATTTGGTGGAGCGCGAGGTACCTATAACCGAAGATAAGCCCGATAAATCACGCCGGGGTTTATATAAAATCTCCGATAATTTTTTCGTTTTTTGGTTCCAATATATTTTCCCTTACAAAAGCTACTTAGAAATGGACAACTACAATTATGTGCTGGAAAAAATGTTTAGTGGTTTAAAATATAACGACAATGTAAATTCCCATTTTAAGAGTATCACTGCGCAAGTGTATGAACGGGTCGCGACTGAGCTGTTAATCACTTGGCAGAATAAAATTTTTGCGTTTGAACGAGTGGGTCGCTATTGGGATAGTGAACAAGAAATTGATGTAGTGGGATTTAGTTCTTCGGAAAAGAAAATAATTTTTGGCGAGTGTAAATGGTCCGAAAAACTGGTGGGCACAAATATTTATGAAGAGCTAAAAAAGAAGGCGACCAAAGTGGAGTGGAAAAAAGACGATAGAAAAGAATACTATATTTTATTCAGCAAAAGCGGTTTTACGGAGGAAATGATAAAAGTGGCAAATAGCGATGGTGTAATTTTGATAGAGGGGGAAATTATGGTGGCCAATGGTACTGCTTCACAAGAAAAATAAATTTTGAGCGAGCAATCATCGCGCTCAAAGATCCGGGAGAAATCTTGAACATGCGAAAAAAAGAAGGCAAGGAATTTCAATATCATATCCGTTTGTTTAAAGACAAAGAAATACGCGCCCACTACGAATATTCTCCCGAAGCACACCCCATCACACATTGTTTTTGTGTTCATCAGGAAGCCAAAAAAGAATATTTTAAAAAATTACTAAACGAATATTTGGAATAAGACAAAACCAAGTAAAAAAGTACAGTTATTACGAAAAAAAAGATAAATTTAAAAAATAAAAAAACAGTGTCATTGCGAGGAGGTACGACGAAGCAATCCCCTCTTAATAATTGCAAACAATGGGATTGCCGTGTCGCTTATTCTCGTTCCTCGCAATGGCGGTAATTTAACAATTTAAAAATAATTCTATGCCCACCCTCGAACAACTCCAAATCGAAATTGAAGAAATAAAAAAACGAAACCAACGTGTAGAAGCCGACAAGGCTTGGGAAACGAGCTGGACCAGAAAAATAATTATTTTGTGTTTAACATATATCGTGATTAGTATATTTTTCTTTTTTGCAAAATTATCAAAGCCATTTTTAAATGCCATCGTCCCATCTTTGACGTTTGTACTATCAACTTTAAGCATTCCATTGTTTAAAAAATGGTGGTTAAATAAATCAATTTTAAAATAGTACGTACTAAAATAATATAAAATATGGAGGACAGAAACCAAATCGCCTTATTTAAAGGCAAAAAAATTAGAAAAACACTATTCAACAAGGAATGGTGGTTTTCTGTAGTAGATGTATGCGGAGCACTTACAGAAAGTCCAGATTCTGGAGCTTACTGGAGAAAATTAAAACAAAGGCTAAATGAAGAAGGAAGTGAGATCGTGACAATTTGTCACGGACTGAAATTAGAATCATCTGATGGCAAAAAATACGAAACTGATTGTGCTACCCCAGAAGGACTATTTCGTATAATTCAATCAATCCCCTCACCCAAAGCCGAGCCATTCAAACGTTGGCTAGCAAAAGTCGGCTATGAGAGGATGCAAGAAATTGAAAATCCAGAACTGGCAACCAAACGCACTAAATTATTATACAAACTCAAAGGTTATCCTGAAGACTGGATTGAAAAGAGAATGCGCGGGATTGCTATTCGCGAGGAATTGACTGATGAATGGCAAAAACGTGGTGCCCAAAACGAACGAGATTATGAAATTTTAACCGCTGAAATATCCAAAGCTACTTTTGGTATCACCCCAGCCGAGTATAAAAAAATGAAAGGATTAAAAAAAGAAAACCTCCGTGACCACATGGGCGACTTTGAATTGATTTTGACAATGCTTGGAGAAAGAACTACCACAGAAATCCATCGCACCAAAGATAGCAAAGGCGTACCGAGACTCAAAGACGATGCCCGAGTCGGCGGACAAATTGCCGGCACCGCTAGAAAACAAATTGAACGCAAAACCCGCCGATCAATAGTATCAAAAGATAATTTTTTAAAAAATAAAAATGTAAA
>CAYXGV010000031.1:4101-12199 GCA_964464685.1 uncultured Gammaproteobacteria bacterium | reverse complement strand
TATTTTGGCAGCCTTATTCAACTGCTCCATAGCGTTTTCAAATGGATTGTTCATATATTAGTTATAAAGTTAAAAGTATAAAGTTTATAAAGAATACTAATATTTTACTCTTTTAACCTTTTGGGGTCAATGGTGGATAATTATTAAGTTTTTTAAGTTAGCTAAGTATCTAAGTATCTAGGTTTACTAAGTTATATGTGATTCAAAATAAAAACCCCGGCACAAGCCGAGGTGTTTTAAAGTTTTAAAGTTTTTCAGCCAGAGGCTGATCCGCCTTGGGCGGAAATGTTTTTATGATAAATGTTTCTCAACCATCTCTTTCAACTTTTCTTTCTGTACTCCACCAATCATTTGATCTACCACTTCGCCACCTTTGAACACCAAAAAAGTTGGAATACTCATGACTTTATATTTTCCTGCCACAACTTGATTTTCATCAACATTAAGTTTGGCTACCTTGACTTTTCCTTCATATTCACCAGCTAATTCTTCTACCAAAGGTCCCATCATCTGACATGGACCACACCATGGTGCCCAAAAATCTACTAAAACTGGTTTATCTGATTTTAAAACTTCGGCTTCGAAGTTGCTGTCGTTTAGGGTTATTTCTGACATAGACTTGTTTATTAGATTAATAAATTATTAGTTGTAAAAATTTCTAACGTTGTATATACTTTTGTATTTTAGTATTGAACACTTGTGTCATTGCGAGTCCCGATTCGCATCGGGACGTGGCAATCCCATACTTCAATACATTAAAGTCTGGGATTACTTCGTCACTTTCACTTCGTTCAGTGCAGACTCTGTATGCGAACTCCTCCTTCCGCCCGAGGCGGACACAGCGCAATGACACATATCATCATTTGTTTCAGAATGATTTGATAATAAAAGTATATACAACACTAGACTTTCTAACATATTAATGTATTAATATGTTTATTGTTCAAAAACTATTTTTTTAACTTTTGAATCTTCACGATAAAATTCTAAAATATCACCTTCTTCAATTTTTTCTTTACCTTCATAACGGATACCACATTCGGTACCAGCTGGAACTTCACTCATATTTTGTTGACCAACTTGGCATTTGGAGGCTGTCCCAATTTCCAAAATTTCACCTTTTCGTTTGACTCGAACTTTTACACCAGCAGTGATCTTACCCTCGGTCACACGTCCGCCGACTGTCATAGCTTTTTTATCAGTCCTAAAAATAGCAATCACTTTCAAACGTCCAAGTTCGGTAATAATTTTTTCAGTTGATAATAATTTTTCCAATTCACCTCTTACCCAATTTATTAAATCATAAATTATTTCGTAACGCAAGAAGTTAATTTTTTTGTCACGCATACTCTCTTCGGCGCTTGGAGTTGGGTTGACTTTGAAACCAATCACAGTCGCATCACTAGTCTCAGCTTTGTGAATATCGTCTTCAGTAATATTGCCCAAACCTTTTCCAACAATTCTAACTCCCACTTCATCGTGTTTTAATTTTTCTAATGATCCAATAATTGCTTCCAGTGAACCAAGTACATCGGTTTTTATAACCAGATCCAAAGTTTTCTTTTTATTATCTTCATCCTCATCACCAGAAGAAATAGACGGACTATATTTTTCCGCACCGGTTTGTTGAATCTTTTTTTGTTTGACATCAATTTTTTCTGATGCACTGGCCTTGCCAATATCCAAAACATCACCAACTTCTGGGGCAACTTTGAAACCAATAATCTGAGCTGGAGTTGAAGGTGGAGCCTCGTCAATATTTTCTCCTTTGTAATCTTTCATAGCTCTGACCTTGCCATAAATTTCACTATTTACTACCAGTGGATCATTTTTTCTAAGTGTACCTGATTGTACCAAAACAGTCGCTACCGGACCCATTCCCTTGTCCACATGTGATTCAATAATTGTTCCCACAGCCGGAGCAGTTGGGTCAGCTTTGATTTTGTCAGTATTCATATCAGCTACCAATAACAAAACATCAAGTAATTTATCAATATTTTTTTCTTGTTTGGCAGAAATCTCCACCATTGGCACATCACCACCATATTCTTCACACAAAACATTTCGTTGTGACAATTCTGTTTTGACGCGTTGTGGATCAGCACCTTCTTTATCCATTTTATTAATAGCCACCACAAACGGTAATTTGGCAGCTTTGATAATATTAATAACTTCTTCAGTTTGAGGTTTGACGCCATCATCAGCGGCCACAATCAAAATCGCAATATCAGCAACTTTTGCACCACGAGATCTCATCACTGTAAAAGCTTCATGACCTGGTGTATCAATAAAAGTAAGCAATCTTTCATCTTTGCTTTTTGGATCTTTCCAAATAGTTTGATAAGCACCAATATGCTGAGTAATACCACCCGATTCAGTATCAATGACATTGGTTTTTCTAATGGCATCAAGCAAACGGGTCTTACCATGGTCAACATGACCCATAACCACAAAAACCGGTGGACGGACCTGACTAAATTTTACACTAGACAAGGCCTGTTCCAAAGCCTGTTCTTTTTGGGCTTCTCTTTCTTGATCTACTTCTCCACCAATTTCTTTTTCAGGAGTAAAACCCAATTCTTCAGCCATAATCGCTGCGGTATCATAATCAATATTTTGATTTTGATTGGCCAAAATACCATTTTTCATTAGTTCAGTAATAACCAAAGTGACCGATAAATTTAATCTACTCGCAAAATCTTTTACTGTAATTAAATTTGGCAAAGCCACTGACTCACCACTTTCTTTTCTAAGTTCTTTTTCTTTGTTTTTTTTCTCTTCTGCTTCTTTCAATTTCTTTTCATCTAGATCGCGCTTAATCCGACGCCACTGATGCATTATTTGATCAGCCACCTTATTATCAATCTTGATAGCTTTGGCACCAATATCAAAACCATACTGGGGTAATATTTCCAGCATTTCTTTGGTATTGATTCTTAATTGTCTTGAGAGTTCTGTGACGTTCATCTAAAAAAGGCTTAAAAGGCTATTGATTTATGGTGTTTAGATTATATATTGTTTTGAGAATAAAGTCAACTCATATTCACGACACACGACACACGTAATACTACTCACACGAATTGTGTCGTGTTGTGTGGGTCGTGTGTCGTACACAAAGGTTGACAAATCAACAACTTTATGCGAAAATATGGACAAACAAATCGTTCATTTCAAAAACCAATTAAACAATGCGACTTAGGAGGGGTTGCGAAAAAGTAAGATTTCAATTGAAGGTGTTTTCTTTTTTTGGCTGGGTACATAGTGTACCCCATTTATGAAGAGAGGGTTCAAATGAAACTCATTAGACCGGAAGCACTGGAAAAGTGGGCAGAAATTCTGCTCAATCATTCGCTCGGTGGCATCAAGCCAGGCGAACGGGTCATGGTCAAGGGTGAGGCGGCAGGCTGGGAGCTCATCGCCGAGCTGGAGCGCCAGATCATCACGGCCGGAGGCATCCCGGACATCTACCTGGTTCCGCCGAACAACGACCGTGGTCGAGTCTGGAGTGCTACGATGGGCCACCTCGGCACCGACGAACAGCTCGCAGCGATCCCCGACTGGCACCACGCACGCTACGACGGCATGGACAAGTACATTGAAGTGCTGGGTACGGAGGACCCGACGCAGTTCGGATTTTTGGCACCCGACCATACGGTGCGACTGGCCAAAGCCGACAGACCATTCGTGAACATCCGTGTCGCAAAACCATGGATCCTGACACTGTTCCCCACAAGGCACGGAGCCGAGTTCGAAGGCTTCAAAACCATGGAGCAGTACGTCGACTTCCTGGTCGAAGCATCGACGAGCGACCCCGCGGTCATCAAGACCGCCGAGGATCAACTCGCGCCGATCTTCCAGCAGGCCAAGGTCATGACGCTCTACACCAAAACACCAAGCGGTAATCATCACAAGCTGAACATCAACTTGGGGAACACGCTGGTGCAGAAGTGTTGTGGCGAGCGAAACTGGCCGGACGGCGAGATCTACCGTAGCCCAGATCCACGTCTGACCAATGGCGAGATATTCCTGGATCTGCCAGTCTTTCACCAGGGCAACACCATCCGAGGCATCTATCTGAAATTCAACAAAGGGGTCATCTGCGACTTCTCGGCACTTGAAGGCGCGGAAACACTCCGTTCGATCATCGAAACCGACTCTGGTTCTCGTCGTTTGGGCGAAGCCGCACTGGGGATGAACCCGGGGCTGACCCATGTCCTCAAAGAACCGCTCTACGTGGAAAAGGTCGGCGGCACGGCCCACATCGCTCTCGGCCAATCATATGAGGACTGTTACCCAGATCCGGAAGCTGCCAAGAAGAATGGTACCTTCAACGACTCCGCCAGACACGTGGATCTGGTGGTGGACTTCCGCGATGGCGGTGCCGGCATCGCGCTCTTCCTGGACAACACCCAGCTTGTGGTTCAGAACGGCATCTGGGTCGTCGCCAACACCTGAACAACTACAACACCAAGTACGGTTGGCTAACACACATATCTGTTGATCTTTAACCCTTTCATGGAGGTGACAAAGGGTTTCTGGATTGCCGTGACAATCCAGACCCGTTTCCAGTTTGTAAAATTTTTGTAAACTGGAAATGGTTGCTTAAAAAAATATACAACAAAAAAACATCCCGACTTCAATCGGGATGTTTTTAAAATAGTATATACCATAGTACATACTATGGTAAGTACTTTTTTTATTATTCTTCCCTACTTCCCACTTTTACAAAATGAGAAAAAGGGAAGACGGATGTTTGCACGGTGGGAATGTGTATTTGGGGATACACATGTGTGCAATCCGTCGTCTGCTCCGAGGGGATCGGAGCTCCTCCTTGAATGTAACCTAAGTCTCCTTCTCCCATTTAGCTCCAAATCGAGCCAACAGGTAGCATCCAAAACCAAGCAAGATCAACATCAGAAAACCAACCCCACGACCCACATCTTCATACCAAGGGTGAGCCAAAATCGGCTTACCACCGTTGTCAACGAGTGGCTCATCTTTCTTGTCGAGGACGAACGGAGTTTCCAGAAGTTGTTCATTGCACTCCTGATTACCCTTGAGATCAACCTCGTCACAAGATCTTACAACCAAACCATCTTCTTCGACGATGCGACCGTCCACCACCGCCTGCATGCGATAATCCATACCAACACTGATATACTGGATTGGCGCACCGAGCGTCGGCACTCGGAGAGTAGCCGTCGTGATACCGAGAAGAGCTGCGCCAGCCATAAGACCGGCCGCAATCAAATCCAGTTGCCTTCCACGAGCCTCACCAATCTCCTTGGACTTGCCAGTCTTCTTAATGAGATAGCCACAGATGGCGCCAGCCAACACAGCCAAGTTGATGCCTATCGGCAAGTAAATACCGAGAGCAAAGGCCAGTGCCGGAACACCCGCCATGACCAGAATCACAGACATAATTCCACCTAGGCCGTAGAGAAGCCAGGGCTGGTTAGCGGGATCGGTCATCAGACCTTTGACCACCGCGGCGATCATATTCGCCTGAGGAGCGGGTAAGACCTTGTCATTGGAAATCCATTCACCAGCATTCCCGAGCGACGGATCGAAGATGGTGAAATGGTAGGCCATGTCCATCAGTGGAATCACAGCGGCCACGATGAGAGCGGCCACAACGATCCCGAGAAACTTCCAGCGCTGCTGGTTACGGGGGGTTGACCCGATCCAGTATCCGACCTTGAGGTCAGAGATAAAAGCACCGGAAGTGGACAGAGCAGTACAAACCGCCGTTCCGACGATGAGTGCCACGACCATCCCAGCCCGACCAGTCAAGCCAGAAAGAATGAGCATGCCAATTGCGAGAACTACCGTGATGAGCGTCATGCCTGAGACAGGGTTAACACCCATAATGGCAATCGCTTGAGCAGCAACCGGCGTGAAGAGGAATGACAATAGGAAACCTGCAACCATTCCTACGAGGGCGAAAAGGAGGCTCTGCTGAACAGTATAGTAGATCAGCTCTCCGTCCACCTTCTCTGGTGTAATCATGGCGACAATGAAGAAAACGATGCCCATAGCCAGAACAGCCAGCATCTGAATGAGGAAGACATTTCGTGGTGCCATATCAAGGTCAGTACGCTCAACAGCGGGTTCTTCGCCACCCTTTTTCTTAAAGAGACCTCGGACCCCGAGCGTCACACCCTGGATCACCTTGTCACGCATCCGAAAGATGGTGATCACACCCGATAGAGCGATAGCACCAATACCGATAGGCTTAACAAAGACGCTGAAGATCTGTCCAGGACTCATACCACCGATGTTGAAGTCCTTACCAATATAATGGAAGGTCTCCATATGGCTTCCGAAAAGGTAGACTAGTGGCACCATCACCAGAAAGGCCAACAGAGAACCACTGGCGATAATAGCCGCATACTTGGTGCCAATGAGGAAACCTAAACCAAAGAGAGCGGCGATACCTGCAATCTGCAACTCAATGCGCAGACCGTGAAGTTGTTCACCGATGCCCCAAGGCAGGACGGACGAAGTGAGATCAGCATTCCACAGATGCACCCCCTCGACAAGGAAATCAAAGGTAGCTCCCATGAGAAAGGACAGGAGTAGAATTTTACCAATTCCACCACCAGTCTTTTCACCAGCTACCAGCACCTCAGCAATGGCTTTCCCTTCAGGGAAGGGATACTTACCGTGTTCCTTATTAACAAAAAAGCGACGCATAGGAATGATCATAACCACTCCCAACACACCACCGACCACACAGGCCAATAACACCTGCCACCATGCCGCATCCAGTTGGTTGATGTACAACGCCGGCACCACGAAAGTAGCACCAGCAGCAACCACTCCCGAGGCTTGTCCAATGGATTGAACCATGACATTCTCAAGAATGCTTGCCTTTACCCTTTTGATCTTGCCCAGAAAAATCGCCAAAAGAGCAATCGGGATGGAAGCCTCGATACCGTTACCGGCTCGGAGTGCGATGTAGACAGCCGTTGCCGTGAATACGACGACCATCCCCAGACCAAGCAAAACCGACCATGGCGTTACCTCAGACCGCTTGTCACTCGCTTGAACGAGAGGTTCATAAATCTCCCACTCTTTCAACTCACGATGAGCATTTTCCGGTAACCCAGCAATCTTCTTCTCAGACATCAAACACCTCCCGCCCCTCAGGGCATTCCAAAATTTGGAAACCAGTATATTAGGAAGGTACTACCTCAAACAAATCCATATATTAAAAAACTCACACATCTACCCCAATAGATGCATGAACAATTGTCAAAGAACAAACTGACTATATTTAAACAAAAAATTATTTTTTTGTCAATAGATGGATATAAAAAATAGACCATACCATAGTACGTACTATGGTATGGTCTAAATTATGATATTCACAAACAAATATTAACCCCACCTCCACTTATCTCTATGTCTGTCCAAATGTTATCTGTTATCTGATAACTGTTATATAAAAAATTTCAACTGAAATACTTCTTCTCAATCTCCCCCACCCTCTCATCCACTTCTTCAATCTTAATTGGTAATACTTCCTCACTCATTTCAATAAGTTCAAGCAAAACTTTTAATAAATGTTTCATGCCCGGAATAATGTGATTATTTCTATCTTCGGCATAGGAAAAACGAATATGTCCGAGACCTCCTGAACCAAAATCAGATCCAGCCAAAGTCGCAATTCCATTTTCTTGTAAAAGCCAATAGCTCAACTCTTTATCATTTTTTATTCCCAAATCTTCACGCACATATTTCAAATTCAAAATATTATCAAAATTTGGAAAATCATAAAATGCGCCCTCAACCGGATTTGGTACAACATAAGGTTTTAATAAACTCAAACAATCTACCAAAAATTTTCCTTTCTTTTCATATTCAAGAAAGTCGGCTTGCAATGTATCTTTGATTTTATCCGCCACACATTCATATTTAAAACCATCAACCTCAACATCACCAAAAACCACTCCAGCCACAATCTGATTCATCCGATTGACACAACTCCATTTGTTAATGGCGAGTCTGCCAAAAATTTCAATCAGCCATTCTGGGGCTACAATAAAACCAAGACGCCAACCAGTCATAGCATAATTTTTGGAATAACCATTTA
>CAYXGV010000031.1:0-4001 GCA_964464685.1 uncultured Gammaproteobacteria bacterium | reverse complement strand
ACAATAAAACCAAGACGCCAACCAGTCATAGCATAATTTTTGGAATAACCATTTAA
Organism: uncultured Gammaproteobacteria bacterium; assembly: GCA_964464685.1. Classification (GTDB taxonomy): domain Bacteria; phylum Patescibacteriota; class Patescibacteriia; order Magasanikbacterales; family UBA922; genus JABIBU01. The sequence continues at coordinate 3,945 of CAYXGV010000031.1, read as the reverse complement.
ATTAATTGTCCAATCTAACATGCCAGGAATTGATAAAAAGCTAAAATGTTCATGCCCGTCAAAAACAATCTGATCATAAATATCATCAAATAATACAAAGAAATTATATTTTTTTACTAGCTCAGCAATCGTTTCCAATTTTTCCCGTCCAATCATCATACCAGTTGGATTTTGCGGAGTGTTAAGACAAAGTATTTTTACATTATCATTTTCTTGTAATACTTTTTTCAAATCTTCCACACGAAATTCCAAAGTTTTTTTCTCTGGATCTTTGTAAGCTTCCCAACCAATTTGGTTATTGTGAGAATAAAATTTTGCCAAAGATTCATAAATTGGATAACCAGGATTTTGAAAAATTACTTTATCCCATGGCTTGAGTAATGTCTGCATAGCGAGTTCAATAGCTGGCTTACCACCAGGCATCAAAATCACATTTTCTTTTTTGATTTCTACCCCACGAGTTTTGGTCAAATATTTGGCGATATTTTCTCTAACTTGTGGAAAACCAGCGAAATGTCCGTATTTTGTTTGTTTATCTTTCAGAGCTTGAATTGCCACATCAATAATTGGCTGTGGAGTTTTTGGACCCGTATCACCAATATGAAATTTGTAAACTTGAGGAAATTTCCCTGACTTTTCTACTTCCATCACCTTGGCACCAAAACCAAAAGCAGTTTCTGTACCGAGAAGCATTAAGTCTGGATTAATTTCGACATTTGGAATTAAATTTTTTTGTTTTAAAAATTCTGGAATTTGCATAATTAAAAATGATTTTTAAGGCGTCCCCTCCCCTATAAGGGGAGGGACAGGGTGGGGTTATTCGAAGCCTATAACTTTGTTTTATATAAAATGAAAGTAATTGCCTCCGATAAAACCCCCTCCTAACCTCCCCCTCATAGGGGGAGGGACACGTATAATTAAGTATTAATTAAAACTTTTTAATTTTTCTTTTGTTAGTTAATTTTTACTATGTTTATATATACACAGATCTAACAGATCAAAAGAATTAAAACAAATCCGTTCTAATTTGTTAAATTCGTTTAATTCGTGTATCTATTAAATCAATTTAAACCCTAAAGAAAGGGATCCCTCCGCTCCATTCGCTCGTTCCTCGCTCATTACGGTCGGGATGACAATAGGCGACGCAATATACCACCAGCATCTACTCCAGCCAATCCATAAACTTCATCAGGTGAGCCTGATTTCAAATATGTATCAATTGCAATTGTACGCTTTTTATAATCAGCAGGAAGCATAAATGGATATAAAAAGCCTTTCCAACCATTGTGTAAAGTGGTAGTTATTTTTCTATCTTCATCAGAAAAAATTGCTTGAGCTTTTTCAGAATTTGTAACTAATAATTCTTCAAATAATTCTGGTGAAATGACTGCCACAATTTTTATATCAAATTCTTCTTCTAAGTCTGGCAAAATTTCTAAAGTATTTTTTAAAGTTAGAGAACCGCAAATTGCCAATACTTTCTTTTCTTTTCCATTGTTAGAATAATCTTTGTAAATATAAGCGCCATTATTTGCTTCCCGAGCCGGAGCGACACCGTTAGATCTGTCTAAAACCGGAACATTAGGCCGGCCAACTGACAAAGCAATTGGCTCACCTTTTTCCAAGGCATAAAATAACATTTCAATTGTTTCATTTGCATCCATTGGTTTATAAACTTTGATACCGGGATAAGCATTGAACAAACTCATCCAATACATTCCTTGATGAGTTGGACCATCTTCACCAGTTTCTGGACCATCGTGAGCTGCAAGCATCACAAAAAATCCTTTCGCATCAGGATTAACATGATTATTTATCAAAGACATACGCACTGCATTACTCATCATTGATGTAAATACACCATAGGAAGAAAAAGCTGAAACAGGGGCAAAACCACCCGGCAATCTATCGGCTGTCAAAGCTGTGGATAACATTGCCATATTTTGTTCAGCAATTCCAAAACGAATTCCACGACCATATTTATTTTCCCTATTTATTATTCCATAAACTTCTTCGGCTTTGGCAGTCAAAATTGAACAACTAAGATCCCCAGTTCCAGTCCAAAAAAATGCCGTCTGTTTCATTAGCCAAGTAAAAAATGCTTCAGTTGCTTTGCGCGTTGGGACATCACTACCGGCAGGAAAAACTAATTCTTCTGGAAGTACTTCTGGTCTTCTAATTTCCATTGGATTTACAAACGGACGATTTTCTAAAGCTGTTTTCATTTTGGCAATTAATTCTGATTCTGGTTTTATATTATTTTTGGCAATTTCCAAACGCTCCACTATATATTCACGAAGATCATCTGACAAATGTGACAAAACAAAATTAATATCACTTTGCACATCACCTTTTACACCAGGAATATCAAATCCCAAATTTTTCATAATTTCAACATATTCCTCCGACTTGGCTGGTGAGCCATGACTAGTGTTGGAATTTTCTTTGGCTCCATAATATTTACCTTTTATACAATGAGCCAAAACTACAGTTGGACTACCATTATTAAATCCTAATTTTGCTTTTCTATAAGCATAAATCAATTCCAAAATATTATGTCCATCCACCTCAATTACATTCCAACCCATTCCCAACCAATGATTTATATATGGTGAACTTATTACCTCTTCTATTTTTCCATCAATTCCAAAATGATTGTAATCAAGTGAAACAATCATATTATCAGCACCAATTGTATTCAAAATATTGCGAGCTTCATAAGTCATACCTTCTTCGGTTTCAGCATCACCCATAAAAACAAAAACTTTGGTATCAAGCCCAGATGACTTGTGAGTAATAGCCATACCAGCGGCAGCTGACAATCCATGACCAGATGCACCAGTTGATACATCAGCCAATGGAGAATAACCTTCAATATGACCTTGGGGACCATTTAAACTTCTAAAATTTACTAAATCTTCAGGCATAACAGCCTTAATTTTTTTAGCGTCAAATTCTTTGCCAGACAAACGAAGAGATTCATAAAAAAGTGCCAAACCACCATAAAGTCCTGGAGAACAATGACCAGCTGACCAGACTACTCGATCACGACCTGTATTTTTTGGATCAAGTGGATCAAACGCCATTGCCCCACCCAAAATTTGTGCCAAAAACATTTCTGTCTTTGAACTTGATCCACCCGGATGACCAGAGTGAACTGATTCTAATGCACAAAACATCAGACCACGCATAATTCTAGCCATTTCCTTAAACTTATCCACATCAATTCCATCTAAATTTTCCAAATCCAAATCTTGCAATTTCAAATACTGCCCACCTTTGACCTCATAATTAAAACGCTCAGGTTGATCTTGTTTTAATTTAATTAACCCCTCTTCACTTAAAATATTGTATGACATAAATTTGTATGATGATGTATGATAAATTATAAACTTAGTGCTTTTATTTTATCAGATATGAAAAATGTGTGCAAGTGGTGAGTTATCACCTACACAAAAACAGCCATAATCTGACTGTCTTTGTAACTGCCCCGACTGACTGCTTGAATACCAAGCAGTCAGTCGGAAAATCCTCCTTTTTGACGGGCAACCAATCAAATCCCACAGATCTCAGAATCAGTCACCCGCCGTTCGTCGGGAACTTCAAAAGAAAGCCCATCAACCGAAAGGGAACCGTCGCCCCGAACCCCAACAGCTCCGGAACCACCAAATTCCCTCCAGTCATCAACAGTAGGAATTTCGTCCCCCAGACGGGTATGCCTGAGATAGAAATTCCCATCTGGTGGATGAAAAGGACGCCCTCCCCTTTTCTTCTTTTCACCTTCCTTCTTCTTGTTAGCCATTTTTTCCCCCCTATAGAGTTGAACACATAATTTAAAGTATAAAGAAAAAAGCCCCTTTTGTCAAGGGGCAAAAACAAAAAAACCGCTAAAATAAGCGATTTTTTAATTTATTTTTTTTCACTAACTCCTGTATTATAGCACAT
>CAYXGV010000030.1:1178-14090 GCA_964464685.1 uncultured Gammaproteobacteria bacterium | reverse complement strand
AACAGCCGATATGTGGTTCCACCCCCTCCCGATTAAGTCGGGATTGTCGCTCCACCTACATCCCGTATTCTCGGGACGTTACATATTGGTGAACGTTAAATCCCTGCCTACCGGTGGGCAGGTTTGAACAGATTTGTTATTATCTGTTAAATCCGTTAAATCTGTGTGCTATTTTTTATCTTTATATTTCCATTTGCAAGTATCAACCTACCACATTTGATGTGAAAGAGACCTTTGGCTTTATAATTTTTATAAAATAGTGTATAATACAAATATTAATTTTTTAATAATAAAATTATGTTGCAAGAATTATTAGTAAACATTATTCAATTTATTGGATTGTTGTTTGAGTATGTTGGTTTGTTTTTTATTGCTGGTTCAGTAATTATTGCTCTAGTGCAGTTGCCTTTGAAAAAATATACTATGGAAAAGGTACGTGGTTCTTTGGCCAAAAAAATTATTTTTGGTTTAGAGTTTATTATTGCGGCTGATATTCTTTTGGCTACTATTGCTACCAACATGGATGATATTTTTCGTCTTGGAGCCATTGTCTTGATTAGAATAATGCTTGGTTATGCTTTGCGAAAAGAAATAATGAGTTAAAAAATATTTATACACAACCACCGCCCATGTGGCGGTTTTTTGATCTTGATTTTTTTTAAAAAAAGTTTATAATTATTTCACATTTTGTTTTTGTTCTTTACTGTCCACTTTGAGTGGAAAAAGGAGGGTTGTTATGAAAGCTTTGGGCAGGCACATTATTGTGGAGTTCTACGATTGCGACGGTGAAGCACTCAATGATTTTGACCTTGTTCGGCAGGAGATGCTGAATGCGGCCAATTTGTCCGGCGCCACTGTTGTGGGTGAAGTGTTTCATCGCTTCAGCCCGCATGGGGTGTCTGGTGCAGTGGTTATTGCTGAGAGTCATCTGTCTATCCACACCTGGCCGGAGCATGGCTATGCGGCCTTGGACCTTTTCACCTGTGGCGACAGTGTGAATCCGTGGGTGGCCTTTGGTCATCTGCAAAAGGTCTTTAGTGCTGGTCGTACTTCGCAAACGGAGGTGAAACGGGGTCTTTTTCCTGCCGATCTGGAGCTCGCTCACAAGCCCGATGTCTGACTGAGGCGGCACAAAACTGCCGTGGCAGTTGTCAAAACAGATCGTGTTTACATGGTCTTCCTACCGAACCGAGGTCATCAGTACCTCGGTTCAATCATTTATAAATAATTTATTTAAGGATAGGCAGTTGACAGTTCTGTGGTTTTTTATTATAATGTTGACAGTTTTTCATTTTAAAGTTGGTATTTAAAAACGGGCCTGTAGTATAGCGGTAATACGCGTCCATGGCATGGATGAGTCCGGGGTTCAATTCCCCGCAGGTCCACAATAGTCACGACACACGACACACGACACACGTAACACAAGCCATGGAATCAATTTGGTTTGTTAATAATAATTTGCATTAGGTTTATATACTTTAAAAAACCGCCATTCGCGGTTTTTTTGGTATTGTGATATTAATGTTTTAAATGTTGATAAAAAGGTTAAGTTAAAAATAGATTAAATTACCTAATCTATTTTTTATTTTTAAATGAAAAATAAAAAACAAATTTGGGTGGGGGTTGCCTCCTACAACCCCCCGGTGTTTGTTGAATCAACATATTCCCCAGGGCTCTGCCCCGGGGGTTGTTCATTGAAAGAGCGTTGGGGGGTCTCCTAGTTCTCAGGTCTGTTTGTGTTCGTGTGAACCAGTTGTTCCAGAATCTGACTGACCTCATCTGGCGTGAACCCCGAGAGAAGCGCCGAGATTCCGGCAGTGGTGGTGTCCATGAATCGCTTCCTGGCTTGCATCTCTGCCTCTTTCGTTGTCCGGTCAAGCAGGTTGGACATTGCGGTCATCATCTGCGAGAGGTTCTGCGGAACGAACAAACCTTCCTGGGCTCGAGGTGCCTGATCCGGTTGAGCTGGGGGAGTATCCCCGAGTGCCTCACCCCCGACGCCAGCCTGTGGCTTGGCTTCGATGTCCTTGAGCCACTGAATGTGGGTGTTTCTCTCAGGGACATCGCCCTTTTTGAAGAATCGGAAATCTCCTTCCTTGGAGTGTTTTCGAAGCCAATCCATCGTCTGTTGTGGTGTATCATGTTGCAGTGCACTCCTCATCTCGTAGTCGATCGGTGTCAGCTGTCCACTGATCACACCTTCCAGTTTTTTGACCAGTAGTTTCAATCTTTCTCTGTAAGTCATCATCTCTGTCTCCTTCTTTGGAGCTGGGGTCCTGGGTTTTGCATTATGATCTTGTGCAAGCCAGGACAGGTTTGAACCTAGTAACCTTGGGATTTTACCCGGATTCCTTATAGCTTCCAGCACCTCCTTGACCAGCAAGGAGTTGACTGAGTATCTTTTGTCTTTTCCCAACACACTCAGTAATCCTGCGTCCACGAGTTCTTCCAGAATATAGTCGTAAACCTCTGGAATGTGGGTTGGGAAAATATGCATCTGGTCTTTGTCGAAATTGTCTTTCTCGTCTAGCCAATGCAGAACCTTTCGATAGTTATAAGGACCAATCCAGTGTCTGGTCCTTATTTCTTTAGGCTTTGACTTTTCGAGTGTTTCAACTTCGGCCTCATCATCGCCGTTGTCCTGTACTTTCTCGTCTTCTCCCACACTTTTTGTTTGGTAGAATATGTGGTCAACTCCACTAAAGGAGCAATACAAGACATCAAAGATTGATGATTTTCCAAGCGCATCTCCTTTGGGGATAACACTCGGGTCTTCAAGCGCTTCAACAATTTCCTGCAATCTTCCACGGATTACACCCCAGAGAGTGTTTCCGCTTTTCCAATCAGTCATTATAGGTGTAATGATTGACAGGTCTATCAGCGTAGCCATAAACCAGCGGATATCATCCTCCGGTCTTTGGAGATTTGCTGGCAGGATCGTTTTGGTCCCATTGTTCCATACGATGCACCGTTCATGATTAAGCCTTTGGAGTCCTTCAATGAAGACGGTTGCGTGTGGAGACAATTGGTTCAGCATTTGTCCAATCATTGGCTGTATTACCTGTTTGGTTTCATCATCTATCCCAATGGTTGTTATCTGCTCAAAAGGAAATAACTCCATCGGGGGCGAACCATCTCGCTTATTCCTCCTACTGTGTCTTTTCCTCCACCGGAGTAATGCTTTTTCCTCCGTTAGTGCTAGACCAGTTAGTATTATCTTATTCCCCCTTTTACTTTGTCCGCTCTTCTCTAGATTGGGGGCAAGCATTGAGTCTGGTTTCAGAAGTCCTTTATCCTTAGCCCAGTCAAGCAGAATTTTTATGCCAATTGTTCTATCTCCTGTTTGGTAACACATTCTTTTCAAGAATGCTATGTCGAAGAAGCTAATCTGTATGGCTTTCAAGAAAACCAACAACCGATCAAATTCCCCCCAAAAGAGGGATTCGTCCTGATTTTCCATCAACACCCCTCCTTTGTTTGAGTTAGTTGGAAAGAACGTTTGTCTGGACACATTTAAACATATTATCAAATAAAAGTCAATATTTTTTGGTGGATAGTTTGACTTTTTTTGTTTTTAAAAGTAAAATATATTTGCTTTATATTTTTTTATGCTAAAACTCGCTATCGTTGGCTTGCCCAACGTAGGAAAATCCACTTTGTTCAACGCATTGACCCGCAGTAAACAGGCTGATGCGCAGAATTATCCTTTTTGTACCATTGAACCAAACGTTGGTGTAGTTGAGGTACCTGATGATCGTTTGCAAAAGCTTGCCGAAGTTTCAAAATCAAAAAAAATTATTCCAACAGCAATAGAATTTTACGATATTGCTGGTTTGGTTAAGGGTGCTTCAGAGGGTGAAGGTTTGGGAAATAAATTTTTATCACATATTCGTGAGACTGATGCGATTGTGCAGGTGGTGCGGGCATTTGAGGATGGTAATATTATTCATGTTAATAATAAAATTGATCCAAAAGACGATGCTGAAGTGATAAATTTGGAGTTAATTTTGGCTGATTGGCAAACCGTATCTAGTCGATTAGACAAAACCAAGAAAAACGCCAAAGGTTCAGCTCTAAAAGACGCACAAAAAGAAATTGATTTGTTAGAAAAGATTTACAAACAATTAGAAGCTGGTAAACCAGCGCGTTTGTTGGAATATACTGAGGATGAAACAAAAATTTTGCGTGATTTACACCTGCTTAGTATGAAACCGATGCTGTATGTGGTGAATGTTGATGAGAGTCAAAAGTCAAAAGTCAAAAGTCTAAAGTCTGACGGACAGACTATTGACGAACATATTGGACAGATAGAAGTAAGTGCCAAGCTGGAGGCGGAGTTGGCGGAGCTGTCACCCGAAGATGCAAAGGAATATATGAAAGAGTTAGGTATGGAACAATCAGGACTTGATAAGTTGATTGTTGAAAGTTATAAATTATTGGATTTAGTAACTTTTTTAACTTCTGGCGAGCCGGAAACACGAGCTTGGACAGTTAAAAATGGTACAAAAGCGCCTGATGCCGCAGGTGTTATTCATACGGATTTTATTAAGGGTTTTATAAAAGCTGATGTTTGTAATTGGCAAGATTTTGTTCAGTTTAATGGCTGGTCGGGAATAAAGGAAAGTGGTAAATTGCGTCTCGAAGGTAAAGAGTATATTGTAGAAGATGGTGACACTGTTTATTTTCATGTGGCGACGTGATTCAGTCGGCAGTTAACAAATAACAAATAACAGATAACAGATAACAAACCCCACCCGATAGGTGGTTTTTTGTATAAAAAAAGAACCCTGTTGAGTCTTAATATGGTTAATCTTTAATTCCAGTATCGCCTCGCGCAAAGATTCTTGCGCGAGGCGACGAAAAAGAGCGGTGGTCATTCTAGGTGTTGCGAATTTCTTGCAATCTCCTCCTCAGTCTAAGAGCGGTGATGATAATTCCACCAAACATACGATCGAGGGAACATTGAGTTACCCAAAAAGGGTCTTGACCAAAACCGATGGTAGCAATCCCTCTCATGTCCTCCTCAGTCAGTGCAGGCAGAAGACAATCTACCTCACTTCTTGTCCATGGTGAGGTAATGGCATCTCTATAGATGCTTCTTCGTTGGAAAAAAAGCATGTCTTCCTCCTTTAAGGTTCAAGTAATGCTCAAGAGTGTGTTTAATTTAAGTTTAGCAGTAGAATTAGACTTAGTCAATAGCATGTACTGGATGACCACATCGTGGACAAGCACATATTTTTTTGCGAATTGTAGAGAGTGTAAATTCATTAAAATAAGGAGGGTTTTTAAATTTGTATACACTACTCTATACAACTGTGGATAACTCAGTGGATAAACAGTCCTAATTGGGGATAAGTATAGAATACTCTATACATTTAGTTTAAAAAAGTATAGACTAGTGTATACTTTTTTTGTCTAAAAAAGTAGTAAAATTTGGCTAATCTAAGTCAAGATTAAATAGTTTATCCACAGCCTATTGACAAAAGTAAAAAAATGTGCTATAATATATACAGATCATTCAAAACTAGGATATGTTCTCCATAACTCGTTTATGAGGAACACTCCCCTTTTTACTGCTTATATTTCGAGCTTACTCTCGTCCTTAATCGCACACTCCATCTTCACGGAGTCAAAAACAAACACAAAAGTAAAAAATATTGGACAGAAGCTAGCTCGAAACGGTGCTTTTCCACTCATGCATTATGTGCTTTTTGCCTTAATGTAGGAAATCCACACCAACTGGTGGTAGAAAGGCGACACCTGTCTCTATGGACAGCTTGTCGTTCAGACGACTTTAGTTTTAAAACCATTTAAATTTAAAGTCGTCTGAAAGGCCGGTCCTGGAGATTTAAAGGCGGTTCGTCATAAAATTGTACCCAGGGCGTTAATCGCCTTTTTAAATACACAAATAATAGATACTAATATACGAATTTTACTAATGATACGAATGCTATACAAATGTGTGTTGTTGTAAAATCGGTATTAGATAGTAGTTATTACAAATAAAAAAAGGTTATTTTAAAAAATAATTTTCTAAGAAAATATTAGTATTTATTAGTATAATTAGTAAATTCGTATATTAGTATGTTTATCTCGTATATTAAGCATCGCATTCCCCCTTGCCAAACGTAGGCTTTTCTGTTATAATGGTTTTGTATTTACTTAAATTAAAATATATGACAAAGCAAAAGAGTTCACATAGTCCAGAGTTTTTACAAAAAATTAAAGATATTTTAATTAGTGAAAAAGAACGACTGGAAAAAGAATTGGCCAAATTCACCACCAAAAATAAACACGTGAGTGGTGATTATGATGCCACTTTTCCTGATTATGGTGACAAAGACGATGAAAATGCTCAGGAGGTCGCCCAATACACTGCCAATAAACCATTGGAAATTGCATTGGAAAAAGAATTGCGCGATGTTGGCAAATCATTGGATCGTTTGGAAAAAGGCAGTTATGGTGTATGTAAATATTGTGATCAGCCAATTGAAGAAAAAAGATTATTAGCTCGTCCAACTTCGGGGGCTTGTGTTAGTTGTAAAAAGACTTTGACTGAAGAAGCATAATTACGGATTACGGATAATCCTGATTAACGGATACAGCGGACCTTGTCCGAATTTACAAATTGTAAATTATGAAAAATAAAATAATCCACTTAATTATATATTTTTTAATGAGTGGATTTTTTTTATTTTTAGATCAGGTTTTGAAATATTTGGCGAGGAGTAATGCGGAGTTTAGTTTTTATATTTGGAGGAATTGGTTGGGGTGGGAGTATTGGGGAAATAGTGGAATTGCTTTTTCCATACCTTTTCCTAATTGGTTAATAATAATTTTAACGCCAATTATATTGTTTGGGCTTTTTTATTTTGTGACTAGGAAAAAAAGACAGATTATTTTTTACCTTGGAATTTTTTTAATTTTTGCTGGTGCTATTTCCAATTTTATAGATCGAGTTTTGTTTGGTTTTACAATTGATTATATTTGCATTTTTACTGGAGTAATAAACTTGGCCGATGTGATGATTGTAGTGGGGGCGGGGATTGTGTTGCTAGATAATTATTTTAGACAGAAACTAGATGAGATTGACTTGTGACACAGATACGCGGATTATATGCAGATGACGCGGATTATGCGGATGTGGAAAATAACGAGACAGCCGAAAAAAATATTAATTAGCCCTGTTATCCCCAGTTTTTTTGACTTCTTTGTGGGCATTTGAGATACTATTAATATATGAATAATAAATTAACAACCAACCGCATTAAGATTTTGTTTTCAGGTGTGAAGCGGTGGTGTGTTGTGTAATTAAAATAATAATTATAACCAGTCACCGTTAAGATGCGGTGGTTTTTAATTCCGCCCACCATCCAAGGCGGTCAACGAAGGCGGACAAGTGTTGCTAAAATTTTCTATAGTTATGTCCTGCTAGATTGTTGTGGAAAAATTCATTTAAAAGGCAATCTATATTTGTTAATTGATTAGTTAATAAATATAGGGGGCGTTCTTTTGAAGATCTGTAAAACCACAAACAATCAGTTGTCAAACAAAGGGGGGTGCTATGTGCAATTACCGAAAGGTTCTGGCGGAATTGGTTAGCCAAACGGTTGGCAGGTATGTCCAACCAATTTCTTTTGAAATCAGACAAGAGGATGGTCAAGAGATTACTGAGGTCATGTTGTTCGAACGTTACGTTCAAGCATTGACAGTGGGGGAATCAAAACGTTTCGGATCGCTCAGTCTGGGTGTTATATGGCAAGGGGGTGCACCGCGGGATTTGGTTTTTGCTTATCGAGAACTATCTCAGCTTTGTCAGGTCTTTTTCCCTCATTTCAACTTGGGTCAGGTGCCACAAGTTCGTGAGCGGGGGAAATTGCAGTTTCTGGTTGGTGGTGGAGAGCTGGTTGAGTTTGAAATGGTAAATGGAGTCCGACAACAAATGTTGGAAGCCATCAACCTCTTCTTTGTTCTCAATCTTCTTTTCTTGTCCAGCAGAGCAATTATTGCTGGTGTTGAGAAAAGGATGTTCGTTGCTAACCTTGATGGCTATGGTCGTGTCCTTGAAACACTGACGAGTGTTTCCGGTGATATGGAATCAATAGCCATGCAGGTGGAAAAAGCTTCTGCCGATGAACTGTGGATGTGTGCTCAGATCTTTAAACCGTAAAATAGGAGGGTTTTTCCTGATGGCTGTTCTCAAACTTTTGAGCAACATACATCGGGAACAGTCACCCCATTCTTAAATTAAGAGTGGGGTGTTTGTTTTTTATAAAATTAATTTTTTAATAAAATAATTTCAGTGGTTTTTTTATTTATAATAAAATTTATAGGTGTGGTATAATCCGTCTCCACTCTGTATTACATCAGAGTTGCGCCGGATAAATTTTTTTCTAAGTGTGGTATAATGAATGATAGTTAAAAGTTCATAAAGTTATAAAGTTCGTAAAGTACTTTATGAACTTTATAACTTTACAAACTTTACAAACTTTACAAACTCTCATCTATGTTCAAAAAAATAAATTCAGTTTCAGTTCTGGGTCTTGATTGTGAATTGATCACAGTTGAGATCGATATGGGTCAGGGATTTCCTGGTTTTACTATTGTCGGGTTGCCTGATACTGCAATTCAAGAAGCCAAAGAAAGAATTCGGACAGCTTGGAAAAATAGTGGTCAGCAATTTCCCAATGGTCATCGGATTTTGATAAACTTGGCTCCGGCGGATGTGCGCAAAGAGGGGTCGGCTTATGATTTACCAATGGCGGTCGGTATGTTTGTGGCGCTCAATGATTTAAAAATAGATTTGTCTGATTCTTTGTTTGTTGGCGAGCTAGCTTTGGATGGAAGTTTGCGTCATACCAATGGAATTTTACCACTGGCAATTTATGCGGGGCAGGTGGGTTACAAAAAAATATTTGTGCCAGCGGTCAATGCCAAAGAGGCGAGTTTAATTCATGAGGTGGAAGTTTATCCGGTGGAAAATTTTCAGGCTATGATAAATCATTTGTTGGGTGAACAAGAAATTAAGTCCAAAGAAAAAGAAGATATTAATTCTTGGTTTGAGACAGCAGAATATGAAATGGATATGGCTTTTGTCAAAGGTCAGGAATATGTAAAACGTGCATTAGAAATTGCTGCAGCTGGTGCTCATAATATTTTGTTATCTGGTCCACCTGGATCAGGCAAGACTTTACTCGCACGAACTTTGCCATCAATATTACCCCGCATGTCAACGGACGAAGCGATTGAAGTGACAAAAATTTATTCGGTTTCAGGACTTCTGCCAGATGACAAACCTTTGGTGACAGAGCGTCCTTTTCGTTCTCCGCATCACAGTGCTTCTGGGGTGGCACTCGTTGGTGGCGGTAGAATTCCCAAGCCGGGAGAAATTTCTTTGGCACATCGAGGGGTTTTGTTTTTGGATGAATTTCCTGAATTTCCCCGTGTGGTTTTGGAAAATTTACGCCAACCTTTGGAAGATGGTGTCATTACAATTTCTCGAGCTCAAGGTACGCTTAGTTTTCCAGCACGCTTTACTTTGGTGGCCAGTCAAAATCCTTGTCCTTGTGGTTATGCATCAGATCCGGATCGCACTTGTACTTGTTCGCCAATGCAAGTATCCAATTATCAAAAGAAAATTAGTGGACCACTTTTGGATCGAATCGATTTGCATGTAGAAGTTCCGCGAGTAAAATTTGAAAAATTAAATAAAGATGAATTGGCTGAGAGTTCAGCTAAAATTCGCGAACGAGTTGAGTCGGCTCGAGCTAAACAGAGAGAACGTTTAAAAAATTCAGCTTACGAAACAAATAGTGAAATGAAAAATAAAGATATTAAAGAATTTTGTAAATTAAATGATCAATCAGTTGATTTGCTTCGTCAGGCCGTCACACAAATGCATTTATCAGCTCGTGGCTATCATAGAATTTTAAAATTATCCCGCACGATTGCTGATCTGGGTGGCTGTGATGATATTGGGACAGAACATGTTGCTGAAGCACTGCAGTATCGGGCGAAAACTGAATGACAGATAGCAGATAACATGCGACACGAATCACGTAACACATATCACATATCATGTATCACAAAATATATAAAATGAAATTAAAAAAACGGACCTAATCTTTTCAGACCATGTCCCCTCCATTATTGGAGCATAATGTAATTACATTACATACAATAAATTTATACCTGTCAAGTTTTTGTCCCCATTTTTATAATAAGTGGCAAAAATGTGTCCCTAAAATATTTTTATTATGACTACTATTTTTTGCCTAGGTTGAGATGTTTTATTATGATTATTTAGAAAAAGATAAAAATATTTTTTTAAAAAATTTGTATTAAGTCACTAAAAAGTGTACCTAATAAAAAACAACCTGAGCAAGTACCAGGTTGTTTTTTTGTTATTTGTTATTTGAAAACTGTTATTTGTATCTTATTACGTGTATTTTGTATTTTGTTTTTAACGTATATACTGCAACGGATTTAATCTAGCACCATTGACCCTAACTTCGAAGTGGACATGGGGTCCGGTGGATCGGCCGGTAGAACCCATAGCAGCGATGGTTTGGCCTTGGACAACTTGGTCGCCGTAGTTTACATAGAGTTGGCTAGCGTGACCATAAAGAGTTTGATAGCCACCACCGTGATCTATAATAATATAACAACCATAACCACCATTCCAACCACATTGCGACATAATAACTTTTCCAGATTTGGAGGCATAAAGTGGGGTGCCGACTGGTCCACCAATATCAAGTCCAGTGTGACGCCAACCATAGTATTGAGTGATACGACGGACAGAAGTTGGCCAGAGCCAGCCCGAGCCAGCCGGAGCATTTACTGATGGTGGTGGGGCAGCAACATTACTTAGTTGGGTGTATTTTTGAACTGGGGCAGTGTAGGTGATGACTGGAGTTGGTTTTACACCACCTGGAATAATTAGTTCTTCACCAATTGCAATATCAGAACCGTCAGCTTTTAATTTATTATATTCAATAATTTTTTCTAAATTAGTATCATAAAGATTGGCGATTTTTGACAAAGTATCGCCCTTGACAACTTTATGAATTAATCCAGAAACTGGTAATATTTTTAACTCATCATCCGGTCTAATATATGAGCGGAGTGATAGATTGTTGGACCACAGTATTGTCACGACACTTATATTATATTTTTCAGCAATCGCCCCAATAGTTTCACCTGTTTGAACTGTGTGATAAGTAATTTGAGTTCTATTACTAACACCAGTCGTGGTTGGCAAGTCTGCCCCCGGCATGATAGTTGGTTTATTGACTGCGGTTCCTCCTACACTCAAACTTGTCATGTCGGTTTGTGTAGGAATATTTTGGTTTGAGGTGCCGGTTCCTGGTTGGACTGATACTGTGCCTTGTTTCCAACTTTCTGATTTTTGTGCTGGTGAAATAGTAGGAAGATTTAAATTTACTTCTTCCAAAGAAAAATCTTGATCACCAGGACCAACCAATTGGTAAAGTAAAGTTTCACGGCCAGGAATTTTGTTTATGTCTTTGCTAAAAAGTTTACTATCTGGAACCATTGTCACTATAATTATCAAAAGTAATACAATTTGTAAAACACTTCTTTTGCCGATCAATTCAATTAATCTGGAGTCCCAAGGGATTTGTAATTTTCCAGTATATTTTTGAATTCTAAAACCAATTTTGTATAAACGAAAACCAAGAGTATTTTTAAATAAGTTATTTATTTTTATTAACAAAACCCAAATTTTTCTTAATGACCAAATCAGCACTCTTTTTATATATATAAGAGAACGTAAGAAATAAAGTAGAATTTGATATGACTTTTGACTCATAATAGCTAGTATTATGCCGTAGAATTGTGGTTTTGTCAATTTTAAGGTGTGGTTTTAAATAAATTTTTATAAATAAACAAATTAGAGTTTTGTCATCTTTGTTATCTGCTATCTGCTATCTGCCAACTGCTATCTGTTTTTCGATCCTTGACTTTTATGCCATCCTTCCATATAATAGCCACAGAGACAAACCTATACTAAGGAGACCACCATGGATAAATCAGAAGCTAGGGCACAATTAGCAGTGTTTGTTAGTGATTTGCTTGATCTTTGCCGAGAGATCAGGCAACAATTTCCAGGCACAGAGCCTCTTAGAGACAATGAGCATCCACTTTGGGATGCCAAAAGGCTAACCACAGTACTACTTCCTTTCTTGGGAAGGCTTACTGACGGGAGCCCCTCATCTCTTGAGGCTTTGAGACACCACAAGATGTCAGCTGTTCTTCAGTTAAACGAGTTTTTTGCTCAATTGCTTCGGGAAAATGCTACGGCCGAGGGTTTGGAGCCCGAGGTGAAAGAATCTTTTCTACGATCTGCCAAGATGTTGGAATCTGGAGATGGCCACCTTTTGGATTGGAAGGTTCAGAAAGGGTAGATCAGAAGCCCAACTTATCTTGTTGGGAGCTTCTGGTGCGGGGAGGGTTGAGTTATAAAAACCACCCACTTCGTACCTAGCAGTTTTAAGACTGTTGGGTAGGGAGGACGGGTGGTTTTTTGTTTGGCGAAAATTCACCCCCCTAGCCCCCTCTCTTGAAAAGAGAGGGGAAAAGAGGTATTGACTAAAATCAAATTTTCTCTTATAATAATTCCACATTCATAATTCTTAATTTCAGCCAAAGGCTGATCAGCCTTTGGCTGACATAATTCATATCTTATGCTGACAACAATTTTCATTTTGGTTTCGGCTTTGGTGGCCATTGGATACGGAGCATTTTTAATTCGCTGGGTCAATAAATTACCAGCGGGTAATGAAAGGATGCAAGCAATTGCCAAAGCTATTCAAGAAGGAGCCAAAGCTTATTTGGGAAGACAATACAAAACTATTAGTATCGTGGCGGTTGGAGTTTTTGCGTTATTGT
>CAYXGV010000030.1:0-1078 GCA_964464685.1 uncultured Gammaproteobacteria bacterium | reverse complement strand
TGACTTTCAAAGGAACTAATTCGGCTGTTATTTTTCCATTAGTTTTGGGTGCTATTTCAATTATAGCATCTATTATTGGAACTTTTTTTATCAAACTTGGCAAGAAGAAGAATGTTATGAAGGCTTTGTATAAAGGCTTGATTGTTTCAGGCTTCCTTTCTTTAATTGGTTTTTATTTTGCTAGTAAAACTTATAGCGTTGATTTAGGACTTACAACTGGTGATTTATTTTACAGTGCTGTAATAGGAATACTTTTGACTGGTGTTATGGTATGGATTACAGAATACTATACTTCCACTGAATACAAACCAGTAAAAGATATTGCTAAGGCTTCGGAAACCGGACACGGTACCAATGTGATTGCTGGTTTGGCAGTTTCAATGAAAGCTACAGCTTTGCCAGTTTTATTTATTGCAGTAGCTATTTTGGGGGCCTATAGTTTGGCTGGTCTTTATGGAATCGCAATTGCTGCGATGGCCATGTTGTCAATGACAGGAATTGTAGTGACTATTGATGCTTATGGACCAATTACTGATAATGCCGGTGGTATTGCTGAGATGGCTGAAATGGGCGAAGAAGTTCGAGCTGTCACTGATCCGCTTGATGCGGTTGGTAACACAACCAAAGCTGTAACAAAAGGTTACGCGATTGCTTCAGCTGCCTTGGCTGCTCTAGTTTTATTTGCTGATTACACTCACAAATTAACTGAACAAGGTATTTCCGCAACTTTTAGAATTGATGATCCAAAAGTTTTAGTAGGATTATTTATTGGCGGTTTACTTCCTTATTTATTCGGTTCATATCTGATGGAATCGGTTGGAAAAGTAGCCGGAAAAGTAGTAGAAGAAGTTCGTCGCCAGTTCAAAGAAATTCATGGTATTATGGAAGGTCATGCCAAACCAGATTATGCCAAATGTGTTGATATTGTTACGAAAGGTGCTTTGCGTCAAATGTTGTTTCCAGCTTCAATTCCAGTTTTAGCCCCAATTTTGGTTGGTTTATTATTGGGTCCAGCTGCCTTGGGTGGTTTGTTGGTCGGTACTATTATTACTGGTTTGTTCGTGGCAATTTCTATGAC
>CAYXGV010000029.1:0-14282 GCA_964464685.1 uncultured Gammaproteobacteria bacterium | reverse complement strand
ATGAAAACCTTGGTAAAGAAAAAAATTAATCAATTTTTTTCTATCATAAAAAAAGTATTATCAATAAAAGAGGACCACAAGAAGTGGGCTGGATTTTTGTTTTTGTCTATTGTTTTGATAGCTGTTATTTTTTGTGTTAAATCAGCTAACGCTAACCCAGTTGGGGATGCTGGCGAATCAATTGGTTCTTGGTTTACGAGTGCCATTGTTGGTATGAGCGAGTTTTTTATTAAGATGGCCATTTTCTTTTTAGGATATTTTATTACACTCGCCCAATTTAATGATTATTTGAATGTTAATACTGTCATGCTTGGTTGGACTATGGTACGAGATGTGGCCAATATGTTTTTTGTGGTTATTTTGTTGGTGATAGCTTTTGGTACTATTTTGGGGATTGAACAATATCAATGGAATAAAACTTTGATTAAGTTGATTTTGGCGGCAGTTTTTATTAATTTTAGTAATTTGATTTGCGGAATTTTTATTGATGCGGCGCATGTTTTTACTATTACTTTTGTAAACGCCGTGTCTGCTACTGCTGGCGGTAATTTTATTCAGGCCTTCAAATTACAGGAAATTTTTGAAATTTCAACGGGGGGGAAAATTGATGCCACTACTAAATTTGATATTAGGTTGTTTGTGGCGGCGATAGCTTCTTTACTTTTTGCGATAATGGCCATGGTAGCCATAGCGGTTTATGCAATTATAATGTTGGCTCGTATGATCGCTTTATGGGTGTTGGTTATTTTGTCTCCCTTGGCTTTTATATTTCAGGTTTTACCAGGTACTCAGTCCTATGCCAAACAATGGTGGGACAAATTTATGAAACAGGTTATGGTGGCGCCAATTATGGTATTTTTTTTGTGGCTTACCTTTGCCACAGTTGGGACTGGGGGAGTAGCGGATGATTTGGGTGTAGTTCCTGTTCAAGAATCAGGGGCGGAATTGAATAAAATTGGCGGAAAAGGCGGAACATCAGAGGCTACCTTAAGTAAAGCAACGACCTGGGCTAACATGGCTAGCTTTTTTATTCCACTGGCCCTTATGATGGTAGGTATGAGTGTGGTACAACAAACCGGTGTGGTTGGTAGTGGATTAGTGCAAAGTGGTCAAGCTTTTGCCAAAAAAGTGGCTGGGTTTGCGACTGGTTATACCACCGCCAGAGCGTTGGGTAAGGGAGCATGGAATGTTGGTAAGAAGGTCACTACAGATAAAGTTAAAAATACCCTTGATCAGATGCCGTTTGGTGGTCAATTTTGGAAACGCACTAAGTTGAAGTATGACCGGGCAATGACCTATACTCCACTTTTGAATCGTATACCATTTTTAGGTAAGCACGGTGAGGTATACAATGAAAAAATGATGAAAAGAGAAACGGACGCTGGGGAAAAGGCTCGTTTTGCGGCTCTAAAAAATATTTCTGGAGAAAGAGCTCCCTTGCTTTATGGTATTCAGCAGACCTTGGCTAATCAAATTTTTTATAAACGAGCAGGTTGGTTGGCCAATAGGGCTGGTATTGGTAGTTATCTGGGGATTGAACACTGGGAAGAAAAAGGGGGGACAGGTCTTAAGGCAGCTACGGCGGTTAGAGATAGATACGAAAGATTGGAAGGTGAAGCTAAGAAACGTAGTGAGTCAAATAAATCCTTTAGGGAATCTAGAAACAAAAGAGATTCTGCTAAGGACGCTGCTACTTTGTATTTAAAAATTCAAAATGATCATTTTGATCAATGGGCTCAAGAGAAAAATCTTTATGATGATAGCACATTAGAAAATGGACTTGGTGATTATTTAACTGCTAATTCTGGAGTGATAGCAGATAAAGCTAAAAGTTTAAAGCGTCCGGAGGAAAAGTGGGAAGAAATGTCTGATGGTAGAAAGGCTAAACTTATTAATAAGGCCACCGAAGAAGTGACATGGGAATACAAAAGAGATAAATTAAAAGATAGAAATTTACAGGATGGAAGAGGAGTATTTGATGCTTTTGTTGACGAAAGAGGTGATAGAGTTGAAAGTGATTTAGCAGATATAAAACTAGGCAAGACAAATACCACTCGATCCACTGCTCCGCTTGCGAAAGCTTTGACGTGGTTGTCTGGTAGAGCACTGCCAACTTCAGAGAGGAATTTGGGTGTTAGAAATGCTGCTCACGCACTTTTTCAGGGTGAGTTTGCAGATGTAGCTAAAGAGGAGGCTGAACAAGCACAATCTGAAGGTAAGGCTGTGGCTTATGGTTCAGTTAGGGCCCAAAAAATGAAGTTGGCTGACAAAAAAGCCAAAGCCATGGAAGCTAAAAAAGCCGGTGACGATGAGGTGGATGCTTTGGTAGCCAAAGCTACTCAGGGAAATTGGGAGGCAGCTCAAGATAGATTAGATGAAGCTAGAAACCAAGAAAAAAGTGGTGCAAATCTAAAGGCAGTCAAAGAATTGGCTGGCCGAGACAAATTGGTCAATGCCCTACTTCAAGAACAAAACAAAGAAACAGCCGAAGGAAAAGCCAAAGAAGCTCGAAGTTTGGCAGAAAAAGCTTTGGGTCAGACTGATATCGGCAAGGATCTGTTAGAACAGTTAGCCAAAGCTGAAGTTGGCCAAAAGATTGGTGAGGATTTTGCCAAAACCATAAAAGACGCTACAGTAAAAGCTGAGTTTGACGAAGCCAAAATTAAACTTAGAGATGCCGAGGCTTCTGGCCCATTTGGAATAAGAGATTTGTTAGCTGGGAATAGTACAGCCGATCGCTTTGCTCAGGCTTTGTATTATGAAAAAGAATCAGAAACTACTGGTAAAGAAGCCGAATCATCAAAAGATCTGGCTAAATTAGCTTTAGATAAAACAAAAGTTGGTAAAGATCTTTTGGAACGTCAAGTAACGGCTGAAATTGGAACTGAAACCTTGCAGAGTTTTGAAAAATCTATTAAATCTGCAAAGACAAAAGAACAATATGATGAAGCTAAGAGAAAATTAGATACAGTCAAGGAACTTGAGGCGACTGATCCTGGCCTAGCTAGGTGGTTGTTGGCTCAAATTAAAGAAGGAAATAGACCAGAGGATCTTTTTGCCCAATCTTTGTATTATGCTTCAGAAGCAGAAGCCAAAGAATCCCAGTCGCAAGAAGCCAAAAGTGATGCCAATAAATCATTGGCAGAAACAGCTGACGGTAAGAAATTTTTAGAAGATATCGCTGTGGCCGAAGTTGGTAAAAAGATTGGTGAAGATTTTATAAAGAGTATAAAAGATGAAAAAGTTAAAATTAATTTTACTCGAGCTAGAGATGAATTACAACAGGCAGAGGAAGATCCAGACAAGTTGAATAGTATATTAGCTGCCAGTGATCCGGTTAGTCGTTTTGCTCAGGCTTTGTATTATGAAAAAAAATCAGAAACTACTGGCAAAGAAGCAGAATCTGCCAAAGATTCGGCTAAATTAGCTTTGGGAAAAACCAAAGAAGGTAAAGAATTTTTACAACGTCAAGCTAAAGCTGAGATTGATTCCGAGGTATTACAAAGTTTTGAGAAATCAATCAAATCAGATGAAACTAAAAAACAATATGATGATGCCACTGAGAGATGGGATGAGGTCAAACGTTTAGAAGCAACTGATAGACAAGCTGAGGCAGATGATTTAAGAAATACCATACTAAAAGGCACTTCGCCGAGAGATCGTTTTGCCCAAGCTTTATATTACGCTTCTGATGCTGAAGCCAAAGAAACTAGATCACAAGAAGCCAAATCTTTGGCTGAGAAGGCTTTGGGCACAACCAGTGCCGGTAAGAAGTTTTTAGAAGAAATAACCGAAGCTGGGGTGGGCAAGAGTTTGGCCGAAGATTTTAAGAAAGGTATAAAAGAAGCAAGAATGGATGCAATGTGGGAGGAAGGAAAGAAAAAATTGTCTCAAATACAAATTAAAGCAGATATGGATACTTTGCTCGCTAGTACAAACAAAGATGATGTTTTTGCTCAAGCAATCCATTATTCCGAATTGGCTGATGCCACGGCTGCCGAGGCCAAAGCATCTCGTGATAAAGCTACCCAAGCTCATGCTGATGCTGAAAGTGCTTTGTACAGTGGAGATCCGGATAGTACGATTAGAAATCGTTTGGCTGCGTCTGGAATTGTATCTAGCGCGGTTGCCAATCATTTGAGTATCTTGACTGGGAATGATACCAGATATAAAGATGCAGCTGCAGAGTTGAAAAAACGTAGAGAAAAAATAGAAGCTTTGAAATCAGGTGGGGTTTATACTTATAAAGATGACAAGGGAAAAGATATAATAGAAGATTATTCTGGTTTGAGTGAAGTTGAAAGAAATGATCAAGTTGCTGTTGAGCAAAAGAATAGAGATGCCTACCTAGAAAAAGATGAATATGCTATGGATATTTATTATGCTCAGCAGAAGGTAGAGGATGACGCCAGAGAAAAAGCTTATAAGAGTTGGCTTAGAGAAGAATTTGTTGGTACGGAAGCCGGTGAAGAGTCTTTAAGAGAAGAAGTTAGGGCTGAATTAACTGACAAAGCAGACAATGCCGCTAAATTATTAAAGAGTGAACAGATGGGTGAACAATATGAAGAAGCAAAACGTAGTTTATTAGAAGCCATAAAGAACAAAATGCCGCTAGATCAAATTGTAGAATCTAATCCTTTAATTAGCACTGCTCTATTAGCAAAGAAAGGTGAAGATGCAGAGTTAATTCAAAAAATGCAAAAAGCTTTGTTTATTACAGAAACAGGTGCACATTTATACGATTTAGGAGTTAGGGGATTTTCTTCTACTTCTAATGCAAATGCAATTTTTGAAGAAGCCAAAAAAAGAGAATTAGATGCTATGGGTGAAATAGAACGCGGTAGAAAAGGTTCTGATCAAACTTTATTTTTAGCAGGCAAGAATTCTAAGAACCAAATGGCAAGTTTAATTGAACGTTATTATGCCATATCTACCTATGAGTCAGGCCAACATAATGCAAATGTAGATGATATGTTTTCTTCAAATGCCTCTAAGATGAATGCTTGGGAAAAATATCTTCAACATGATGGTAATAGAAATGCTATGGTAGAAGATGGCATGGATCCGGATGGGGTTGATTTTATAATAAAAAATAAAGATAAATTTAAACAACATTACAGAAATCAGTTGCGTTTTGGTTGGGGGGCAAAATTGATGAATCCTACTACTGGTGATGTTGAGTGGATAGATAGAGCTGATGATGAACATACCGGGACCTATGAAGTATATATGAATACTGGTGGCGATTTGGAATTTACAGAAACAGTAGATGATATAGCTAGATTACAGGATGAAATGGGTTTAGAGTTTGATTATGAAAAAGCCGTTGAGCAATATTTTAACAGCGATAATAACGAAGAAAGATTAACTCATTGGGGTAGTAACGCAACTATAAAAAGTGCAGATGATTTACAAAATCGTTATTTGGAGTACCAAGATGTTTTTAGAACTCATAGTGAAAAAAGAAAAGAACGTTCCAAACAAACAGGTCATACTACAACAGGATTTAATTTAATAGAAGATTCTGATGCCCGGGGTAATATTGTTAGGTTATTATCTAAAAAAGAACAAGAAAAGATGAGGAGCGGAACTCTTAATAAGGATCCAGCTACTAAAGCTATGCCACAGTCTTTTGGTTGGTATTTGAATGGTTGGGCTATGCAAATGCGTAATGATGTTAATCGTATAGTTAATCATCCAATTGTTTCTGCTAATACAGCAATTGAATTTAAAAATAAATCTGATGAACGGGTGCGTCGCGTGACAATTTTAGGTGGTACTAGAGATGGTGACTTTACTTATAATGAAAAAGGATATTTTCAAATGGGTGAAAGCAAAGAGTTGTTAGAAGCTCGTGGTTTTGGCGATGAGGAAGTAGGGGCCTTTCAGGTTTTAGTTGATGTTTTAATGCCTTGGTTAGCAGCGGGTAATAAATTAGCTCAAGCAACAGCTAAAGAGAGTAACCAGGATAGGACGAAAGCAGAAAGAGGTTTGGCTAAAATGGGTTTGGTTACTACTGATGAATTAAATTCTGAAGGCACTAGTGAATTTTCTGGAAAAGCTTTGAAATATATAGCTAATCATAGAGAGGGTGTCTTAGGTAAAATAAGAAATAGTATAGAAGATAATAGTAAAGATTTTTATGAAAGGCAGATACATGAAGAAAGGTTAGCTAATTATGGAGTAGAGGCAGATAGAAAAGGTTTATTTGAAAGGCTGAAAGAACGTCTTACTACAGGCGTAGATGAAGTGTCTGGCGAAAGTGTTAATGAAGCACAAAGGGCAATAATTAAAAAAACAATGATTTATTTACATGAACAGGGATTAGAAGGTGAAGACAGTGCTCACTTAAGAGAAATGAAAGAAATTGCTGAAAAGACGGAGAAATCTTTTAGGGAGATTGAGGGGAAAGTATCAACTAAACCCGATAGAAATTCTCCGCCAGAGAATCCCCCCATGACCCCAGAAGAAGAAGCAGATGCCTCGCGAAGTTAATAACCAAATTATATGTTGAATGAAGTACAAAATTTTTATAAATTTTTTACAAATTCTTGGTCTCAGACTAGAGGAGCTTTGTTAGATTTGTCAAAGATAGTCGGTAGTGGACAAGAGTATGATGATATAAGATATAATGTTCCTTTTCTTTTGAGCATGGGTGAGGAAGTAGTGATTGAAAGTGATAAAATTATTAGTCAAAAATTATTAGCCATTTTAGATGTCAAATTGGTAGATGACTTTGTAAAAGGAATGGGTGATAAGAATGTATTTTTAAAAGAAGTGCACAGACAGATTATGTTATTAGTAGCGGCTACGGGTTTAGTGGACGGTGTTAATATTTATCCTCCCAATGAATTGTTTGAAATATTATCAGGAAAAAAAGAACAGTATAATTTAAATAGGGTTTTATTTACTCTAAATGATGCCAGTGTAGGATTAAATGCGAAAGAATTGTTATATAATGATATAATTTTACCGGTTTTAGATATCGAAAATGTTGAAAGAGAATTAATAGGTTGGGAAGATGCTTTAATGTATGCCATGATGTTGAAAATGGTCTGGTCTTCTTTTTCATTTTTGTCGGATGATGACAAAACAAGTATAGTAAGATTTACCTTTTTTAAGGCAATTGTTGTTGGGGTACCTGTTGAAGAAATTTTTAAGAGTTTTTTATTTGATACTTCTAGTATTGTTGATTTTGTGATAAAACACGGTGTCATTTTGGAAGGTTTAAAACAAAATAAAGAAGAAGTATTGATAGATGTAAAAAATATTAAATATAGATTATTGACAGATATCGCACAAACACATGAAGTTCGGAAAAGTGATGATAAAAGTGAGAGTTATCTACAGCAGGAATATATTGATGATCTTTATAAACAAGTTCGTGGTCGAGATAAATATATATCTTGGTTACGTGAAGTTTTATATATTATTTCTGCAGTTGAGGAAGGCAAATTAATAGAAAAACCTTTTTTTGAAATAGAACAGAGTCAGAAAAAAGAGCGCCAAGATGTAACTAAATTACTTACTTGGTTTTTTGTCCCAAATAGGTGGTTTAAGTTTGTTGAATATCTTAATCAGAAAGATGATAGGGTGCCATTTGGTAGGTTTTTGTATTATTGTACGAAGTATTTTACCTTAGAAAATGATGATGTTATCCAAATGTTTTCTGACTTCGAATTCTTTCTCCAAGAAAATAATATCCTTAAGCTAAATGAAAATATATTAGAATTTTATGAAGAGGATGATAAATTTCATTGGAATGAAGGGCTAATAGTATAAAATTATGTCAGGAACAATTCTTGTGAAAAAATCTGATGGCACCCAGGTTCGTATGACCATGGCTGAGTTTGCTGAGTATCGGAAACAAAAAAATACTCCTGTGGATGAAGAAAAAGATATTGGGATAAATAAAATTGAACCCGAACCAGAATCCGAATTCCGAACTCCTATAACTGATTCCGAACCAGAACCCCGAACCCCGATAACAACCCTAGAAAACAAACCTAAATCCAGAACACCGATAGTCGAACCTGTTCAAAAAACTCCAGTGGTTGAATTACCAACATCTCAGGTTTTACCTATGGAAGAGGGGGAACACGAACTCGCGACTACTGCGCCAGTTAAAAATATTTTTGTTGATGAAGCGGAGTACGCTGAAATACGAAAACACCCAGCCCAAGGCTGGTCCGCCTCGGGCGGAAAAAACACCCAGCCCAAGGCTGGTCCGCCTCGGGCGGAAAAAACACAAATTAACAGAGTATGGACAAAGGATGATAACAAATCACCGCTAGAAGATGAAGTTGAAGAATTAAACAAACACAGTAGTTTGGGAGTTTTGCCAGACAAAAAAGATGATTTGTTTGCCGAAGTTTTGAAAAGAATAAAATTTCCAATTTCAGATAATTTGCGAGCCAGATTGCAGTCTTTGATAACTTCACGAGTAAAAGAAATTAGAGATGATGCTCAATTTTTGATTTATGTTTCAAGATCAACCGCTATTGGTGGTTTGGGTTTAAAAAATGAAGAGGCAGATGAATTGTTAAAAATAGTAAAAGAAGTCTGGCATTTGGCGAACGAGAAATTAACGAGAAAAATGTCACCAGTGTTAGAAGCTGATAAAATAACTATAAAACGTGCAGAGGAAGTAACCCCCAAAGCCAGTATTTTTTTACCAAGAGAAAAAACAGTTGGGAAACCAGTTTTACATGATGTGATAAAACCAAAACTAATTATAAAATCCAACGAATCCGAACCGTTAATTGAAGAAAGGAAGGCTACGGGTCCGATTGAAGAAATTAAAAATTTTTCTTTGATAGATTTACGAAGATTGGGTGATGGCACGGCTGATAATTTCAAAAAGTTATTACAGAAATTTAAAGTTTTGAAAAAAGATTCAATTGTTTTATATTTTCAGGCCATGCAAGCTTGGTATGAAAGTCCACTTTATGGACAGTACCAAAATTTACTCAAAAAAGCCATGGTTAGTGAGTCAAAAATTAAAGATCTGGCCTTGGGTAGCGATACTTTGACTTGGGACGAGGTGGGTGGAATTGTAAAATTAGAAAAAGAGTTAGAATAATGTACAATAGTTTAAACGCTCAAAGTTATGCAGCAATTTGTGGTACCACAATTTATTGATGTAGAGGATAAAATTTTCGGACCGATAACGGTTCGTCAATTTTTAATTTTGTTAGGGGCTGGTTTGGTTATTTTTATTTCTTATAAATTGGCTGATTTCACTTTATTTGTTATAATAGCTTTGGTAATTGGTTCGTTGGCCGTGACCTTTTCTTTTGTTAAAGTTAATGGTCAAGATTTTCATTATGTAATTTTAAATATTATTCAGACCTTGCGACATCCAGCCTTGAGGATTTGGAGAAAAGATTACTCTGACAAGGAGCTGGATTATCTACGAAAAGAAGAAGTGGAAGAGGTGGTTGCCAAAGAGGCCATTAAAAATGCCCGCCCAGAACACATTAGGGATTTGGCTCTGATTGTAAATACCGGAGGGTTTTA
Source organism: uncultured Gammaproteobacteria bacterium (assembly GCA_964464685.1). Classification (GTDB taxonomy): domain Bacteria; phylum Patescibacteriota; class Patescibacteriia; order Magasanikbacterales; family UBA922; genus JABIBU01. The sequence goes on along the minus strand of CAYXGV010000029.1, from coordinate 4,763 downwards.
TAGGCCGGAGGATGAATTATAGAAGGATATATACGGATTACGGATAATGCGGATTTACGGATGTTACGGATAAATATGCGGATGATTTTTTTTAAGTAAATAATACTATGGAGAGGATAGTTTTAATTCATGAGGTTCTTTCATATATTTTGCGTGGTATTTTTTATGAAGTACACAATGAATTAGGTAAATTTAGAAACGAAAAACAATACTGTGATTTGATTGAAGAAAAATTAAAGGTCAAATTATTAAATTATGGTAGGGAAATAGTGTTAAATAAAAGTTTTGTTGGAGAGAAAAAAGGAAGGAATAGAATAGATTTTATTGTGGATAATAAAATAATAATTGAAGTAAAAGCTACCCCTAGTTTTTCTAGAAATGATTACATGCAGTGTCAGAGATATCTAGTAAGTAGCGGGTTAAAATTATGTTTGTTGGTAAATTTTGGATTAAATGGTTGTGTAATAAAAAGAATATTAAATCCAAATTTACCTCATTAGAATTATTATACCTGTATCTGTATATCCGCATTATCCATAATCCGTATACATTATGAAAAGCAAAAAGGCTCAAAAACAAAATAATAAGCGTCCGGCTTCGCAAACCTATCTACCAATTTCTGAAATAAGGGACGGAGTTGTGATATTGAAAGATGGCACACTAAGATCTGTTTTGATTACATCTAGTATTAACTTTGCTTTGAAATCAGAAGATGAACAAAATGCATTGATTTCTTCCTATGTTAGTTTTTTGAATTCTCTGGATTTTCCTTTACAAATTGTAGTGCAGTCTAGACGTTTACAAATCAAACCATATTTAGAAAATTTAATTAAATTGGAAAAAGAACAGAATAATGAATTATTGAGAACTCAGATTGCAGATTATAGGGCGTTTGTGAGCGAGCTGGTTGACATCGGCCAGATTATGACAAAGAAATTTTTCGTGGTGACTTCTTATGACCCGGCTTCTAATCGCAAAAAAAGTTTTTGGTCACGTTTTAAAGAAGTGATAAAACCAGCTTTAACCATTAAATTAAAAGACGAGCGTTTTAAACAGAGAAAAGAAGAGCTGGATCAAAGAGTAAGAAAAGTGATTGGCGGTTTACAGGGGATGAGTTTGGAAGTGGTGCAGTTGGATACCCAATCTTTAATTGAATTATATTATTCAAGTTATAACCCTGACATATCTATTGCCGAGCAATTACAGCCAATTAATGATATACAAATAGAAGAGTTTTAGCATTTTTGGTTTTTCGTTTAAATTAATTTGATTATGCCATTTAAACCAATCGGATTAAAAAAACAACCTAAAGAAAAGATACAAGAAGAAACAGCTGTCAAGAAAAAACAAATTGCAGAGGAGCTGATTACTTTGGAAGAAGAGAAGGTTTATCGAGCGGGGGTAGTATCTATTCGAGATTTGATTGCTCCCTCGGCTCTTAGGGTAGAGAGTAATTTTGTTCAATTGGGCGATACTTTTTTGCGGACAATTTTTGTTGTTACTTATCCGCGTTATATCTCAGTTGGTTGGAACGCATCAATTTTGAATTTGAATATATCAATGGATGTTAGCATGTTTTTTTATCCAGTTCAGGCCAATATTATTTTAAAACAATTAAAGAAAAAAGTTGGTGCGCTACAAGCCCAACTTTCATCTGATACTGAAAAAGGAGCACCACGAGACCCCTTGCGTGAAACTGCTTTGCGAGATATTGAACAATTGCGCGATGATCTTACCCAAGGGGTGGAACATTTTTTTCAATTTTCCTTTTATATTACGCTCTATTCTAAATCAAAAGAAGAATTGGACAGGGCTACTGAAGAAATGGAAAACATCTTTGGGGGTAAATTAATTTATACCAAACACGTTTTGTTTCAGTCAGAACAGGGATTTAATTCTACCTTGCCAATTGGAATTGATGAGCTCAGTATTTCCTTTAACATGAATTCATCACCGATTGCAGCTTCCTTTCCTTTTATGTCGGCTGAGTTAACCAGTGATAACGGCATATTATATGGTGTTAACCGACATAATAATAGTTTGATTTTGTTTGATAGATTTTCTTTACAAAATGCCAATATGGTGGTGTTTGCCACTTCTGGTGCTGGTAAATCCTATGCTGTTAAATTGGAGGTACTGCGTAGTATGATGCAGGGGACTGATGTAATAATTATTGATCCGGAAATGGAATATGCACATTTGTCTGAGGCGGTTGGGGGTACTTATGTCAGTATTTCTCTGGCATCAGAAAGTAAGGTAAATCCGTTTGATTTACCTCGACCGGTCGGCCAAGAAATATCTACTGAAGATATCATTAGGAGTGCAGTCATTACTGCCAAAGGTTTGATCCGAATTATGTTTGGTAGTTTAACGGCTCAAGAAGATTCAGTCATGGATCGAGCTTTGATTGAAACTTATGCTAAAAAAGATATTACACCAGCTTCTGATTTGGCCACGGTTGAGCCACCAATCATGCAAGATTTATTAGAAGTTTTGGAAGGTATGGATGGAGCCGAAACCTTGGTTTTAAAATTACGTAAATTTACCGAAGGAACTTTTGCTGGACTTTTCAATTCACCAACAAATGTTAATATGAATAATCAGTTGGTGATATTTAGTGTTCGTGATTTGGAGGATGAATTAAGGCCAATGGCTATTTATACCTTGGTTAATTATGTGTGGAATATAGTTCGGAGCGAAAGAAAAAAGAGACTCTTGGTAATTGATGAAGCTTGGTGGTTAATGATGCATGAAGATAGTGCCAAATTTATTTATGCGCTGGTTAAACGTTGTCGTAAATATTATTTAGGTGTCACAACCATTACGCAGGATGTTAATGATTTTTTACGCTCTCAGTATGGTCAAGCCATTGTAAATAATTCGGCTTTGCAATTACTTTTGCGTCAATCACCATCAGCTATTGAAACTATTCAGAAGACCTTTATGCTAACAGAAGGCGAAAAATATTTATTGTTAGAAGGTTCAGAAGGTGAGGGGATATTTTTTGCCGGACTTAAGCACGCTGCTATAAAAGTAGTAGCTTCTTATACCGAAGATCAACTAATTACCTCTGATCCGGCACAGCTGTTGGAAATAGAAAAAGCGAGAAAAGATTTTGATAGAGAAATGGGTAAGAGATCTTAATTTTTTAAATAAATAAATAAACTTATGTTAGATCTAAGAAAAAAAATTTTTATAATTGTAAGTGTCTTTGTTTCGTTGGTATTAATTTTTGTTTTATTGTATCTATTTGTATTTAATAGAAATATTAATGATAATGAATCGTTACCATCATACACGAACGTTCCTTTTGATATATCGGATAATGAAAATACATTTTCTCAGAAAGAGTCGAGACCGATAATTACCAATGAGTTTGGGGTAGCCGTGGAAAAAGATGCTAGTGAAACTTATATCAAACAAATTTCGCGTATTTTTACTGAAAGATTTTTTACTTTTTCTAATCAAAACAGTAATCAGCATATTGAAGATGTGGTTGATTTGACCACACCATCAATGCAGAAGTGGGTGAAAAAACAAAAGTTAATTGAAAGTGAGAATTATAGTGGCCTGACTACCCGAGTTATTACTGCGAATGTTGATAAAATTACAGAAAATTCAGCCACAGTTGTACTGGAGGTACAACAAACCATTAGAGAAAATGGATTGAGTAATGTAGAATATAAGACTGGTAGGGTGGAATTGATTTTGTTGGTTGGTGATTGGAAAGTAAATGCATTTTATTGGGATTAGAACAAACACGTTCTCCCCCTATCAGGGGGAGCCGACACGAAGTGACGGTGGGGGTCTGGAGAAGCTTAAAGGATGTTTTACCAATTAAACAACATTATATAAATATTAGACGACATTTATTCAGCCGTGTTTAGGTGTTATGCAGATAATACAAGCTCTATAGCTTTGGCAGACCCCCTCACCGACTTACGTCGTGTGCTCCCCCTGCCTGCCCGCCTTGGGAGGGATAGGGGGAGAGTTTAAACAAAAGGCGAGCTCAGCTCGCCTTTTTAAAAGCATGAATTTTGAAAAAATATTAGAAAAAATTAAGGATTATATTTTTCCGGTGTATTGTTTGGGTTGTAAAAAGGAAGGGGCGTGGTTGTGCGAAAAATGTTTAGAGAAAATAAATATGTCAGGGGTGTTTTGTTGTCCTGTTTGTCATAAAAAAACTAGTTTTGGGGAGTATTGTTTTGGTTGTGGTCGTGATCTTTTTTTAAATTCCAGTTTTGCTATTACTGTTTATCAGGAAGATGGTTTGATTGGTAAAATAATTCAGACATTGAAATATAGTCATGCCGAAGATGTGTCAGTGGTTTTGAAAAAGATGATAAAAATTTTTGTACAAAAAAATTTGTCTTTATTTTCCAATATTGATTTGGTGGTGCCAGTACCGTTGCATAGAAAGAGGTTGGTTGAACGTGGCTTCAATCAAGCTAAACTAATTGCTGAGATAGTTGCTCAAGAAATTAATAAACCATGCCAAGAAATTTTGATTCGTAATCGCCATACCTTACAGCAAGCCAAGCTTGGTAGAGAAGAAAGGTTGGTAAATGTTAAAAACGCTTTTGATTTAATTGGTGAAGTTAATGGGAATATTTTATTAATTGATGATGTTTTTACTACTGGGACTACTTTGCAGGAGTGTGCCAAAGTTTTAAAAAATAATCAAACAAATCGTGTGATTGGGTTTACGGTGGCAAGGGGTTGACTATTAATTAAAAATTTAGTACAATATTCTCGTTATAACA
>CAYXGV010000028.1:0-14637 GCA_964464685.1 uncultured Gammaproteobacteria bacterium | reverse complement strand
TTTTTTTGTTTGAAAAAAATAGGGGAAGATGTTATTATAATAATAACAGACGAAGGAGGGTTATCATGGACACGACTATGGTCACGACGAAAAGGTATGAGGAGTCAGCAATTCAGGCATGCTCGAAGTGCAAGGGAAGGGGCTTTATTCTGTTGCGATTCCACAGGTTTCGGGCATGGCTGTCTTTGCTGGACCGTGTCAAATGTGATCTTTGTAAAGGTAGTGGAAAGGTAAAACGGGGAGTGTTTAGACGCCCTCGTCATTTACCCGAACTGCCTTGACCCCCCACGCACGAAGCAAATCTGCTCGTTCGGGGGTTTGCTTTTTAAACAAACCTTGAAAAAAATATCATAAAATGATATAATCATTTTACTAATTACTTTGAATTACGAAACCGTTTTTAGTGTGTCATTGCGAATCGTCTTCCTCGCAATGACACATTTTTCCGCCATGACACCTGTTTCGTAATTCAAGATAATTATTAATAATAAAAATCATACGAGTTGTTAGGATTATGGCTATTTTGGCTGTAATGCATTTTTCGAGTCTTGGAAAGGGATTCCGCTACGGAGCCTGGCCTGAGCGAAGTCGAATGGCCTCGGAATGACAATTGAAAAATTTATGTCAGCAATATTTCAAACTATTTTATACCAGCCACTTTTCAATGCTTTTGTGGGTCTTTATAATTTAATCCCAGATGTTGGTATTGTTATTTTGATTGTCACAATTTTAATAAAGTTGGCGCTTTATCCATTGACTTCTTCATCTATCAAATCACAAAAGGCTTTGACAGATTTGCAGCCAAGATTAGATGAGTTGAAAAAGAAGTATAAAGATGATCAACAAAAAGTGGCTCAGGAAACAATGAAGATGTACAAAGAAAACAAAGTTAATCCGTTTGCGTCTTGTTTACCACTTTTGATTCAGTTGCCAATTTTAATTGCACTGTATTGGGTATTGCGTCAGGGGCTCACAACTGATAATTTTGACACACTTTATTCTTTTATAAAAAATCCAGGGCATATCAACACCTTATCTTTAGGATTTTTAGAGTTAGGTAAGTCAAATATTGTATTAGCTTTTTTGGCTGGTGGAGCTCAGTTTTGGCAAGCCAAGATGATGAGTCGCAAAAAACCACCCGCAAATGCTGGCCCTGGTGCCAAAGACGAGGGTATGGCTAGTATGATGAATAAACAAATGTTGTATATGATGCCAGTTTTGACAGTTATAATTGGTATGAAATTGCCTGGTGGCCTAACCCTTTATTGGTTTTTATCAACTTTATTTATGGCTTTGCAACAGTTAGTAGTTTTTAATAAAAAAAAGAAAGCAGCTGGGAATGTGATTGAGGGGGAGATTGTTAAATAAATTGTTATATTGTTATGATACACACAGGAGAAAATATATTTTAAATTGTTTCTTTTATGCGTTTTTCATTAATACAATTAAAAAAGATGTTTGTTGAAACTGAATCTGGGATAAAATTGGGGAAAGTTTTTAATGTTATTTTTGATACTGAGTTGCAAAATATTTTGCAGTATGAGGTGGGAAATTATTTTAATAAAAAACAATATTTAATCAGTCGTGATCAGGTGATTAGATTTGAAGAATTTAAATTAGTGGTTGATGATGGTGTGAAGAAGGTGGGAGTAGAAGAAGAGAAGATGAGTACCCCAACAAAGGTTGAGCCGGTGATGATGAGGGAAGAAACGTAATGTAGAAACGCATTGAATGCGTCTAGTGGTAATGAGCAAAGAATTAAAATAATAAAAATATGACCGAACAAAAAGAATTTTTTTCTCCAGAAAATTATTGTGGTCCGAGTAATCCGCCACCACGTTGGGGGGAAAAAATACGAGCCCTATTGATGCATAAAAGACGAACCGAAGGAAATGAATATAGTACTGAAGTTGGCAATAAATTATACCATGAACTAATAGAGAAATTAAGAAAAATTAGTAATGAATTTGGTTTACATAGAGCTAGAAAAAATAAAGATCAGATTGTCAATAATTATCCCCAGGAATGGAGGGCGGAACATTTCAAACAATTATTGATTCAATTAGGTGAGTGGAAAGATCAATAATAACTACACGAAATAAATTTTATTATTTCTTTTTTTAATCGCTTTTAGACAATTGGAAATTAGTAAATTTGTATGATTTTGATTATGAAAAATTATGATGTATCCGTTCATTGTGGCTCGCTCACATGAGTTTTTTTATTTTGACTTGATTTTGTAAATAGAGTACACTATAAATATATAAATTATAAACACTATTCAATAAAATTATGTTGGACAATCTCATTTTGAACAAGAAATCTATAGAAAATATTTATAAAATAATTTCTGAATACCACAAAAAATATTTAGAAAAATTTGGGGTAAAATTATCAAAACTCTATGACTCTAAAGGAAATTTTACGAAAGATGCACTAGTTTTGGTTTATTTGGCTTATGATTATCCAAAAACTAGAAAAGTTAGCAAAGAAGAACTTACTAAATTTATTAGAAGTTATTATCCAAATACTAATGATGTGCAACAAGCACGACACTTGGGTGCTCAAGCTGGTTGGTGGATAGTTGCTGGTGGACGAGATAATATTGTATTAAAAGTAGAACGAGGATCTTATCAACTTTGGACTTTAGAACAACCATACCCTGGTTTTAAGCAAGGCCACAGAATAAGCCATACTGATAATTGGGATAAAATTAAAGAAGAATATGGTTATCGTTGTGCAACTTGTGGTTCACAAGAAGGAAAACCACATTTTCATTGGCCGGCTACAAAAACTAAATTACAAAAATCACACATGGATCCAAACAAACCACTAGTAGCCGGAAATATTATTCCACAATGTCAAAAATGCAATAGAGCCGATAGAAATCGTTGGGTATATGACACAAAAGGTAGGGTTGTAAAATTGGCAGATGCAAAATTTGTTAAAAATTTTGATAAAGAAGTAAGAAAAAAAATTTACAAAATATTATATAGAGAATTTAAAGGTAAAAAAGTATAATTTAAAAACATGAAAAATAATAAATTTGTCAACAAAATAATCTGTTCTGACAGTTTGGAATTGCTTCAACAAATTGAAAGTAATTCTATTGATGTTGTTCTAACAGACCCACCATATTTTTTAGATAAGCTTGACGATAATTGGGATTATGATAAAGTATCAAGTCAAAACAATCAATACACCATTAAATCTTTACCAGCTGGGATGAAGTTTGATAGAGAACAAGGTAAAAAATTCTATGCTTGGTATCTAAAAATTTCTTCTGAAATTTTTAGAGTGTTAAAACCAGGTGGATTCTTCTTTTCTTTTTCTAGCCCCAGACTTTATCATCGAATGGCTTGTGCAATAGATGATGCCGGTTTTGAAATCAGAGATGCTTTTATGTGGCTTTATACCCAAAATCAAGCAAAGGCTATGGGGGTGGATCATTTTATTGGCAAAATGGATATTGATGCCGAAACAAAAGAAAAATTAAAAGAAAAATTGAATGGCTGGAAAACTCCACAAATAAAATCTTGTTTTGAGCCAATTGCAATGGCTCAAAAACCAACAGATGAAACATATCTTAAAAATATGTTAAAATATGAGGTTGGTCTTTTTAATACCAATGTGCGAATTGGTGATAATATGTATCCAGCAAATGTGTTTACTGTTGATAATATCAACGAACTAATTGACAAAACATTTCTTTTACCAAAACCAACCAAAAAGGAAAAAGGGGAATATAATGATCATAAAACTGTAAAACCACTGGCAGTATGTGAATATTTAATAAAATTATCAGCATTTGCGAAAGATGCTATAATTTTGGATCCTTTTGTTGGTAGTGGCACAACAGCTGTGGCAGCAAAAAAATTAGGGAAAAATTATATAGGTATAGATGCAAATGAAAAATATGTAAAAATTTCTGAGAGAAGGTTAAAAGAGTTAGATGAAAAACCGGAATTATTTGTCAATGTGATAGCTGGAGAAAAAATACCGAAGAAAAATTTTCAGGTGCAACTGCAGATTGCTTAATAATTAAATTATTGTTATATTGTTTTTAGTTTTTGGCTCCATTATTATCGGCGGGGTATTCCCCGTCTTTTGTTTTTTTGGAATTTGGGGTAAACTATTAGTAATATGGAACAGAGAATTAAACAATCTATTTTGGCTACCTTGGCCTATTTTGATATTTTTGATTATCCGCTAACTCAGCTTGAATTGGGGAGATTTTTGTATGCAGAAGATGGGGGAAAATGGAAAGACACGGAAGTAGCTGAACAATTACGACATTTAGAAAATATACATCAATTACGACATAAAGAAGGTTATTACTTTTTATTTGGTCGAGAGGAAATAGTGGATAGAAGACAGAGAAACATTTGGTTTATTGAACGCAAAATGAAAAAGGCCATAAGGGGTGTTAAAAAATTAGCCCACATACCATTTGTGCGAGCGGTGTTTGTTTGTAATACTGTTTCGGGTGTTGGGATTGATGAGAAGAGTGATATTGATGTTTTTATAATTACAAAAAAGGGCAGAATATTTTTAGCACGAGCAATCGCAACTTTGTATTTGAGTTTGTTTAATTTACGTCGGACCAAGCGGAAAGTGAAAGATAAAATTTGTTTGAGTTTTTACGTGGCTGATGACAATTTAAACTTACAAGGAATCTCTTTGCCTGACCTGTCGGGCGTAGCTTCAGCAAAGATCGACCTGTCGGGCGTAGCCCTAGCGAAGCCCGATATATATCTAATGTATTGGTTGGCACAACTTATTCCTGTTTATGATCCAGATAATTTATTATCAAGTTTACAAAAAGCTAATACTTGGGTTAAAAAATATTTACCAAATGCTTTTTCAGGTTATGATTTGTTGTCTCGCTGGCAAGTGGAGAATAATAAATTTTGGCAAAGTTTAAAATTTTTTTTTGAAAAAACTTGGCAGAATAGTTATGGTGATTTGCTGGAGAAACAAGCCAAAGAAATGCAACTTAATAAAATGAAAATGAACTATACGAGTGTGCAAAATGAACCTGATACTAGGGTGATAGTAAATGATAAAATGCTTAAGTTTCATGAGAAAGATAAACGGGCGGAGTATAGAGAACGGTGGGTCCAAAAATTTAATGGTTTGGATTTGGGTTGATTTTTGTATAACAATAATTAGATAATATTAATAAAATACAAACAAAATATTAATAAAATATTATCTTTAACGTGTATTTTAATAAATATTTGTAGTTGATGGCGTAGAGTGTTGTTGAGTGGTTTATAAATAGTTTTTGTAAATAAATTAGTGAATAAATATTTTTTTAATATTTTAATAATATTCTTCTAATATTTTTATGAGTTTGTTAAAGCAAATTAAATTAGAAAAAATATTAAAAGTTTTGTTAAAAATCTTTCTTTTTGTATTACCTTGGCAAACGGTTTATATTTTCCGTGAGGTTTTTTTAGGTGGTACGAAGATTGAATATTGGACACTTAATTTTTATGCGACGGAGGTTTTATTATGGCTGATTGTTTTAGTATTCATGTCTTGGTACTGGAAGAATTTCAAATTTCAAATTTTCACCGCCTCAGTGGGATCCCGTCTTCGCGTCGGGACAAATTTCAAATTTCAGGTTTCTCGTGATCGCGTATTTGTTTTCTCAGTTTTATTATTTATTATTTATCATCTATCATCTATCATCTGGGCGACAGACAAATCGCTCGCACTACAACAATCTTTACGTGTGATGGAAGCGGTACTTTTATTTTTTATTGTTTTTTTAGGACCTTTAAAGTCAAAAGAAGTTGTTAAATATTTATTGCTCGGATCTCTTTTGCCAGCAGTGTTGGGTATTGGTCAATTTTTATTACAAAATACTTTTGCTTGCAAGTGGTTGGGGTTGGTAAAACATGTTGTTTGTGAACCTGGTAGCTCGGTTATTGTTGGAGAAAGTATCGGCCGGTGGCTCAGGGCTTATGGACCTTTTACTCATCCAAATGTTTTTGGGGGGTATCTTGCAATTGTTATATTGTCATATTGTTATATTGTTTTTGGCGAAAAAAATAGTGAAGAGAAAAAAAGTGGTTTGTTACTAAGGCTTATTGCTTACAGCTTATTGCTTACCGCTTTATTTTTTACTTTCAGTCGGAGTGCGTGGCTGGCGATGTTTATTGGTTTATTGGTTTTGTTGTTTTTTTATTTGCTGAGCAAACCACCCTGGCACTTCGTGTCCGCCCCTCCTTCGGAAGGAGGGGACAAAAGAGGGTATTTATTCCTTATTCCTTATTCCTTATTCCTTATTATATTATTTTTCCCCCTCGTTCAAACCAGATTACTCGGTGGCTCAGCTCATGAAGTTGCATCGGTGACCGAACGAGTCAGTGGTTATGAAGAGGCTTGGCAGATTTTTAAAATGCAACCTTGGTTTGGAGTTGGGGCGGGGAATTATACCGTGGCATCATACAATTTAAATTCCAGCCTAGATCCTTGGTTGATCCAGCCGGTACATAGTGTCGAATTACTTTTGTTGGTTGAACTTGGAATTCTAGGTGTTTCACTTTTATTATTAGCGATTGTTTTGTTTATCACATATCACATATCACATATCAAGTGTTGTCGAGATTGTATAGTTTGGTATGTGGTATGTGTTACGTGTTACGTGATTTTGGCTAGTTTTGATCACTATCTCTATACTTCTTACGTTGGTTTAGCTCTGTCAGGCATATATTGGGGCTTAATAATCCGGGATCTCCACAGCTAATCCACTGTTTATGCACAATTCCTTTATTTTTAGCCAAATTTTTGGCTTTTTTTGGCTTTGACAAGGTCGTTTATTTGAGTTATACTAATTAAGTAGCCAAAATACTAATTTTAGCTGGTAAGAGCCCAAAGTTGGCAACAGGCACGAAGTATACGCTAGCGAGATGGTGTTACTGACAGGCATCATCATCTCACATCTAGACGATACCTTGAGCTTGTTCCCTGCCTTGGGCTTTTTAAATTGTGGATATCTGTCCACTTGACAATTTTTACAGATGTTGTACAATATGGTATACATTATCACTCATATATTTAGAGTGATAAAAATTATTATTAAAGTTGGGCAAGTGGCAGGAAAGATCCTTCGCTTCGCTCTGGATTAATTGAAACATATGAATATAAAACCACTAGGTGACCGAGTTTTGGTCAAGCCAGTCAAGGAGGAAGAGATCACTGCTTCTGGTATAGTATTACCAGATACAGTTGATAAAGAAAAAAAGATGGAGGGAGAAATTATTGCACTTGGCAATGGTGAAAAACTTGCCAAATTAGGTCTGTCAGTTGGACAAAAAGTTTTGTTTAAAAAATGGGGGGGGGAAGAGATTGAGTTTGATGGTGAGGATTATAAAGTTTTGGGGCATGAGGATGTGATTGCGGTGTTGGAGTAAATATAAAAAGTATAAGAAAAAAATATCATCTATCATTTATCATCTGTCAGATGAACTAAAAGAAATAAGTGATAGATGATACCCACAGGGCATCCCTCTTCGGGGATAAATGATAAAATTTTCTAGTAAATTAATTTTAATCCAATATTTATGTCTAAACAAATTAAATATGATACTGAAGCACGTGAGGCTTTGGTGAGAGGGGTAGATCAATTGGCTAATACTGTCAAAGTTACTTTGGGTCCAAAGGGACGTAATGTTGTGCTAGACAAAGGTTATGGTGCGCCAACCATTACTAAGGATGGTGTATCAGTTGCCAAAGAAATTGAATTGGAAGATAAGTTTGAAAATATTGGCGCTGAATTAGTTAAAGAAGCGGCCAGCAAAACCAATGATGATGTGGGTGATGGCACTACTACGGCTACAGTTTTGGCGCAGGCCATTGTCAAAGAAGGTTTAAAAAATGTGACCGCTGGTGTGAACGCCGTTGCTTTGAATCGTGGTTTACACAAAGCTTGTGAAGCGATTGTGGCAGAATTGAAAAACAATGTTTCCAAAGCTGTGGAGCAAGATGAGTGGGCCAATGTGGCGACCATCTCGGCCAATGATAAAGAAATTGGCGAGAAAATTGCTGAGGCCATGATCAAAGTTGGCAAAGACGCACCGATTACAGTTGAGGAAGGTCAAAGTTTTGGCATTGAACTAGAAGTAGTTGAGGGTATGCAATTTGATAAAGGCTATGTTTCACCATACATGGTGACCAATCCTGACAGAATGGAAGCTGAATGTGAAGATGCCCAAATTTTAATTACTGACAAAAAGATTTCAAGCGTGGAAGAAATTTTACCTTTGTTAGAAAAAGTTGCCAAGTCAGGTAAAAAAGATTTAGTGATTTTGGCCGAAGATGTGGAAGGTCAAGCCTTAACTACTTTGGTGCTAAACAAACTTCGTGGTACTTTTAATGTACTTGCTATCAAAGCTCCAGGTTTTGGTGATAGAAGAAAAGAAATGTTGCAAGATATTGCGGTTTTGACTGGTGGTAAAGTTATTACCGAAGAACTTGGTTTGAAATTAGAAAATGCAGAACTATCTGATTTGGGTCGAGCCCAAAAAGTTATTTCCACCAAAGAAAATACCATCATCGTTGGTGGGGCTGGTGATAAACAATCTGTGGCAGATAGAGTGGTGCAAATTAAAAAATTAATTGAGCAATCTGATAGTAGTTTTGACAAAGAAAAATTACAAGAACGCATGGCCAAATTATCTGGTGGTGTAGCCGTGATCAAAGTTGGCGCAGCCACTGAAACTGAAATGAAAGAAACCAAACATAGAATTGAAGACGCCATCGGCGCGACCAAGGCTGCCATTGAAGAAGGGGTTGTACCGGGTGGTGGGGTGGCTTTACTTCGCGCTATAAAAGTTTTGGATGATTTGAATTTGGATGATGAAGAAATGGTCGCAGTTGGTATTTTGCGTCGCGCTGTGGAAGAACCAATTCGTGTGATTGCCAAAAATGCTGGTTATGAGGGGGCAGTGGTGGTGGATGAAGTCAAAAAAAATAGTGGCAATTTTGGTTTTAATGCCCAGACTGGTAATTATGAAGATATGGTTGTGGCTGGTATTATTGATCCAACCAAAGTGACTAGATCAGCTTTGCAAAATGCTGTTTCAGTCGCTGGTATGCTTCTCACAACTGAAGCGGTCGTCACAGATTTGCCAAAGAAAGACGAGCCAGCTATGCCACAGATGGGTGGTGGAATGGGCGGGATGTATTAAATAAAGTTGTAAGTTGTAAGTTGTAGAGTTGTAATTAGTGGAGTCCAGCCGAAAGGCTGGCTCTTTTGTTATTAAAATTTCAAACTTATCTAACTTATCTAATTTAAGCCAAAAAATGTTATTGACAAAATGGTCAAAATGTGGTATAATATTACTATATGACATTGGAAAAATTTCTTAAATCCAAGCCCTATTTGACTTGGTATATAGCTGATAAAAAAAATATTTCTCCAGCTGTGGCAGTGGAGATGATTTTGAATTACGGTAATTGGCAGGATGTAAAACAGTTAATTAAAATTTTGGGAATAAAAAAGGTTGCTGAAATTTTTAAGGAAAAATCTAAAAAGTCAAAAATAGGCAGAACAAATTATCGTCCAGAGGTAACAAATTATTTCAACCTTTATTTCAAGAAATATGCATAAAGAGATTTTGTCAAAAAAACAAAATAATTTATTACCACTTATAAAAAAATTTGATAAAGATTTTTATTTAGTTGGTGGAACTGCCATTGCTTTACACCTCGGCCATCGTAGTTCAATTGATTTTGATTTATTTACAAAGAAAGATTTTGATAATTTAGATATTAGAAAAAAGATTGTGAGTTTTAGTCCGGTTGAAAGGGTGATAATAGATAGAAAAGGAGAGTACACTGCAATAGTTGATGGAGTAAAAACAACTTTTTTGTTTTATGATTTTGCGATTAGTTGTAAAGATAAACTGGAGAGTATTATCAAACTGCCGGATCTGCTTACTTTGGCGGCGATGAAAGCATATGCTCTTTGTCGGCGCGCCAAATGGAAAGACTATGTTGATCTATATTTTATTTTGAGTAATCATTATACTTTGGTTGAGATTAATAAAAAGGCTAAACAGATATTTGGTGCGGAATTTAATGAGAAGATTTTTAGGGAGGGTTTATGTTATTTTAAAGATATTGATTATTCAGAAAAAGTTGACTATTTACCAGGGTTTGAAGTTAAAGATGCTGTGATTAAAAAGGCCTTAGTAGAATATAGTTTGGAGAAATAGATAAAGAATTATATTCCAACGTAAAGTTGGGACAGGTAGATTTTAAATAGATTATATAAAAAAACCGCCCCGATGTTACATCGGGGCGGTTTTGAATTTAGAAACGAGGGGGGGGGAAGGACTGGTAGTTCGACAATCAGTAGCTGTTGCTAAAGCTTGTGCGATTCCCCCCCCCAGAGGACCAACGGCCCTCTTATCAAAGCAGTAAAAACCGGGTGGTTCTTCTGCTTATTTTCAAAAGAGGATTCTGGCCATGGGAACATGCATCATTGGGGATTCCGCTGATAAGGGCAATGCCATGGCCAGAATCTGATAATATTCTAATATTTTTTGTCTCATTTGTCAAGGAGAGTGCCCCCCAGTTGATTTTTGGCCTGAGGTTTGCTATTATAGTAAACAGATAACATTTTAGTAATTACCTAATAGATACACGGATTAAACGAATTTAACAAATCAGAACGAATTCGTTTGGATCCGTTTAATCTGTTAAATCTGTGTATCTATAAACATAATTTAGTTAAAGATTGTTTATAAATATGGACATGCATGATTTGGTAAAAGAGTTGCAAGAATTAAAAAATAAACTCACAGAAATGAGGGTTATTTTGAAGTTGGATGAAAAGCAGGTGGAAATAAAAAAACTTGAGGATAAAATGAGTGTGCCAGATTTTTGGCAGAATCAAGAAAAAGCAACTGAGGTTAGTAAAGAATTAAGTGATTTGCAAGAAGAATATAATACTTGGGAGAAACTTAATAAAGAAGTAGGTGATCTTTTGGAAATGGCTCAGATGGATGAAGCTGACAAAGATGTAAATATGAGAGAAGAATTAGAAAAACAATTTCAGCTAGTAGGCGTCCAAGTTAACAAGTTGGAATTTAATACTTTGATGGATGGTAAACATGATAAAAAAAATGCCATCGTAGCAATTCATTCTGGGTCAGGTGGAACTGAGGCGCAGGATTGGGCTGAGATGTTGGAGCGGATGTATTTGCGCTATGCTGAAAAAAAAGGTTGGAAAACAATGATTTTGGATGAAGCTAGAGGTCAGGAAGCGGGGATAAAATCAATTACTTTTCGAGTAAGCGGGCGTTATGCTTACGGGTACTTGAAATCTGAACACGGCACTCATCGTTTGGTTCGTATTTCACCATTTGATGCGGAAAAAATGCGTCACACTTCTTTTGCTCTGGTGGAAGTAATTCCTGAGATGGACGAAAGTGATGAAGTAAAAATAGATGAAAAAGATTTACGGATTGATACGTTTATGTCGGGGGGTAAAGGTGGACAGTCAGTTAATACAACTTACAGTGCAGTTAGAATTGTGCATGTCCCGACCGGAACGACTGTTCAGTGTCAAAATGAAAGATCACAATTACAAAATAAAGAAACAGCTTTGAAAGTTTTACAATCAAAATTGCAAAAACTTCAAGAAGAAAAAGAAGAAGAAGATCGATTGAAATTGCGAGGTGAATACAAGTCACCAGAGTGGGGCAGTCAAATTCGTTCTTATGTTTTGCATCCTTATCATATGGTAAAGGACTTGCGTAGTCGATATGAGACTACCGATGATAAGAGTGTTTTGGAAGGTGAGCTGGATGATTTTGTTGAGGCTTATTTGAGATGGAACAAATCAGACAACAATTAACAGATAACAAATAGCAAAATATTTGTTATCTGTTATTTGATAACTGATAACTGTAAAATATGCAAACACTAAAACAAGAAAACTTAAACACCTTAGAAATTGTTGAAAAAATAAAACAAGGTCAGACGATTATTTATCCTACCGAAACAGTCTATGGTTTGGGTTGTGATGCTACGAATCAGATGGCGGTTGATCAGGTTTTTAAAATTAAACAAAGGCAAGCTGATAAATCAGTGTTAGTTCTCGTGCCGAGTGTGGCGATGGCTATGAGTTATGTAGAGTGGAATGAAACAATTGAAAAAATTTCCCAAAAATATTGGCCTGGTCCTCTAACAATTGTTATGAAAGCCAAACCAGATTGTGGCCTGGCCAAAGGTGTGGTGGCTGAAGATGGTACAGTAGCTTTTCGTGTCACTGGTCATGCCCTCTGTGCCGAAATTAGTGAGTTGTTAAATAGGCCATTAGTTTCTACTTCGGCCAATATTTCTTCACAAAAAAATTCAAGTGATATAAAGGATGTCTTATCTACTTTTTCCGAAACGGAGAATAAGCCAGACATAATTATTGATGCTGGTGAGTTGCCATACTGTAGTCCCTCAACTGTAATTAAAATCAAAGATGGTAAAGTGGTTGTTTTGCGACAGGGGGAGTTGGTGATAGAATAATCAATTTAAATCTTAGGGCCGAGAAATCAAAAACTAGATATGTTGTGATAGGGATGGTATAAAATATTAACGAAATATTAATAAAATATTATCGTGGTGCGGTTAGCGGAGTTAATATTTAAAATGTTTTTTTGAGTGTTAAAATTTGTTGAGACTTTTTATTAATAAAGAAACTAAATAGTATAACGAATAAATATTTTTTTAATATTTTGTTAATATCTATTATCTTATGAATCATCCAAAATTATATTTTATATTAGCGATTGGTTTTTCGGCCTTCTGTTTTTTATTTGTGGCTTGGTTTTGGTCTTGGACATTGTATGCACAGGAAATGGCGTTATTTTCAGTCAATGATAATCCAAAAAATTTTTTGACAACTAAACTTAGTAATAAAAAACAAAAGCCCAATAAGCGAGAAGTCAAAGGTCTTTATTTGACGGCCTATTCGGCAAGTAATCCAACCAAAGTTGATCAAATTATAAATTTAATAAATTCAACTGAACTTAATGCGGTAGTGATAGACATAAAAGATTATTCTGGTTATGTTTTGTATGATAGTAATTTGTTGTGGGTGAATGAATTTAAAACTGAACAAAAACGTTTGGGTGACGTTAAGGCGATTGTAAAAAAATTTCATGACAATAATATTTATGTAATTGCCAGGCAGACGGTTTTTCAAGATCCTGTGTTAGCCGAAGCTAAGTCAGAGTGGGCATTTCAGTCTAAAAATGGTGGTTCCACCTCATCGGCGGATAAATTATGGCGGGATAACAAAGGCTTGGCTTGGGTGGATCCAGCTCGACGTGAAGTTTGGAATTATAATTTAGCTATTGCCAAAGAGGCAATTAAATTTGGTTTTGATGAAATTAATTTTGATTATGTTAGATTTCCATCGGATGGTAATATGAGTTTGGTGGTATATACCAATGGTGAAAAAGAGAAGCACGAGGTGATGAATGATTTTTTTAAATTTATAAGTGAAAGTCTGGCAGATAAACCAGCTTGGATTTCAATTGATATGTTTGGTTTTGTGATGGAGCGTCACGATGGAATGAATATTGGCCAACGTTTGGAAGATGCGGTTGATTACATTGATTACATCTGTCCGATGATGTATCCGTCACATTATCCAGCTGGGCATTTAGGTTTTGAAAATCCAGCTGAGTTTCCTGGTTTGGTAATAGAAAATGGAATGATCAAAGGCGATCCATATTTTCTTGATAAAAAAGCCGAGGTTAGGCCGTGGATCCAAGCATTTAATATTGGTGCGGTTTATGATGATGGACCAAAAATTCGTGAGCAAATAGATATGGTTGAAAAATATACTGATGGGGGATGGTTGCTTTGGAATGCGGCGAATCGGTATTCCGCAGCTGGTCTTGAATTGGTCAAAAGTTAGGTATCTTTTATAAGGTAGGAAGATAATGTAAGAAATAAAAATATTACTAAAATATTAACGAAATATTATTAAAATATTATCATCGTGCAGTCAGTAAAATTGTTGTTAAAAATAAAAATTTTGTTCGTTGAAGAATTTTATGGAATTTTTTTTATCTAAAGACAGTAAACAATTTAACGAATAAATATTTTTTTAATATTTTATTAGTATTTTTTATATGAATAAAAATTTATTCAAACCAACCTATCTAAAAGAACTGTGTCAAAAATACGGTCTTTCACCATCCAAAAAATATGGTCAGAATTATCTTGTTTCTGAAGGTGTGATAGACAAAATAATTGAGGCATCTGATTTAAAAAAAACCGATACAGTGATTGAAGTTGGACCGGGTTTTGGTGTACTTACTTTTGCTTTGGCCGAGAAGGTCGGTAAAGTAATTTCATTTGAGATTGAGAGAAAGTTAGAAAAATATTGGGAAGAAAATAAACCAGATAATTTAGAAATAGTTTGGGGTAACGCACTTTCCAGACTTATGACTTATGACTTAGGACTTAGGACTTATAAAGTTGTGGCAAATATTCCGTATCAAATAACATCTAATTTGCTGAGGGTTTTATTAGAATCAGAAAATAAACCCGAGAGTATTACGGTGATGGTGCAGAAGGAAGTTGCAGAACGAATTTGTGCTAAGTCAGGTG
>CAYXGV010000027.1:0-14820 GCA_964464685.1 uncultured Gammaproteobacteria bacterium | reverse complement strand
GTGGTTTGTTGGTCGGTACTATTATTACTGGTTTGTTCGTGGCAATTTCTATGACGACTGGTGGTGGTGCTTGGGATAATGCTAAAAAATATATTGAAGTTGGTAATTACGGTGGCAAAGGTTCTTTTGCTCACCAAGCAGCGATCACCGGCGACACAGTTGGCGATCCCTACAAAGACACCGCTGGTCCAGCAATTAATCCGATGATTAAGGTGGCAAATATTGTGGCGCTGTTGATTGTGGGATTGCTTAAGTAGTCTATTTATGATACGGATATGCGGATTTTATGATACGGATACGCGGATTATATGCGGATGACGCGGATTATGCGGATGTGATTGATGTTGCATAGTTAGATGAGTAAATTTAAAAACCGTTTGGTGATGAAGCTGGACGGTTTTTTTGATTAGAAAAATATTAGCAGAATATTAATAAAATATTATAAAAATATTTATTCTTTTGGCGGTGCTCCACATTTTTTTATAATTTTAAAAACAAAAAAACACCTCTCGGTGTTTGGAAAAATGAGTGTCACCGGGTGGGAATAGTGACGTGAGTCCTGACTTGCGTCTGGACGCCGTATATTTCCACCCGGGTTGCTTGGCCCACCAACACTTCGCCGTCATCCCTCGGGCTAGGTGTTGGCCGTCCCGGCCGTCTGGTTGCTGCCCGTCAGAACCCGTCGCGCGTTTGTTCTCGGGGCATCGATCTTCTCGTCTCTCGCCTTGAGCGTCAAACCAGAACCTCGGAATCCGATACGCATTTGGCCACCTCCCTATGGTTGGCCGTGGTTTGGTCTCTGGCTAAGAATCGCGAACGCGAATCTTGGCACTGGACCAATAGTATCAGTTTATCAGTTTTATTTTTTTTTTCAAGGGTAGGTGTGGATAAAGTTTGTAAAATATGCTAAAATATAATTATTAAATAACAACCTCATAATAGAGGATTAGTTTTTCTTTATGCCCAGAAAATATCGTCGTAAAAAAAATAATTTGGACCCAGTTTTGTCTAGGGGAATAATCGCAATTGTTTTGATAATTTTTGCAGTGGTGATTGCACTTAGTTTTTTTGAAAAAGCTGGAACAGTGGGGATAATGTTGAATGATTATGCTTTGAGTTTTTTGTTTGGTTCTATCCGTTTTGCTGTGCCGGTAATTTTATTTATTCTGGCATTTTTCTTATTCAAAGATATTGAATATAATTATCGTTCAACTCATGGTATTGGTTCTATTTTATTTTTTTTGGCCATGTCTAGTTTGATGCACATTGGTTTCAAAACTAGTGAAATGTGGCGGATGGCTTTGGAAGGACATGGTGGGGGAATTTTTGGTATGATGGCTTGGCCACTACGTGAATATTTGGGTACGATTGCGGGTAGTGTTATTTTGGTTGGTATGGTGGCGACTTCAGTTTTTTTAATTTTTAATACTTCACTCACTCATTTTATAATGTTAAATAAAAAATTATTTGCTGGTCTAGGTTGGGTGGGAAGAATGATTATTGGTTCTTTTGGTTTGTTTGTTCGCAAAGGTGGTAATAGGGCCGTGGCCGAAGGTGATTATGATGAGTATGAAGAAGACGAAGATGATTCTGATGATAATGATGAAGCCGCCGAAACGCAAATTGATGATGATGTTGATGATGAAGAAGATGATGAATCAAAGAAAAAAAGAATTTTTGCTCGTCGGGCCGTAGAAGATTCTGACGATGTTAGGCCAGCTAAAAAACCAGCCGGCTCTTCACCTTGGGATAAAAAAGTGATTATAAAAAATTTACCACCTTTGAATTTGTTAACTACCAAAAAAGGCAAACCAACTAGTGGCGATATTCAGGCCAATGCGCAAATAATTCACGATACTTTGCATGAATTTAATATTGGAGTAGATATGGGTGAGGTGCGAGTGGGACCGACTGTGACACAATATTCATTGAAACCAGACAAAGGTGTGAAATTATCTCGCATCACTTCGTTATCAAATGATTTGTCTCTGGCTTTGTCTGCTCATCCGATTAGAATTGAAGCACCAATTCCTGGAAAACCCTTGGTTGGAATTGAAGTGCCGAATTTTAAAGCTGCTTTGGTGTCTTTGCGTGAACTTTTAGAAGCCAAAGAATTTACTCATCGTGTTCATAATATGATGATTGCTTTGGGTAAAGATGTAGCGGGTAAAACTTGGTTTGCTGATTTGCTCCAAATGCCTCATTTGTTGGTAGCTGGTGCGACCGGTTCAGGAAAAACTGTTTGTATTAATACAATAATCATGAGTTTATTATACCAAAATACGGCTGAAACCTTACGTATTATTATGGTGGACCCCAAACGAGTTGAATTAACTTTATATAATGGCATTCCACATCTGCTTACCCCAGTTATTACGACTGTACAAAAAACAGTTAATGCGCTCAAGTGGACTACAAGTGAAATGGATAGGCGTTTTGAACTTTTAGCTCAATCAGGTAGTCGTGATATTGCTTCTTATAATATTAAATATCCCAATGACAAAATTCCTCATCTGATTTTTATAATTGATGAGTTAGCTGATTTGATGGCATCAGCTGCTTCAGAAATTGAAGCTGGTATTATCCGTTTGGCTCAAATGGCACGAGCAGTAGGAATTCATTTAATAGTTGCCACCCAGCGTCCGTCAGTAGATATTATTACAGGCCTTATGAAAGCTAATATTCCAGCCAGAATTGCTTTTTCAGTTGCTTCTATTATTGACTCAAGAACAATTTTGGATTGTTCTGGAGCAGATAAATTATTAGGTCGAGG
The DNA here is from genome assembly GCA_964464685.1 of uncultured Gammaproteobacteria bacterium. Taxonomy (GTDB): domain Bacteria; phylum Patescibacteriota; class Patescibacteriia; order Magasanikbacterales; family UBA922; genus JABIBU01. The sequence continues at coordinate 12,047 of CAYXGV010000027.1, read as the reverse complement.
TGATATGTTATTTTTAACAGCTGAATTAAGCAAACCAAAACGTATTCAAGGCGCTTTTATTTCTGAAGAAGAAGTTAAGAATGTAGTTGAGTATCTTAAAGGGGAAGAAGAGCCAGAGTATGATGAGTCAATAGTAGAGAAAGGGATCAGTGGTACGTATAATATGTTTGGTGGTCCTTCCGATGATCAAGATGCATTGTTTGCCGAAGCTAGAGAAGTGATCCTTGATGCTGGCAAAGCCAGTGCATCGCTTTTACAACGTCGAATGAAGATTGGTTATGCACGAGCCGCGCGGATTTTGGACGAACTTGAGTCGGCTGGTATTATTGGTCCAGCCAATGGTGCCAAACCTAGAGAAATTTTAATCACCGAACGAGTAATATCTGAAACTATGGATTCAGGTGGAGAGCTTAATGTGTTTGATAACACGGAAGATACGGAATTTGACGAGGAAGATACGGAAGATAACAATAACACGGAAGACACAGAAGAAGACGAGGAAGATACGGAAGTGATTGAAGATGACGAAGAAGATAGTGAAGATGAAGAAGATGAAGACGAAGACGACAATGACGAAGAAGAAGATGAAGATGAAGATGATGATGATGATGAAGATATGGATTTTGGTGATTATGAAGATGGCGAAGAAGTTAAGGAAGAAATGAAATTTTAGATTTTATTATTTCTCTGCCGTTAATAGAACACAGATTTAACAGATTTAACGGATTTGAACAGATCTGTTATTATCCGTTAAATCTGTTAAATCTGTGTTCTATTTTTTATCTAAAAACTGTCATCTGATCAAATTATGTCTGCATTTAAAAAGAAAAAATTAAATCCACCAAAAAGAGTTTGTCTGCGACTGAAAGAAGCGCGGGAAAGTTGTGGTATGAGTTTGGAAAGATTATCACAAAAAACTAAAATAAGTAAAGATTTTTTACAAGCATTAGAAGAATGTAGATTTCAGGATTTACCTTCGGCTGAAGTTTATCAAAAAAATTTTTTAAAGAGTTATGTGGAAGCACTTTGTATTGATCCTGATCCATTTTTAAAACAATATCTTTCGGAAGAATGTGATAAGAAAAAAAAGTCGATTAATCTTAATAAAAAAATAAAAAAAAATTATTTAGAAAATTTGCCATTTTTTTTGCGTTATAGTTTGGCTTTGATCTTTTTACTTTCATTATTTTCTTATTTGGGTTTGCAAGTAAAAAATATAGTAGAACCACCAAAGTTGGAAATTTTTTCTCCACCTCAGGGTTATATAACAACTGAATTATCAGTTTTGTTGCAGGGACAAACAGACAAAGAAGTGACTGTTTCAGTAAATGGAAAAGATGTTGGTACTAATGAAAAGGGTGTTTTTGAGGCTCAGATAGATTTGTCTGTTGGGGTTAATACTTTGACAATTGAGGCTAAGAAAAAGCATGGAAAAACCACTCAAGAAGTGCGTCATGTGGTTTTAAAAGCTAGTGAAAGCTAGTCATAAAATATACTAAATAGGCATTTGACACTATTTTTAAAACAATGTATTCTATGAAGTGAGGAGGGGCTCAAAAAATCCCGAGGCCCAGAGGGCGAGGGATCTTTCTTACCTCGTTTTTTGTTTGATATAAAAATATTGTTTCAAAAAGTAAGAGATGAGCAGGTATTTAGCGGTGAATTTTAGAATCTTTAATTATTTTATTAAAAAAAGTGGGTGGTAGGAAAGATCTCTCACACTCGCTTCGCTCGGTTCGAGATAAATTAAAAAATATGAGTAAAAATAAAGAAGAAAGCCAAATAAAGATGGAAGTAGTCCAAACCGCTATTGATCAAATTAGACAAAAATATGGCGATAGCGCTATTATGAAATTTGGTGAAGCCAAAGCTATGCAAGTGCCAGCAGTGTCAACTGGATCAGTATCTTTAGATATTGCGTTAGGGGTTGGTGGTCTGCCAAGAGGACGTATTACTGAGATTTTTGGTCCTGAAGCCAGTGGTAAGACCACTTTAGCCCAGCATGTTATAGCTGAAGTCCAAAAAGAAGGCGGAATCGCAGCTTTTATTGATGCTGAACATGCGCTTGATTCTGACTATGCCAAAAAAATTGGTGTAGATATAGACAATATGCTGATTTCTCAGCCAGATACTGGTGAACAAGCTTTGGAAATTTTGGAAACTTTGGTTCGTTCCAATGCAGTGGATGTGGTAGTAATTGATTCAGTAGCTGCTCTTGTTCCACAAAAAGAAATTGATGGTGATATGGGTGATCAACACATGGGTTTGCAAGCTCGTTTGATGTCTCAAGCCTTGCGTAAATTGACTGGCGTAGTTAGTAAGTCAAAAACTATTGTTATTTTTATCAACCAAATCAGACACAAGATTGGTGTATTTTTTGGCAGTCCAGAAACTACTTCCGGTGGTAATGCTCTAAAATTTTATTGTTCAGTTCGTATCGAAGTACGTCGTAGTGCCCAGATCAAACAGGGCGATAAAATTATTGGTAACCGGGTAAAAGTTAAAATAGTAAAAAATAAGGTAGCTGCCCCATTTAGAACTACTGAATTTGATATTATGTATAATGAAGGAATTTCTTTGTCTGGTGATTTGCTTGATACTGGTGTTGCCCACAAGATTATAAACAAATCTGGTAATAGCTATAGTTATGGCGAAGAAAAGTTTGGCGTTGGCCGAGAAAAAGCCAAACAATTTTTGCGTGAAAATCCAAAATTGATGAAAGAACTCAAAGCTAAAATTTGGGAAGTGGTCAAACAAGGCGAAGCACCAGATGAAGAAGAGAGAGTGGCTGGGGAAGAGGAGAGTGTTGAGGAATAGATGACACAGATGACGCGGATTCTATGCGGATGACGCTGATCATGCGGATATATTATTTAAATAAAAATCCACCGAGAGGTGGGTTTTTTTGTAGAGACGCGATTTATCGCGTCTCCCTATAACGCACATAAACATACAAAAATTAAATACGATAATATTAATGTAAATAATGACGCTGACAATATTTATTGGTGGCAAAGCGGTTGTTTGTGGCGGGTTGGAGACGCATGGGGGTGGTGAACAACAGGGGACGAAAATATTTAATATGGTGGTAAACCGGAGACGCAGGTTGGCGGTGAACCGGAGACGCGATAAATCGCGTCTCTACATCTGTCATCCCATTTTTATCTCCATAAAAAATAGAAACAAAAAAGGGATGCCGGTTTTGAATGTGTCCGGCGCACGGGGGTAGATTGGGGACTAGTCAAGTTTGTAGTGGATGAGAATGGTGAAAAGGATTGGTGTTTGTTTACCTCTGTATTCACCATTGCCACGGTAGGTAGAGTTTAAGATAATTGACATTACAATAATATCTCGGACGTCAGGGTCGTCTTCATATGCCATTTCTCCATTTTCAATCCATTTGTTTACCTCACCTTCAAGGGTTTGTAGATCCCCATTGTAAAAGATCTTGATACGAGTGTAATCAAATTCTTCATATCCCTCTCTGTCTTTTTCCACGAATTCCCTCCCCATTTTATATCCATAGTTTGTCTATGAACATATAAATATACAATAAATAGTAATTATTGTCAACCATACCTATTATCCAATAATATAAAAATATAGCTAAAATAAGCTAATTATATTGTGTATAAATATATTTTGACGAGATAGCTTGACACTTTTTTAATAATGTAGTATAGTAAAGTTATTATGAAAAATGAAGTTTGGCAGGAATTAAAAGATTTTGGATTACAAGATAACGAAGCTAAGATTTACCTGGCTGTTTTGGAATTGGGGCAAGGTACGGTTAGCCGGATTAGCCAAACAGCTGAACTTAACCGTACAACTGGTTATGATGTTTTGGAACGTCTGTGTAAGTATGGAATTATTAGTCGGACGCCAATAAAAAAGAAAAAAATTTACATTGCCGAGCCACCCCATCGTTTGCGACAATTTTTAGAAACAAAAAAGAATCGTTTGGAAAAATATTTAAAAGAATTTGAAGATGTATTACCTGATTTACAGTCTTTATATAAAACAGATTTAAAACCAATGATTAAATTTGGTGAAGGTAAAGAAGAAATGGCTAATATTTATAAAGATGTTTTGACAGCCAAAAGTGAGGTTTATAGTATTTTGAATCTAAAGGGTTATGCGGAAGTTTTTGATGAATTGGGAACTTATCAAGAACAGGAAAGGTTTAGAAGAAAAATAAAAGAAAAGGTTTTGGCAATAAAAAGTGACACAGCCGTAGCTTGGTACAATAAAATTTATAAAGGAAAAAAATCAAAACAAGCTAATACGGAATATCGTTGGTTAGATCGTAGTCCTAAAAAATTTCCCGTTGGCGAGGTTAACATTTTTGATGATATTGTAATTGTGATGTTGTCAAAACCAGGTGAGAATGTTGCCTTTGAAATTAAAAGTCAATCATTTGCCGATTTTTTAAAAATTATTTTTGAAATGGCGTGGGAGGTGGCGAAATAATTTAAAATTTTTTACAATCTCAAAAAAATATTATATAATGATTAAAATAAAATGGGGGATAATTATTTTAAAAATAAATACAAAATAGATTCCACGCGGTTAAAATATTGGGATTATGGCAATCCGGGATATTATTTTGTAACGATTTGTGTAAAGGGCAAGGTTTGTAGTTTTGGCAAAATTAAAAATGGAATTATGTGTTTGTCTGATGTTGGTTCAGTGACACACAATTATTGGTTAGATATTTTACAACATTTTCCATTTGTTGAATTGCATGATTTCGTGGTGATGCCAAATCATGTACACGGGGTGATTTTTATTGGCGATGATAACAATAGTGATAATTGTGATATTGTAGAGACGCGCCACGGCGCGTCTCCCTATAACGTTCCCAACCATACAAAAATTAAATACGATAACAACAACACAAATAATGGTGGTGGAAAGATTGTTGGTGTTAAACTAGAGACGATAAATACACAGGTTGGTGGTAAACCGGAGACGCGCCATGGCGCGTCTCTACAGGCCAACCAAAATGAATTTGGACCGTTGCAGAAAAAATCGTTACAATTAGTTTTAAATCAATATAAGGGGGCGGTAAAACGATGGTGTAACAAAAATAATAGAGTGTATTTTATTTGGCAACCCCGATTCCATGACCATCTAATTCGCAATGAATACGAAATGAATCGTATTCAAGAATATATTAAAAATAATCCCTCTAATTGGGAAAAAGATATTTTTTATTTTTAAATAGGAGGACTATGCAAAAATCCAAGCCTGCCCGCCGAATTGGAGGGCCTGTCATTTTATTCGTTATTTTGGTAATGGCGATTTTTTTATTAAGCAAGACAGTTAATTCAGAAGATTCTTTAGTACCGAGAGTGATTATTACAGAAATTTGTCCTCGGGGTTGTGCACAAAAAATGGATCAACAGTGGGTAGAAATTTACAATAGGACAGAAGAGCCAGTTGACATTGAAGAGTGGAAGTTTTTAGTAAATGAGGAATATGATCACAATATAACCACCACAACTCAAACTGATACTTTTATAATAGATCCTGGAGAATATGCTGTTTTGGCCAGAAATGATTTAGAATTTAGAAATATTTTTCCTGATTATAGTGGTAAACTTTATGATACTACTTGGAGTCATAGTTTATCTAAAGAGGGTAATGATGCAATAGGTTTAAAGAACGATGAAGATGGTGATGAGAAGGAATTTTTTATTTATAAAGCAATTTCAAATTATTCTTTGGAAAGAAAAGATCCGGCTGAACTTGCAACCGATGAAAATAATTGGCAGGAACATCCAGATAGTAATACAGTTGGGCTGTTGAATTATTGGGGCATTGATTCCACTGATTCAGATGATGATTCCACTGACAATGAAGATGAAGATGATGGCGAAGACCAGACACCGAACCCCGATAACCAAACTCCAACAACGACAATTGAATTAAAAATAAATGAATTTTTACCAAATCCAGATGATGGTAATGAGTGGATTGAGATTTATAATCCAACAACTTCTAGTGTAGATTTAACTGGTTGTGAATTGTTTGACGCGGTTGGTAAGATCGCTGAATTAACGGGTACGGTTGATGGGTTGGAATTTTTTGTGGTTGAGCTTACATCAAGTAAATTAAATAATACTGGCGGAGATTCTGTGATTTTAAAAAATGTTTCTAGTACTATTATTGATAATACTTCTTATACAACCGTTGCCAAAGGTAATTCTATTGCACGAAGTGTTGATGGTATAGGTGATTTTGTTGAAACTACTACACTTACTCGCAGATCGTCCAATGTTATTACTGCACCAGTTGTTCAACAGCCAACTTCGAGTGGCGGTGGAGGCGGTGGATCGGTTACACCTGTTTCAATAACTTTCAATTCATCTGATGTGGTAATAAATGAAATTGTTTCAGATCCCAGCGACGGATTAGTTGAATTTGTAGAGTTATATAATAATACTGATAGTCTAATTGATTTATCTGCTTGGTGGTTGGAAGATGGTGGTGAAAGTAAAACAAGTTTAAGTGGTAGTATCGCGTCGCATGGATTTAAAATAATAGAAAATCCGAGTGGTAATTTGAATAATGCTGGGGATTTAATAATTTTATTTGCTCCAGATGGTACAGAAATTGATCGGGTAGTTTATGGTAGTTGGGATGATGGTAATATTAATGATAATGCTGTGGCTCCTAGCGATCCTTTGAGTTTGGCACGCAAGATTGATGGTCAAGATAGTAATAATGATTATTACGATTTTGTTTTAACTTCTACTGTTACCAAAGGTGAAAGAAATCAAATTTCGGTGGTGAGTGAGGATGGCAAAATTATAGAACAAATTATTACTTCTGCTAAGATTGTATTAAATGAAATACTACCCAATCCAAATGGCAGTGACAGCGAAGATGAGTTTATTGAATTAAAAAATATTAGTAAGGAAACAATTAATCTCAAAGATTGGCAATTAAGCGATGCCGGCACGCGTAAATATAAAATTACGCAAGGTTCAATTTCCGCTGGTGGTTATATTGTTTTTAAGCGGACCATGACGGGCATTGCGCTTAATAATACTGGCGGTGATGAGGTAAAATTATATGCCCCCAATGGTAGTTTGGTGGATAGTGTAAAATATTCTGGTAGTGCTGACAATGATACTTCTTATGCGCGTTTGGATGAGGGTGGTTGGAAATGGACAACTAAATTAACGGCTGGAAAAGAAAATATTATTGTTGGTAAAAGTGTAGTGCCAATAGTTTCAATTGAAGCTGATACTGAAGTAGCCGTTGGTGAGACAGTTATTTTTGATGCATCAGACACAACTGATCCTGACAATGAAGATATGAGTTTTGTTTGGGATTTTGCTGATGGTGAAGAAAAATCAGGATTAGTTGTTAGCCATGTATTTAATAATGAAGGAGTGTTTGCAGTAAAATTAATTGTGGTAGATGCTAGTCAAAACGAGGTTGAGAAAAAAATAATTATTACAGTCAAAAATAGACTAGCTTTTGTGGGCGGTTATGATGGTGATAATAATATTTTTAAAATTAAAATTTCTGAATTTATTCCCAACCCTGTTGGTTCAGATACCACTGAATTTATTGAACTTTACAATCCAACGGATGAGGAAATTGATTTGTCAGATTTTAAATTGGATGATGAAGAAGGTGGTTCGCGAGCTTATACTTTTCCCGCTGGCACGATTATTTCCGCTGGTAGTTATTTTGTTTGTGGCCGGCAAGATAGCAAATTAGCTTTGAATAATACTAGTGATTCGGTTCGTTTGCTTTATCCGGATGGAACAATTTTACAAGAAGTTAGGTTTGATGAAGTTTTGGAAGGGGCTAGTTATGTGCAAGATGAAAATGAGGTTTGGCAATGGACGAGTGCAGTTACTCCGGGAGAACCAAATATTATTAATGCTGTTGTAGAAAAAAATAAAACACAAACAGTGTCTAAATCAAAATATATTAAACCAATTATTGCTACCACTTTGGCTGGTTTGCGGGATGAGGATATTGGTGATCAGGTAACGGTGAGTGGGGTAGTGGCGGTAGAACCAGGAATATTAGGTTCACAATATTTTTATATTACAGATTCAGCTAGTTCTTCATCATCTGGAGTGCAGGTTTATATGTATAAAAAAGATTTTCCTGATTTAAAAATTGGTGATCGGATAGAAGTCACCGGAGAAATTTCCGAGGCTTATGGGGAAACCAGAATAAAAATTTCTGTTCGTGATGATATCAAAATTATTGATCATTTGGGATACCCGCTTTTTCAGACCGTAGAAATTGCTGATTTACAAGAACCTTATGAAGGTTGTCTAATTAAAATAAATGGTGAAATTACTGAATTAAAAAGTTCGTATATGTTTGTTGATGACGGGACCGAAGAAATAAAAGTATATTTTAAACGTGGAGCGGGAATTGAACAAAAACTTTTTCAAGTTGGTGATTTGGTAAGTGTGGTTGGATTATTGGGGCAAACCAAGAGTGGTTATCAACTTTTGCCACGTGCTCAAAGTGATGTGGAAAAAACTGGGGTAGCGGAAAGTTTTGTGACAAAAGTTGAAATTCAAGATGAACAAAGTAAAAAAGAGGTGGCAGAAAAATATTTGACAGCTACGGCTGGTGGTCTGACTTCAATTTTATTTGGTCTATTTGCCAAAGCGCGCGGTCGCAGTACGTTGAATTTTTTAAAAAGGATGAGTGGGGTGGCAGTAGCTGTAGTTCGTAGAAAAAAAGTATAATAATAAACAGACAAAAATTATTTTTTGTGATATAATATAAATATATTAAAACATTAAAGCACGAAGGTACGAAAGTGTTAAAACACAAATTTGTAAGATTGCTTTTATGCTTTTATGATTTAATCTTTTAAAGATTATTATGGTAGAAAATATTTTTTTACAAATTAGTGTTGTACTCGGTATTACTGTTAGTATTGCTTTTGTGACACGCATGTTAAGGCAACCTCTCATCGTTGCTTATATTATTGCTGGGCTGGTGGCCGGACCTTTATTTTTGAATTCAGTAAATGGTAGTGAGGAGTTTTTTGAGACTTTTGCTCAGTTTGGTATTGTCTTACTTTTATTTATTGTTGGTCTTAGTTTAAATTTTGATTACATAAAAAAAGTTGGTAAAGCCGTACTTATTGGTGGTGGAATTCAGTTTACGGTGACAGCAGTTTTGGGATTACTAATTATGAAGTTGTTGGGTTTTGGTTTGATTACCTCTGTTTTTATCGGAGTGGCTATTACTTTTTCTAGTACAATTATTGTAATAAAATTATTAGCCGATAAAAAAGATCTAGAGTCAGTTTATGGCCGTTATGTTATTGGGTTGTTGTTGGTACAAGATATTATTGCGGTTTCTATAATGATATTTTTGAATACCTCCAATATTGGTGGAGTGTGGTATGAGACAGCTTTCACGGTTTTTATAAAAGGTTTGTTTTTGGTAGCTTTTGTTTTTTTGATGGCCAAATATCTTTTACCTCGTCTTATGGATAAGGTAGCCAAAAGTGGTGAGTTGCTTTTTATTTTTACAATTGCTTGGTGTTTTGGTGTGGCTAGTGTTGTCTATTGGGCTGGATTTAGTGTAGAAATTGGTGCTATAATTGCGGGTATTTCTCTGGGCGCGTCAGTTTATCAGGCTGAGATTAGTAGCCGGATTAGGCCACTTAGAGATTTTTTTATTGTTTTATTTTTTGTGGTTTTGGGTAGTGAATTACAGCTTGGTGATTTGCGGTTGGCTATTATTCCGGCAATAATTTTGTCTATCTTTGTATTAATTGCTGATCCAATTATATTATATTTAGTCATGAGGCGGTTAAAATACACCAAACGAAGTGCTTTTTTGGCAGGTGTGACGGCAGCTCAAGTTAGTGAATTCGGTTTTATTTTAATTTTTAAAGGTCAAGAGTTGGGTTATTTGCATGGTTCTGAATTAGCTATTTTGACTACTGTGGCCTTGATTACCATTGTGGTTTCATCTTATCTAATAACCTACAATGAAGAAATTTATCGCAAGATTTTACCACTATTAAATAAATTTGGTAATATAGAAGAACATCGTGATAAAGAAAGTATTGAAAGTTTTCCGGTTTGGGTAATAGGTTATCATCGGATTGGTTGGAAAGTTTGTGAAGCGTTGGCTGAAAAACATATTAAATTTGCCGTGATTGACTACAATCCAGATGCAATTTCTCGTCTCAAACATCGTGGTATCCCGGCTTTTTTTGGTGATGTGGCTGATGTAGAATTTTTAGATTCTTTGCCACTAGAAAAAGCCAAATTAATTATTTCTACTATTCCCGAAGCTGACGATCAAAAGACGATGATCAAACATATTAAAAGATTAAATGAAAAGACTTTGATTGTGGCCAATCTTTATCACAATATCTTTTTGGATGATTTGTATGAGGCCGGAGCCAATTATATTATGATGCCCCATCTTTTGGGTGGGCAATGGATTGCCGAGGTTTTGCGTGATCAACCTTGGACCAAACGTACTTTTAAAAATTTGAAAAAAGAACAAAAAGAAGAAATGAAATTGAGGTTTACAATGGGGGCACATGGTGATTAATAAATTTATTTAATTATAAAAAAGTAAATAAAAAACATCTTGTTTAATAGCAAGATGTTTTTAGTCGGAGTGACCCGCCTTGGGCGGGGAACCTTATATATTTTTTAAATAAAACCCCCCTCTAAAAAATTAAAGGGGGTTTCTGTCGGAGTGAAAGGACTTTCCGCCCAAGGCGGACCCGCCTCGGGTGGGGAACCTTATATATTTTTTAAATAAAACCCCCCCTCTAAAAAATTAAAGGGGGTTTCTGTCGGAGTGAAAGGACTTGAACCTTCGACCCCTGCGTCCCAAACGCAGTGCTCTAGCCAACTGAGCTACACTCCGGTGTTTAATTTTAAACCCTCTATCCAGCCAATTATTTTATGAAATAAATCTGTGTTGTAAATTCTTATATGTATTGTTCCGTATGGTATTCTTTTTTCACGCTTTTGTTTACTGGAGGAACTATTTATAATAGAAACTTTCATAAATTGTGTCACTGGAATACCTGTGATTTTTTGCCAAAACCGTAAAGATTTATTTTTTAAATCATTATTATGCAACATTAACTGAATTTTAAATTGGCCTTCTTTGACTTCGCAAATTTCCCTAAAAAACCTCATCATTATCTTTATCATTACTGGATCTGAATTAGAAAAATCAACACATTTCCACTTTTTACTAACTCCCTGTTTGTAACCTTCTGCCCAATATAGAGAAATACCTAATATTTTTAACTCTTTTTTATTTATTTCTCGGATAGTTTTAGCAGAATCTTCAATAATTTTATCTGATTTTTCTTTAGCTATAATTGTTTGTCTTTTGTTTCTATTAATAAGAGCTTTGATACTAGTATCAAAGACTCTTTGTTTTAACCTCTGTTTGGCTCTAGCTGAAAGTGGTATATCCTTTAGCCAAAATGATAAAGTGCTTTTTGGAACACCTAAAACTTTTTCTATTTCAGAATAACTTTTGCCTTGTTTCCTTAAATTTAATGCTTTATTTTTATCTTGTCTCATAAAATTGAACCTACGGAAATTTAACAAATCTATTATACCGTAGGTTCAATTTTAAAGCAAGTGCCGAGGGTGAGAATTGAACTCACGACACGAGGATTTTCCTTTCCTCTTCCTAATGTTTCCAAAAGGCATGGACTATATCTTCACCCCGATGTACATCGGGGGCTGGGCGCTTATGTGGGATTATCGTTGGGACTCACCCACTAGTCTCTACACCTTCTCTGAAAATTATACCCATCAGAGCTTGGCTCGGGATTGCCATTGTTAAAGGTTTCCCCGAATTCACCCAGTTTTTCATTTGGATTACTCCAAAAGGGACCGAAAATTCAGTCCACTGCTCTACCACTGAGCTACCTCGGCTTTTCCGTTGGTAGAACCAGTAAATTGGAACTAATCTTTTAGAATCTAGTCCCAGTGGACCCGAGGAGATTCGAACTCCTGACCCCCTGCTTGCAAAGCAGGTGCTCTAACCAGCTG
>CAYXGV010000026.1:0-15942 GCA_964464685.1 uncultured Gammaproteobacteria bacterium | reverse complement strand
CCAGACTCCGAATGAAGTTATACACAAAGTGTTGCATTGAAAGCTTGAACTTTTAGGGGGGAAATTATATTAATATCCTATTTACTATACATCAAAGATCATTGATATCCTTCAAAAATCCCCGCCTTTTTACCCCACCGGAATCCTCTGATATATAAGTAATATCGCCATCACTATCCGCATTAATCTGCGAATAATCCGTGTCATCTGTGTCTAAATCATCCCAAACTGTTCCCCCACCGGCAAAATTCATATCAATCAAATTACTATTAATTTCTTCCAAAAACATACTCGGTCCTTGTGAAAAATTATTAAAGCCACCAGACAACGAATAAGTAAGATGTAAGTATTTTTTGGCACGCGTCACGGCCACATAAAACAAACGTCTTTCTTCTTCTATCGCCTCTGGTTCATGCAACGCCCTATCATTGGGAAATTGACCTGATGCCAAATTTATCACAAACACCGCCTCCCATTCCAAACCTTTGGCTTGGTGGACAGTGGACAAAATTATTTTTTCTTCATTATCAGTATTATTTTTCAATGCATTATTAAAACCTTCCTGCAAAGTCGCCTCAGCCAAAAAAGAATTCAAATCTTTCTGTCCCGAGTCTGCCGAAGGATCGGGCTTGTCAGCAAACTCAGCCAACTGTTCCAAATCCTGCATGCGCTCACGATAATCCGGATATTCATTTTCCAAATATTCTTTATATTTTGATCCTATCACTTCTCTTATTAAATCTCCAACGCTACTGCCTTTACCTTCTATAATTTTGGCAACAGCAGAATAAACTTGCAAAAAATCTCCCCATCCAACCTGTGCCTTTGCTCCTAAATTTGCACCAACTTGTTCAAGTTCCCCCCTATCAAGGGGGGTGCCCGAAGGGTGGGGGGTGTTGGCACGCAGACATTCCATAATACGCTCAACACCAGCTGGGCCAATCCCCACTTGCATATTCAAAACTCGACTCCAAGCCAATCTATCTTCCACATTATTTAAAATTTTTAAATATGCCAATACATCTTTAATATGGGCTCGCTCAAAAAATCTTACTCCGCCACGATAATCATAAGCGATATTTCGTTTGACCAATTCCATTTCCAAAGCTTGACTATGATGCGAAGCTCTAAACAGCACAGCGATTTTATCTGGCTCAACCCCTTCATTCATAAGCTCTTCAATTCTACTTACTATAAAAATTGCTTCTTCAGTTTGATCTTGAAATGCATGTACTTCTGGTTTGGCAAACTCATCCACAACACTTTTTAATTTTTTTTCATATTGATTCAAATTATTAGCAATCACATCATTAGCAACCTGCAAAATATTAGGAGTAGAACGATAATTAGTTTCTAGTTTAAAAATTTTTGCATCCGGATGTCCTTTTCCATCCGTGGCGGAGAAATCCAAAATATTTTTTATGTCAGCCGCCCTAAAAGAATAAATACTTTGCGCGTCATCCCCCACTACCAATAAATTATTATGATTGCTTGCCAATAAATTTATAATAGAAGCTTGAATTTTATTAGTATCTTGATATTCGTCAACTAAAACATATTGAAATTGTTCTGCATATTTATTTCTAGTATCCAAATCTTTTAACAACAGCAAATACCAATAGACCAACAAATCATCAAAGTCCATTACATTGGCCTCTTTTTTACGATTACGATAATCCTCAGCAATTCTTCTAATTGTATCAGCAATCTCCAAAAAATTTGGATGTTTTAATTCCAAAGTTTCTTCAATTGTTATCTCAGCATTGCGAGCATAAGACATAATTGATTGAATTACTTTTGGTGATGGAAATCTTCTTTCTTTTCTATCAATCCCCTCAACTTTGAGACAAGTTTTAAGCAAAGCCAAACTATCGTCACTATCCAAAACTGAAAAATTATTTTTAAATCCTAATTTGGTTGCATATTTTTTCAAAATTCTGTAACCAATATGATGAAACGTCCCCGACCATGGTAAAATTGTACCCGTAGAGACGCGCCACGGCGCGTCTCCATTCTCAACATCCAAATTCTGCCCGCTCATCAATTCCTGCACTCTCTCCAACATTTCTCTTGCCGCCTTATTGGTAAAAGTCACTAACAAAATATTTTCCGGCTTCACGCCTTTTTCTAATAAATATGCTACCCGATAAGTAATTGCCCTAGTCTTGCCCGAACCAGCTCCAGCCAAAACCAAACACGGACCATCACCTTTGGTGACGACTTCTAATTGCTCCCTGTTTAATTCCTTTTCCCAATTAATCATAGACATCAAGACTATTTATCCAGCGTAATTTTAATGAAGCTGGAGTTATCTGATTATACTATATATAAGAATATTAATAAAATATGAAAAAAATATTAATAAAATATTTATTCGTTAGATTTTTTTACTAATTTTATTGTAAAGAGTAAAATTAAATTTGTTAATGAAATTATCTTTCATTGTATAATATAAATTTTGCTGACTGTACGGTGATCATATTTTGTTAATATTTTAATAATATTTTATCGTTCTCTCCGACAATATATTCATATTATTATCATTGAATCACCAAAATAACTTTTCTCCCCTCACTCACTCGACCATCATTCCAATCATGAATAGCATTCATCAAATCATTATATTTATATTTAAAATTCTCACCAAATTGCGTACCCGGATCATTTGTAATAAACTCATCCTCATCATAACCGCGGATAATTAAAGCATGGTATTCCGGTCCGCCGTTTCTAAAATGCGGATTTGGTAAAACTTTTCCATAAGCCAAAACCAAAACCGGATCACCACCTGCAACAAATCTTTTAATCTCTTCAACATTTGGATTTTCAACAATCGTAACTGTCTGGGTCGTGTTATGTGAGTCGTGTGTCGTAAAAACATACCACTCTCCCAATTCAGCGACTTTTTCCGCAGTAATACTCATCTCCCACCCCCGTGCTTCTTCCCATGCTACCATTTTCAAAATTTCATCACGAGCAAACAAAGGACTCAAACCATACCCTTTGTAATATGCATCTAGCATCAAAACTCCCGCCTCCTCACACGCATCTTGCCAAGGTTCTTCCCAGTTTTTTTCTGGCGCTTGTGATGTAAAGGGAACATTTAAATTTATTTTATTAGGTATTTTTATATCTTCTTTTGTATCCAAAATTAATGTACTTGAAGCTGATTCATTGTCATATTGTTCTATATTATCTTCAATTACTTCCGTGCCCTCCTCGCCAATTTCCGTGTCCTCTGTGTTTTCCACCACTTCTTGATCAGATAAATTATCAATCAAAATATTTATTTTATCATCATAAATTTTTGTTACTGGCGATAGAATAAACATTTTTTGCCATAAAAAAATAATACCAAAAATTAAAATTAAATTCAGTCCGAAAAAAAATAAATTAAATTTAAAAAAACTTTTTTTCATAACACAATAAAAACGGTAAGAGAAGGCGGGGGGCCTTCTCTGCCGGTTGAGTACATACTCTCTAAAATTGAATAGAAATTTTCTATCCAAATTCGCAAAGAGCATCATATAATTCTTTCTTTGCTTCACGCCGAAAGACCTTCCATCGTTCTGCCTCCAAAAAACCGGCTGGTGTCACTTTACCAAATGGAGTAACCCAACCTCTCTCCAAGGCAATCGCCAGATTACCATTATACTGGTCAAAATATAAACCAACCAGTATGGACAAAGCGATATCATCCTCCTTTTTTTGCACTCGACAAAAACGTGATTGGCCATCTAGTTGGCGATGAAAGAATACTCTCTTACCTTCGGAATACACCAAAATGAAAAAAACCGAAAGTTTCGGAGCTAACTCAACCATTTTATCCTCCAAATGTAAAGAACGTCTAATCTAATAATACCTAATCTTGATTTATTAGTCAAAGTAGATTAATATAAACTATATATATTTAAAATTATATACCAATATACAAATAATACGAATTATACTAATGCTATACGAATTCCAAACTAGAAAAATATTAGTATAGCATTAGTATAATTCGTATTATTTGTATATTAGTATGTTTATCTATGTTTTTTGAAATCACTCACCGCGACAAAAAGACCAAAGCCAGAACTGGTATTATCCATACTGATCACGGCGATATTGAAACACCCGAATTTATGCCAGTCGGCACGCAAGCCACAGTAAAAACTTTGGATAGTTTGGATTTGGTTAATCTTGGTGCACAAATAATTTTAGGCAACACTTATCATCTACATTTACGCCCAGGAGAAAATCTAATTGCTGAAATGGGTGGACTACACAAATTCATGAACTGGAATAAACCCATTCTAACCGACTCAGGTGGTTTTCAAGTTTTTTCTTTAGGACTACAAAAAGAAGCCAAAGGCCAAGGTAGTCTAACAAAAATTGATGACAATGGCGTCAGCTTTCAATCTCACATTGATGGATCAAAGCACCACTTCACCCCAGAATCGGCTATTGAAATTCAACACAAAATCGGCGCTGACATCATCATGGCCTTTGACGAATGTACCCCCGACCAGGCTTCACTGAGCTACGCCCGGCAAGCTTTGGACAGGACTCATGACTGGGCAAAACGTTGTATAAAAAAACATACAGAATTGCAAAACACTAAGAACTATGAACTCCGAACTAAGAACTATTTGTTCGGCATCATTCAAGGTGCTAACCACAAAAAACTCCGCCAAGAAAGTGCCAAAGTAATTTCTAGTATGGACTTCGACGGCATCGCTATTGGCGGTGAATCAATCGGCTACAACATGTCTGCCACCAAAAAAATACTTGATTGGGTCAATCCGATTTTACCCGTTGACAAACCTCACTACACCATGGGCGTCGGACATTCACCAAAAGATTTATTTGAAGTAGTGGAACGCGGAGTTGATATGTTTGATTGTGTCTCCCCCACTCGAGTGGCCCGCAACGGCCGACTCTTTGTCCATCCAAATATTGGTAAAAAAACTTATATTAATATTTTAAATACTGGTTTTAAAAAAGATTCAGGACCAATTGATCCTGCTTGTACGTGTCCAGTATGCTTGCCTCGCCAAAGCTCTGAAAGAGCGACGGCGGGCACAAATTACACACGAGCATATCTGCATCATTTATTCAAAGCCGGTGAACTCACTGCCTACCGCCTCGCCACAATTCACAACGTACATTTTATGTTGAATTTGATGCGAAAAATTAGACAAGCTATCAAAAATGATAATTTTAATAAATTAAAAAAAGAGTGGATAAATCCAGCACCATAAAAAACACTAGTTTACATTTGTGTTTTTTATGGTGCTGGATAAAATAAAAAATAACTTGACAATAATTCTCAAAGTTATATTATATGGATAGTTCATTATCTCAACTTACGCGCCCCGAGCGCGAAGGAGGTGTACTTTGGAAGCACTGCCCGACATCTATTGGGTTTTGATTATTCTAGGAGTGGCTTCTCTAGTGGCAATTGGTCTTTTCAAGCGCCACCGCGACAACAAGCAGTTCAACTTGCCACCCGGCGACATCCACTGACCCCACCCGGGAGCATCGGCCGGCTCAACCGACCGATGCTCCCCACAACTCTCTAAATAAAAAGTATACCATCTCTGGTACACTTTTACGTCACCCTAAACTCCTAAGATAATTTTTACCTTGATAAAAACTATCTCAGGAGGGTGACGAAAGTCTATTCACCTCCTTCGGCATCATTCTTGTCCATCCAGCAATTGGCTCGCTTTCCGGTCAATAATGTCAACAAGCTCAAACTCGGTGTTGATTCTCATCAGTCGAGCCAGTGGCCACTCAACCACATTGCAAATCAAATTTCGCAACGGAAAATTGTGGTGACCATATAACCAAGAAAGAAGAGGATTAGTTAGGCGATAAGTTACCACATACGCCTTTTTTGACAGACACATAACCAACTTGCGTTGCATGATGATTCCTCCATTGGTGAATTGACCTTTGTTAAAATTATACTACAAAATAAACCATTGTCAAATTAATTTCTAGCTTTTTGACTCTTGATTATAAGTAGGGTAAAATAAGTGGGAAAGTTTCAGCCAGAGGACTGATCCGTCCTCTGGCTGAATAAAGTTTATAAAGTCCATAAAGTCAAAAGTTACATGTTATGTGGGTCGTGTGTCATGTTATCTGTTATCTGCCAACTGTTATTTGTTTATCGTTCACTTACTCCTTACTCCTTATTCCTTACTCCTTACTGTTTTATTATGAAACCCTACAAATATCTTGATTTAATTACCGTCACATTTGCCACTGTCCTAATTTTATCTAATATTACCAGCGCCAAAATTGCTGCCGTTGGCTGGTTATCTTTTGATGGTGGAACAATTTTGTTTCCACTGGCATATTTATTTGGCGATATTTTGACCGAGGTTTACGGTTATGCTCGAGCTCGACGCGTTATCTGGATTGGCTTTGCTATGAATTTACTAATGGTTTTAACTTTTTGGATAGTGGGCAAATTACCAGCCGACCCGATGTGGGGATTACAAGAATCATTTGATAATATTTTGGGAGTTGTTTGGAGAATTGTCTTGGCTAGTTTGGTCGCCTATTTGGTTGGTGAATTTGTAAACAGTTATGTGCTGGCAAAATTAAAAATAAAAACAGCTGGCAAAAAGTTTTGGTTACGTGCCATCGGTTCAACTATAATCGGACAATTTTTTGATACTACTATTTTTTTAGTAATTGCCTTTGCTGGAATCTTGCCTTGGAGTTTAATTTGGACAATTTGGATTGTTAATTATATTTTCAAAATAATGGTGGAAATAATACTCCTACCTATCACCTACCGCGTCGTGTCTTACCTTAAGAAAAAAGAGAGCGAAGATTTTTATGACAAACAAACTGATTTTAATCCAATTAAATTGTAAATATTATTTATATGCAACCTGACTTAAATGGCACATATCCCGAACCAATAAAACATCTACCACCCATAGAAGCAGGTGAAATTGAAGATCCTAAACAATTATTAAAAACACAATTGAATGCAGTCAGTGGGATTTTAGATCATTATCCCAGAACAAAAGAATGGGTGGTTGGTGAAAAAGAAGCAAAAAAAGGCCAAACAAAAAACCGTTATACCATAAACGCTTTTAGTTCTGTTATCGGTCAGTCTCAATTGGTGATTGAAACTCTAAGAGAATTTAATTTTGATGCCGATTTGATTGATGTTCTTTATCAAAAATTATTTGCAGAAATTAAAACTGTCCAAGACAATATTCGACATCTAAGCAGTGAATGTACACACCAAATTCCACAATCAATTATATCAAAATATGGTGGCCAACAACCGGCTTGGCTTGGCATAATTTTAGTTCGTGGCACCTACCAACTCGCAGCTGAAGAATTAGCTGAAATAAGAAACATAGACAAAGAAAATATTCCACAAATGGAACAATTATTAGCCGAAGTAAAAAATGACTTTGGATCACTGCATGAAGCCTATAAAAAAGATTTAATGGATCCAAAAAATGGCTGTGTTGTCACTGATGAAATGGTAGATGATTTGGAACAATTAGTAGAAGCAATGAAATCAACCTTGATTGAAGCCCTAAACGAACCCGAAGAAAGAATTAGACTGGCTGTCTAGATAAAAATTTATTAATTAAAAATACGCCGTAATGGCGTATTTTATTTTTTAATTTATTGTAAAATTATCTTTTGGCTTTTCAAAATCAAGATTTTTTCTTCCAGCTTTTTTTTCTGCCAAAAATCTTTTTAAATGTTCAGCTAAACCTTCTCCACCTTCAGGTACTTCAGCCATACGAGATGCACCTATACCCCCCCCGTTTCCTTGGTTTAGGCAATTCTTCCCCCTCTACTACTCGCAAACGACCAACACCCTCATTGGCTCGTCCGGGTAATTTAGGTTTATCAAATTCACTACTACGCCAAACTTCAGCCATATTTTTATAATTAATGAATTAACTATATAATATATTATAGCACATTTTTGCCCTTTTGTCAAGAGGTAATATTTTAAATTTTTCTTCAAAATTAATCTTCATATTTTTAAAATCCGCATAATCTGCGTCATCCGCATAAAATCCGCATATCCGTATCATTTTATTAACATTGCATCCCCAAAACTATAAAATCTATATTTTTCCTCAACCGCTTTTTTATAACAATTCAACATAAATTCTCTATCTTCGGCAAATGCCGACACCAGCATGAGAAGTGTTGACTTTGGTAAATGAAAATTCGTAATCATTGCGTCTGCAACCTTAAAATCGAATCCTGGGGTAATGAAGATGTTTATATCGCCCGTATAAGTTCTTAGCACATTCCTCCCCCTAATAAGGGGGAGACAGAGGGGGTGTTCGCTGAGCGACCCCAACACCCCCCTTTTTCCCCCCTTATTAGGGGGGAGACCCAGTTGGGCAATTCCCTCAAGTGTCCTCACCGTCGTTGTCCCAACCGCAACAACTCGTCTTCCTTCAGCTTTCGCCTTATTAATTTTATCAGCATTTTCCTGACTTAATTCTACCCACTCGCTATGCATAGTGTGATCTTCCACTCGTTCTGATTTAACAGGAAGAAAAGTCCCAAGACCAACGTGCAAAGTTACTTCAGCAAATTCCACACCTTTGCTTTTTAACTTTTCTATCAACTCAGGAGTAAAATGAAAACCCGCCGTAGGAGCTGCGACCGAACCTTCGGGATTGGCATATACTGTTTGATAAGTTTCCAACTGATCTGGCTCGTCCTTTACATAAGGCGGAACCGGAATATGACCGTATTTATTAGCCTTTTGTCGTACTTCATCACTATTTTCTTCAAATTGAACTAAAATATCACCGGTAGGTTCTTTAACCAAAATAGTACAATAAAAATCAGGGGCAAATCTAACTATCATACATGGTTTCATTCGACGTCCTGGTTTTCCTAGCACTTTCCAAACACCTTCGTTTTCCATGGGGCGGACTAAAAATATTTCAACAAGTTTATTCCGAGCGAGCCCAAAAGGCGACGAGGAATCTTTCTTATCTCGTTCTTTCATCTGAGCTGATATCCTCTCAATTTTTTTATCAACTGGCTCTAGCTCTCCAAACAATCTTGCCTTAAAAACTTTTGAATTATTCCACACAATCAAATCTCCCTTTTGCAAATAATCTACAATATCATAAAAATGTTTTTGTTCTGTTTTTTTATTTTTTTTATCAACCACAAACAAACGCGAAGAATCCCGTGGCGAAACGGGATGTTGGGCAATGAGTTCTTGGGGTAGATTGTAGTTGAAGTCTGATGTTAACATAAAAGATACTAATATACGAATTTTACTAATTATACTAATGGTATACTAATATTTTTCTAGCCAGGAATTCGTATACCATTAGTATCATTCGTACCATTAGTATATTGGTATCTTCCTTTATAAATATCTAACCCGATTCTCATTATGTCCTTCCAAATCTTTAGCATAATGCACCACCCAATCGCTGTCAGTCAAAAAATACCAATAATCATTTGCTTCTGGATAAAGAACGGCGTTGATTGATTCTAAAGAAGGATTGCAGATCGGTCCCATTGGCAAGCCATGATATTTATAAGTGTTCCAAGGCGAATTACTGTCCCTATCTTCAGCAGTTGTAAATACATCCCCGCTCTTGCCCACTGCATAATGCACAGTAGAATCAGCCTGCAAAGCCCAATTCATTTTATAACGACGCCAAAAAATATCCGCTACTTTTTTTCTATCTTCCACACTTCTAACTTCTTGCTCCAAAACACTTGCCATAGTTAAAATATCAAAAAAACTATGGCCACTCTTTTCTATATCTTCCCACATTTCAGTAGTAATTTCTTTTTCTCTTTGGTTTAATAATATTTTTACAATATCAACTATACTAGAGTTTTTATAAATTCTATAGGTTTCTGGTGCCAAATAACCTTCATAACTTACGTACCAAGGTTTGTCTCGCAAAATTTTCAAATCATAATCAATTTTGGGTGCAAATAAATTAGAAACCTTGTAATTTACCGCCGGCAAACCAACATACTGAGTAATCTCCTCTTCTTGAAATTTACCTTGATTTTCCCCGTCCGATATGGGTCCCTGCCTGACTGCAGGCATGGCACCTTGGGAGGAAAAATAAACAGCCACATCATGAATAGTCCAACCGGGAATTATTGTTATTTCCTCCTCACTCATCCCCGGCTGACTCAACGCCTGAGCTACTCGAGCCATAGTAATCGGCAACTGAACTTCAAATTCACCATAATTAACTTTTTTATCCAAACCTTTGTAAACCAAATATTTTTTAAATAACCAAGCACTACGGATAATTTGCTCATCTTTCAGACGATCAGCCAACTCCCCAACTGATTCGCCCTGCTTTACTTCAAAAATAACTTTATCAATTTTTTGTGCTTCGGCAGTATAAATCTCTGAAATAAAAAACCAAACAAAAATTACTAAACAAAGAATTAGTATAATTAAAAATAATTTTTTCATATGAAAAATGATATGTGATAAATGATAGATGATAACTCTCTTAGCAAGTATCATTTATCACCTATCAAAAATTGCAAACGCAATTACTTTTATAAAAAATCAACCCTCAAAATCACGGTAGTTCAACTTCGCCCACTCCAATCTCTCCGGCACTCCGACATCTATCCAAAAATTTTTTGATTCGTAAACATACAAATCTTTTACTTTGGGAAAGACATCATATTCAACACTAAAAACATCGGCGTCGGGAAAATAATTTTTTATTTGTGAATTAAAAATATAAATTCCACCATTTTGATAACCCGGTTTATGAATTCCTTCTTTTTCTTTGAACTCTTGTAAATGATTTTTTTCATCATACACAAGCGTACCATAACTAGCAATATCTTCCACATAAGCACCAAGAATAATGCCATCACTTGGATTAGGTAATTGCGCTACCATATCAACCAAATTGATAGTTGTCAGAACATCACCATTCAAAATTATGGTTGGCTCACCTGGTTTGAAAACATATTGCAAACCATGCTTAATAGCTCCACCAGTGCCCAACTTCTTATCTTCTACTGCATAAATCAAATCCAAACCATTTCTATTTTCGCCAACTTCATCAAACAAAACTTTGGCCAAATGGCCAGCTGCCAGTACTACTTCTGTCACACCAACTGATTTTAATTTCTCAAGTTGCCAATCCAAAACTGTCTTATCACCGATTTTGAGTAAGATCTTTGGAATATCTTTGGTAATATCTCCCAATCTAGTTGAAAGCCCCCCACATAGAATTATTGCGTTCATACAAAAATGATAAATGATAAATGATAAATGATAAATATCTAAAAATATCATCTATCACTTATCATATATTTTCACTTCTCAAAAATTAAAAAATTAAATTATAAACTGGTTGAGTCAAATTTGACAATAACCATTCGGCTAATAAAATAATTACAATTGCCAAAATCCAACCGCCAATAATATCGCGTGGATAGTGAACTCCGACATAAACCCGACCAAAAGCTACTCCGATTGCCAAAAAAACCAATGGAGCAACAAACCAAACTGGTGCACCAAACAAGGCTGGTAAAAGTGCAAGAATCAAAGATTGTCCTGAATGATCCGATGGAAATGATTTCCAATTTTGCATTGGATTAACCAAAGTTTTTATATTTGGCAATTCTACTGATGGTCGATGATGCTGAACAAACAAGGCTATCAACCAGCTAATTGCCACCTCACCAGCAAAAGCTGTTAAAAAAAATTTTATAAACTTTTTAAAAATAATTGGCTCAAGCACAATCAAGCCCCACGATATTATGACGAAAAATAAAATATAAATCAACCAACGAGCAAAAAAATAAAATAGCCAATCAAGCCAAATCTTTTTACCAACTTGCTTATTAATTTTTAAAAAAAGTTTTTGTGACCAAGAAATATTTTCCATAATTATTAATTTAATCCTTTTAATTTTCGAGCCAACTTATAAACCACATATTTCCATTTATTTAAAACCACATCAACCGCCTGCGGATATTCGCGGACAGTACCACCAAAACCAACTTTGAATCTTGTCACCCCAGTCCAAAGATGATTTATATCCCAACAAAAATTATTAAAACAACTTACTTGCTTACCAGCGTCTTCTCTTAGAATCGGCGCGATTCCCCAAAAATCATAAAATTTGCAACCTAGTCGCTTGGCCAATTTTATACCTTCCCATTGTAATAAATATGGTGCCATCAAATTTCTATATTCATTTGCCGAAGTTCCATGTAAATAGGTACAGGTATCACCGTAAACAATAAATAAATCAGAAGCAATGGCTTGATAATTATAATAAACGGTCAACTGGTGACAAAAATTATTTTCCAACATCTTGGCGTAATAATTTTTATCATGGCTTTTAAATTTATCACGGCCAGTAGTTGCCTCATTCAATTTCCAAAAAACATCTGTGTCTTTATCTGGCTTTATTATCAATCCCCTTTTTTCTGCCAAACCGATATTATATCGAGTCTTGGCGTGCATTTCTTTTAATAGATTTTCTTCCGACTTTTCTAGATCTAATAATAATGTGGTGCCAGGTTGACGATTCTTTGTAAGTTGTCCCCGTAGAGGGATGCCCCGTGGGTATAAGTCATAAGTCATAAGTCGTAACTCTTCTTTAGCTTCTATACGTATAAAAGAAAACCCCTGCTCTTTAAAAAACTTATCCCCAAAGAGAGATTCCCTTCGAGTATGGCTTATGACTTCTGACTTAAGGCTCGCTCTCGGCAAATACAAATATTTCACTCCTAATCCTAAATTATGCACAAATCCTTGCATTTGTTCTACAACTTCTCCACCCTCAAATATTTGCAAACGCAAAACCTCTTTTCCAGTACTTTTTTGAAACTCCCCCCAATCCCAAGATTGCAAAAATTCAGCTGAGATTAGCTGTTTATTAAAATTTTTCCACTCTTGTCTATTTTCACATATTTTGATTTCCATAACTGTATTTTAACTGATTTTAGCGTTTTTGGCAATTGTGTGTATTCCCCCTTGATTTTTTTTATGATATAATGTATAATGTCGTCAGTTTAACTCAACTCTAAATTTCATATACCAATCTTTTGGAAATTGAAAATTGGAAATTAAAAATTCAAAAATATGGGTTTACCTTCACAAAAACGTACCAACACCTCAAAAAGACAACGCGCTTCTCATTTTGCTTTGAAAAAAACCACTACAGCTACCTGTGAAAAATGTGGTGCCAAAACACTTCCTCACCGTGCTTGTGCCAAATGTGGTACTTACAAAAGCAGAAAAGCGATTGATGTCAACAAGCGAGTTTTGCGAACCAAAAGGAATAAAAAGGATAAATAAAGATACAGTAATTGAGTAATTAAACATTATATTCACGACACACGACCCACGTAACACGACACAATTGTCTTGTTTGTCTGGGTAGTGTTGTGTGGGTCGTGTGTCGTGAAAAAACTTTGTCTTCCAATTCCAAATTTATTTTTACCAATTAAGAACATTCAAAAATAATTACTTTTCTTTTAACCCTATGTCCAGCCGTCATCTTGCTCGTACAATTATACTTCAAACACTGTATCAGTGGGATTTTCGTGAACAGCCAACTGCAGGCATACCAGCTATTATTGAACAAAATTTACTGGAATTTGGTGCTGGGGTAGAAGATGAAAAAGAATATATAGAAAAAACTGTCTATTCAATTATAGACAGTTTAGCAAAAATAGACAAAGTAATAACCGACTATGCCACCAATTGGCCAATGGATCAAATAAATCTGATTGACCGAAATATTTTACGGATTGGAATTTATGAATTATTATTAAACGATGAAATTCCAGCCAAAGTTGCCATCAATGAAGCCATTGAAATCGCCAAGACCTATGGCGGACAATCATCAGGCAAATTTATCAATGGAATTTTAGGAGCAATATACAAAGATGTTAACAAAGAAAATTCTAAATAAATATACGAAGTAAATATACCAATATACTAATAATACCAATTATACTAATGCTATACTAATGTTTTTCTAGACTGGAATTCGTATAGCATTCGTATCATTAGTACATTCGTATATTAGTATATATAATTTAAATATACTATTATATGACAATACCCCCAGTTGATGCTTATAAAGAAAAAAACTTTTCTGAGTTAGAGGAAAGAATTGGAATTAAATTTAATAATCCCAATTATATTGTTCAGGCTCTAGTCCACAGGTCTTTTTTAAATGAAAATCGTGACTTCCCTCTTGGCCATAATGAACGGATGGAATTTTTAGGAGATGCTGTCCTTGAATTAGTTGTTACTGAATTTTTATTTGAAAATTATTTGAACCCCGAAGGAGAGCTTACAAACTGGAGAGCAGCATTGGTAAATGCTAAAATGTGTGCCGAAGTTGCCACTGACATCGGGTTAGAACCATATTTATTTCTGAGTCATGGTGAATCAAAAGATCAAGGCACCAAAGCTCGAGAATATATTTTGGCTAAAGTAATGGAATCAACTATTGGAGCAATTTATGTTGACCAAGGTTGGGACATTACCAAACAATTTATCCTTCGCTGGATAGTAAGCAAATTACCTGTAGTATTAGAAATGGGACTGTGGATGGATCCAAAATCAAGATTTCAAGAATCAACTCAAGAAATTGTTGGTGTTACTCCTACTTATCGCGTATTAAAAGAAGAAGGACCAGACCATGCTAAAGAATTTGTGGTTGGAGTTTACATAGACAAAGAAAAAATCGCCGAAGGCAAAGGCACTAGCAAACAAGAGGCCCAAGTAGATGCTGCTGAAGAAGGTCTAAAAGTAAAAGGCTGGAAAGGCCCAAAAATAGCAATAATAAAACGAGATCCGAATGAAGAATATGTTGGATAAGTCGCACATCATGTCATCTCGACCGTAATGACCCTTGGCGACCGTAGGGAGACAAAGGGGAATGAAGTGGAGAGATCCCTTTCTTTAACCAAAAGCAATCTTTAAGAAAGGGATCCCTCGACTACATCCCGTACTTCGTCGGGATTCCGCTCGGGATGACAATGTGACACACGCGCCGTTAGCTCAGCTGGTAGAGCAGAGGACTCTTAATCCTAAGGTCCTGGGTTCGAGCCCCAGACGGCGTACTGAAACACGATACAACATACACGTATTAAAATACAACTAAGAAAAAATATCTTGTATCGTATTATGTGTATTTTGTATCGTGTTTTATTATGCACCTGTAGTTCAACGGATAGAACATCGGTCTTCGGAACCGATGATGTGGGTTCGATTCCTGCCAGGTGCACAAAATAATGGATAACACAACGGTCGTAGTTTATCCCGATGAGCGAAGCGACATCGGGAGAACCGTTGATGTGGGTTCTCCGCCCAAGGCGGATCCGCCTTGGGCGGAGATTCCTGCCATGTGCACAAAAACATTCTCAACTGACGAGGATGTTTTTTATTATTAAAATTTTTACTCTAAACTAAAAATGGCAAACTATACTGTGGAGATGATAATTTATTAAAATTAAAAAATACGTATTTCTGCCAAAGGACAGATCCGCCTCGGGTGGAAAATACGTATTTTTTTATTAAACTATTATTATAAACTTAACTTGAAATAACAATCTCACTACTATTTTCACTCTCGCAAGCCCGGACGTGAATAATACCATTTGACTCACGTTCTAGAGTATAACCAGTTATATTTTCTCCCCAAGTGACATCAGAGTCTCCATCTGGACTAATTGGTACTGCCCCTATATAGCCATCAACAACCAAGCCGGACAAGTCAACACAGGCACCATCTGAATCAACATTCACATCACAATATATATTATTATTATCGCAACCTGATAAGGTACCAACACTTGAAATCATATAAACTGTTCCGCTAGTCATATCAGCAATAGCCGACAAATAATTTCCCCCATTATCAACCTGATCAAGCTTGATAGCTTGACTAATTGCGG